>NZ_JBPCXO010000506.1:0-35974 GCF_051008435.1 Endozoicomonas sp. | reverse complement strand
TTGCCAGCCTGCTGCTGTGATGTTGATTGTACCTCGCCAGGCTTGGTACAGGAGTCACAGTAGTAGACTGGTTCCGCAGTCCACAAGAATCTTCCTTCGTCAAACGCTAAAAACTGCAGAATCGAGTGTTACTTTTACAGTCACCAAGAAAATGGACTCTGACCTATTGGCTTACGTTCGAATTAGGCAGATAAGGTATTGACTAAAGGCCTCACGCCTTGATGTTAATAACTTATACCAATCGCATTTTCTAACTACCGTAATGAGCATGGCAAGCTGGACATCAGAACAAGGCGGAACAACGGTAATAGCTAGCTATTGCGAGGAGTTCCAATGCAGGGCTGTTGTTCAGATTGCTAGCGCAATAGCGTAGTTAGAATGTGCAATTGGTATTATGAGCTCAAACAATCACTCCTGTTTTAACACTACTCCAGGTGACTGCCTGATAACACGTCGAATACCCAGCCAACCTGATAGACCGATCAGCAGAGCACTGACAACGGGAAGCGTGAACCAGAGCCAGATAGCTGGCTGCCAGGAAAGCTCAAAGACCTGAACATTCAGCCACCAGCTGCAGAGTTCTGTGCCCACAACAGCAATCACGCCGGAGAATGCCCCCATAATGAAGAACTCTCCCACCTGCATGATCATGAGCTGTTTTCTACTCCCTCCCAGGGATCGAATCAGAGCACCTTCACGCAGTCGTGTATCAAGACTGGCTTCTATAGCCGATGCCAGAACCAGTAGACCTGCCATCAGTAATGCAAGGAGCATCGCTTCGACCGCAAGAATGGATTGCTCCAGCATCCCCTGAACCTGGCTGATAACGGCATCCATATCCAGCAGACTGATCGTTGGAAACTCTCGCACCAACTCATTCAAAACCAACCGTTCCTGCTGTGGCAGATAAAAACTGTTCAGCCAGGTAGCGGGTAAGTTCTTCAGAGAAGCTTCTGGCAAAACCATATAAAAATTGGGCTGAAAGGATTCCCACTGAACTTCCCTGATGCTGGTGACTTCAGCACTCACTGGCGTACCCGCAATCATAAACGTCAGCTCATCACCCAGGTTGACTCCCAGATGCTCAACAATAGACGTCTCTATGGAGATCTCACCGGTATCACCGGGTTGCCACCACTCCCCCTCCACCATTTCTGCTTCAGGTGCAGGCTGATCTGACCAGGTCATATTAAGCTCACGATTCAGTGAGTTATGATCTCTCTGTTCTTCTGAAACAGCCTCTCTGGCTGGCTGCCCATTGATTTCAATAAGTCGTCCCCGAACCATGGGGTAGAGGGACGTTCCATCGATATCATTGTTCTGTAAAAAGTTCTGGAAGGGTTCAACTTCTGAAGGCTGAATATTCACTGCAAAATAATTGGGGGTATTCTCCGGTAATTGTTGCTGCCAACGTTCCAGCAAATCCGTTCTCACCAATAACACCAGAGCCATGGCCATAAATGTCAGGGTGAATGCAATTAACTGAGCAGAAGTCTGCCCCTGTTCTTGCAGCAATCGTTTCAGACCCAGCCTCCATGGCATGGGCACTGGATGTTCTGACAAACGACGCTGGACTCTTGCCAGTCCAGCGTTGATAGCCAGAGTGATCAGCAGTATGACAGCAGTGACCCCAAGAATGATTCCCACCGTCATCAACAACTGACCTGTGTGATACCAGAGCAAAGCCAGCATGGAAATCAAAGACAGTCCATAAATAGACCATACACCTGCCGCCGCAGGTGTCAGTTCTCGCCTTAATACCCTGAGTGGAGTCACTTCCCGTAATCTCAGTAAAGGAGCCAGCCCAAAACCGATCAGGGTGATAATACCGGTCAAACCACCTACTACCATTGGCATAGGGCCCGCCTCGGGAAGCCATGCAGGCAAGACTCCAGCCAACAACTTGACCACTCCAGCTTGCAATAACCAACCTATGATCACACCCGGCACTGCGACCAGAACAGCAATCCAGAGCAGTTCTCCGATAAAGATCTGCATGACTTGATTCTGCTGTGCTCCCATACACCGCATCACTGCGATACCATCAAAGCGTCGTTCAGCAAAACGGCGACTGGTCATAGCTACAGCAATACCCGCCAGCAACATGGCGGCAATACTGCCCAACCCCAGAAATTGCTTTAGCAGTACCACTGAACTGCGAAGATCTTCTCGGTTGTCTTCTGCCAGACTCAACTTTTCACTGTCCGTTAGAAGAGGTTCTACGGTGCTTCTAAATCCTGCCAGCTCGCCTGCTTCGCCCGCAATCAGCCTCTTCCAGTAGACTCGACTGCCTGGCTGAATAATTCCGGTATCATCCAGGTCGTTCATATTAAACATCAGACGAGGAGACAGGCTGTAGAAACCACTGCCACGATCAGTTTCCAGAGTGATAGCCCGGGCAACCCTGAACTCAGCCTCCCCAAGAAGCAATGTATCGCCGACTTCTACACCCAATAGCGGGAACAACCTGGGCTCCAGCCACACTTCTCCTTTGCCAGGCGTATCCTGAGCAACTTCATCAGCAGCAAAAGGCTGATCAGCCGTTCTCATATGCCCACGCAGAGGATAATTACTGGTCACCGCCTTGGCCGATACCAGTTGCATCTGATCCCCCGCCATAACCACCGAGGGAAACTCCAGAACAGTCGCCTGTTCGACGGATTGGCCTTCTATGGTCTGATTCAGTTCTTCTGACAGTCGTCTTGGACTGCTGATGACCAGATCAGCTCCCATCACCTCGGCAACCTGTCTACCCAGAGAAAGCTGTAACCTTTCACTGAAAATCGCGATGGATGTACTAACACTCACTGCCATCAGCAGAGACAACATCAGTAGCCAGAGTTCTCCTGACCGCCAGTCTCTGAGTAAAAAACGCCACGAGAGCAAAAAACTTCGACTCATTTTGCTGCTCCGGCATATTCAGCGTTGCTCTCTTTGGATTTCTCTTCTTCCAGACGTCCCTGAGTCAACTTCAAGATTCGCTGACAGCGCTGGGCTAACTGCAAGTCGTGAGTAACCAGAACCAACGTCGTTTTATTTTCTCGATTCACTTCGAACAGCAAATCAATAATGCTTTCTCCGGTTTTCTCATCCAGATTGCCTGTCGGTTCATCGGCAAACAGTATGTCAGGCTGTCCGGCAAATGCTCTGGCAATAGCCACCCGCTGCTGCTCTCCTCCAGATAACTGTCTGGGGTAGTGCGTCAACCTTTCAGACAGTCCTACTCTTTCAAGTAATGTTCTGGAATGTGCCTGGGCTTTATCTTTTCCCGCCAGCTCAAGGGGCAGCATGACATTTTCCAAAGCGGTCAGGTTGGGCAGAAGATGGAAAGATTGAAAAACAAAACCGGTATGATCGGCTCTGACCCGGGCTCTGGCATCTTCATCCAGATGATCAATTCGTTTTCCAGCCAGGGCTACTTCACCATCAGTAGGCTGATCAAGCCCTGCCAGGATTCCCAGAAGAGTTGACTTTCCGGATCCTGAAGTCCCAATAATGGCGACAGACTCCCCTGACTTGATCTTGAGATCGAGTCCGGACAAGATGGTGAGCGAACCACTCTGGGCTTTTACTGTTTTACTCAGGGATTTCGCCGAAACGGCAATGGAGGATTCTGTGCCAGTTGTCATACGCAGTCGTCTGCTGATGTTTAAATTAATAGGGATCGAGCCATTTTTATTATCGCCTTTCTTATCAACTTTCTCATCAACAAGGGCGGCAAGAAAATATTTAATGAGCTCATGTCTTTTTATCGGATGCCTCACGGCGAGCTGGAGTGCATCCGCTGCTACTGAGAAAACCCTGCTGGTTTTTGGCGACAGTCTCAGTGCGGCTTATGGTATTGAAATCAATCAAGGTTGGGTTCATTTATTACAGCAAAAAATGCAACAAACCAACCCTGGCTGGAAAGTAGTCAATGTCAGTATCAGTGGCGAAACAACGGCTGGGGGATTGAGTCGCCTCCAGTCAACCCTTGATCAATACAAACCCGATCTCATGTTATTGGAACTGGGTGCAAACGACGGGCTGCGGGGCACTTCTTTAAATAGCACGAAACAGAATCTTGAAAAAATGATTCAAATCGCTCAGGACAAAAAAGTTAAAACCGTACTGTTTGAAATGCAGATCCCCCCTAATTACGGTCCTCTCTACACTCGTAAATTTACACAAACTTTTCAGGAGCTGGGCAAAACCTACAACCTGAAGACTGTGCCTTTCTTTCTTGATGGTGTTGCTGGAAACAGTGATTTAAATCAGCCGGATGGAATACACCCTACCGCCAGGGCACAACCGAAACTTCTTGATAATGTCTGGCCGACTCTTGAGCCACTTTTGAATTGAGTTCGGCCTGCACTCATCAGTGAACCATGAATGAACTACAGAGGCAAAGCTCGGCATGAAAGCCAAGAAGCATCCGAGCTAAGTCGAAGCAACAGCACCAAGGATCATATGGGCAATCTGCCCAGCAGGCAATATCAAGTAAGTCCATTGGAAAGGCAAGGATTCAGTCAAAAAGAACTGAACCCACAGATAACAGATAAACAATATAGTGGCAAAGGCAAGTAAGTAGAAAACCGGAAGATACCAACCAAAGCGACCGGGATGATTCTGTGCCATTGCTCCTCCAGCAAAGCCTACACCCATAAAGCAGAATAAGCCGATAGCTATCAAAACCATTGTAAAGAACAATAAAGTTAAAAAACCCATAATATTCTGTCAATCCTCCTTTCACTCTCTACATTAAATGGCCCGACCATCGGCCAGCACTTGGCTCAGGACATTTTTGGCCATCTGGTTGACTTTGCCTGACAGACGCTCCAGAAGATAGCGAATCAGCTGCTTTTCCGGTTTCTCGGTTTTCACGTGTCTGTGCATGCCCAGAAACTCAGCAATTTTTCGCATCAGATGCACCACCCAGCCTGACAGCTTGTCGGTCAGTTTGACGCCCCGACTGAGAATCCACGCCAGAGTGTCCATGAGGGTTGAGTGGGTAGATTGCAGCATCTGATAACTGCTGCCTATGGCAGACAGGCATTTGCCAACCACATAAGCCAGTGCACTTTGAAGCCATTGAATGGCTGGCAAGGTACTGGACAAGAGGGTTTTATCGGCCAGCCATCGCTGGATATCTGATTCTGTGGGTTGAGGTTCTCTCAGCGCGTAAAGCTTACTCCAGGACTTTTTTCCCACCGAACGAATGTAATGACTCATGGAATGCCACTCAATACTGGGGGAAAATCCGGGCGAGGGCAAAAAGTAATCCCGACCTGAATCAGGCGTATGGAAAAAGGGCCAGATAGGGATCATGGGCACAAGATCCGTTTTATGCCAGGCTCTGAAAATGTTCTCACTGCCCAATCGTTGAGTGGTACCATGAGCGAAGTCTTGCAGACCGACTCTGGGGCTGCCGAAGGTATACAACTTGGGTCTGATACCTTTTTCGACAGAAAGCCACTCTGCGGCGATAGTCGCAAGCGCGCCCCCCAGGCTGTGGCCAATGCAATGAACCTGTGAGCCATTGGACAGTTTGCCGGTAAACTCCCGAAGTTGGGGCAGCATGGAGTTAAAAGCTTTCATAAAGCCTTGATGAACGGAGCGGCCAGTATTGGAGGAGCCTACAAAAAAATTGGCGTTGCTGAGATAATCCGCCAGGTATTGGGTGCCACGGAATACGACAAAGGTATGACCTTTCAGCTGCTTTTTTCCTTCCAGCACAAAACCGAAGGCAGTTCTGACCTTGATAAAGCCAGGACCGCCGGTTTTGCCTTTGAGGAGGTTGGATTCGGAGAAAACGAGACTACCATTGAAAAGAGCGTTCATATCAGTTATGGCATCTTCAATTGTTGGCTTCTCAGATAGCGCATATACAGCACTCGCAATGTTGGCTGCCAGCCTAGGTTCTATTGACATTGACACCGATTTTTCCTTCCTTGTTGATTATTCATCACTGAATAATTTCCAATCATCAAAATCATCTTCATCTGGTTCAACATTCCAATCACATTTAGTGATAGTGACGACTCTATTCACTACAATTGGCTTTTCTTCATTTTGAAGGTCGCACTTAACTTCAATCGGCTTTCCTTTTGACTCAGAATTTTCTTCACGACTTCTCTTAACACTTCGCCATATACTGTGACTTTCTCCTTCAAACTCAACAGTGAGTGTTTGCCCTGCCACAAATTCCATGGGCAGGTATTTGGCGATAGTACGCTCAAACTTTGCGGGCATCTCGAAATAGCCCTTTTCATCCGTAGTCGTTTGATCCGTGACTTTCTTCTGATAACCGGACTCTCTCAACACTGTTGCGCCAACTACCGGCTCCCCGTTATTGAGAATGACTCCCGATACTTTCGAGAAAGTGCACATTTTTCCAATATCAAGAATCGACATGGCAGACCCCTTTATGGCGAGAAGGCAGAGGAATAACCCCAGGAACACTGAGCATACATGACCCATAACACTTCATACTGGTAGATTGTATAGGCAAGAGAAGAGCACAGAATCTGTTTTTTCCTGTGCTCATGAGAGAACCTTAAAACAAGAGTGTTATAAAGGCTCAGCGGTGGTCAGGTCGTAACCGACCTTGAGGTTTTTCTTGTTCTTGTGAGTCTTGTCGGCATGGCTCAGATCAGCAACGACCTTGGCATAGCTCAGACTAATGGTTTCAGTCGGAGCGCCTCCAGAACCAGCACCCACGCTGTAAGCGGAAACCATGCACTCTTCCAGCACATAGCTGGCGTATTTGGTCACCGCATTGGCACCGGTCTGGACAATATCAATCTGAACGGTGACACCTTCCGAACCGGTTACAGACTCTTTGAAAAGACCACCAGAAGCGGCATCCAGCTTTTTGGTAAAGTTGACTTCGTTAAGTGTGGGGCGGCTGGCTTCCCGGTTGGACATGGCACCCGCTTCCATGGTGATGCTGCGGGCTGCGCCAAAATTGAATGAGTCCAGTTCAATCCAATCCTCATAGCCTTTTGCGGTTACGTTACCCGCAGGTTGCTTGCTGTTGAAATTCATGTAAATAGCCATGATTGAAATCCTCTTTCATTGCATTGTTATTTCTGAACGCATTGACAGCATTCATGACAAACTTCGAAGTCAGAAGACACTCTTTCTGCCGATTCCGTCGTATGCTGAAGGCATTAAAGCAAATAGCTTTTTAGTTGAGAAGCATGAACTCTGAGTTTTAATTCCACTCTGACACCTTTTTTAGCCCGCTTTTAGTCCGAACTTGAAAAAGGTTTTATCTTCTGCCGAATCTTATCGGTTGCAACAGCTTCCAGAAAAGCCTCACCCAGCCGGTCGCTCTCTTCGATAACCTGCTTCCAATACTTCACTCGATCATCGAAAGAGAAATGTTTAAAGTCTGTTCTGTCTGGAATTTTTCCGTAAGGAAGTTTGCTCACAAAGGATTCGGAAGGAGAAACCATCACCAGTTGATCACAGTGCTCAATGGCAGGCTTACGCCACTTCAGGCTTTTATCAAACCAACCCGGCACCATCCTGCTGTAAAAGTGGGGGTAAAGGGTCAGCCCATCCCCCTGAGGAAACGCCATGTCAAAGTGGTAGTCTATGACACCACCATCCCTGTAAACCCCTTTTGGAGAACCCGCTATATCCCTGACACCTTCCATCACCAGAGGAATAGAGCCAGAAGCCATAATGGCATCCAGAATATTATCCTCGGATAAAGACACTCTCTGCGTTGGCAGGTTATCCATTCCATAAAACGGAGCATCGGCGTCAGGATGATGAAAGAGAACCCTTGTAAAAAAAGCTCCCAGTGTTTTCCGACTGATTAGATTGCCGGTAGCAGCAAGACCCAGTCCGGCCATCTGCTTCCAGTTTGCCTCACTTTTGGTAAGACCTCTGCTCTTAACAGCAATCAGGTTAAACCGCATGATGGCATTGGAAACAACCTCACCAGCCCCTGAATTTCCCAACATATCACGAATCAGAACCCGGCATTTTCGGCTGACTTCCTCAGCGTCTGGCTCGGCAGAGTACTCGGTCAGCAAGTATCCCTGTTCAAATCGATGATGTGCTTCCAAGGCATTTTTCTGGGCGTAGCAGCTGAAGCGCCAGGCTCCGGCAGAGGTACCCAGAAGGTTCAGAGGTTGTTTTCTATCTTTGAAGTACTCGCCTATCAGAGCCTTATCCAGACCTGAAAGCACAAACCATTTAGGTCCGCCTGAAGCCCCCAACATGACGTCAATACTGGATTGGGGAAGACCTTCATCACGTATTTTTGTCAGAGCCCGGGAACCGGCCCTGATTTCAAGTACATCACTCATTTCTGAATATGCTCTAACAACTTTTGCCGGATTTCTTCAGGAATAGAAGCGGCTTTCTCTGTTTCATAATCATAATGAATAAGAACAGTTTTGCCCCGTGCAGCCAATACTTCTTTCTGCCAGGCTTCATGATGGATATACATGGACGAGTTCCCGACCTTCTCCAGATAAGTTCTGATCTCGACATCAGCCCCGTACTTGAGCTGTGCAGTAAACTCCACTTCAATTCTGGCAATGATCAATCGCCAAGTTTCAGTATCCAGATCCGGAGAGAATAGTCGAAAAATGGGTTCCCTTGCCTGCTCAAACCATACGGGCAGAACCGTGTTATTAATATGCCCCAGGGCATCTGTTTCACAAAAACGGGGAGAAAGAGTATGCAGGTACATCAGTATTCTTCTTTATATCCTGAAGCCTGACCGTGAATAGAGCTCATAAGCACAAGCTTAATTCCTAATCAGACTTCCTGCTGTTAGCATTATTGTTGATACGGTCTTCTATGATGCCTGCATGAAAAAAAGATGCAAACGATCGTTTTAATCAAAGACAGGAAGTCGGGAACTACTCAGGGTATACAATACCTGGAGTCCATTTCAGCCATTCCGAATTTGGCTTGTCTGCCAGCTCAAAAGCGGTTTCCGGGGCAACAGCTTCAGCCTGTTCCGGAGTAGCAAACGCGATCCCACCCGCTAGCAGCGCTTCCAGAGATTCCGTGCGAATCTTGGCGCCACTGAACAAACCAAATTTGATATCAACCCCACTGGCATTCCAGAACCGGCTTTTTTCGGTCACCAGCGGAGCATAGCGATCTTCGATATTCAGAAAAATAATGACCTTGTCGGCAGGATTATCCAGCTTGAATCCAGTCACCACTCCCACCGGAATTTCCCGATAGTAAACCGGATTCCCCGGTTTTATCGACCCCAGTTGAGCACTGACCAGCTGAATACGTAAGCCCGCTGAAAGCGGCTGGTCATCGGGTGCTCTACGATCAGCAACAAAAGACTCACGCTCAGCAGATGCCTGTGAAGTTGAAGGTGAAACACCAATGTAGAGACCTGTCAGCAAGGTTTCCAGATGGGCTGTATTGGTCAGTCCCAGTTTGGGTTTGACCAGCCAGAATCTTGAGTCTGATCGTGCCAGCCAACCAGCGCCTTCCTTGAGCAGTACTCTGGCCTGGATGGCTCTTTTATCAACATCCAGATTTAATTCTGTCACTCGTCCCATTTCCAGACCTTTGTACTTCAGTCGTGTTCCTATCTGAAGTCCATCAGCCGACTCAAACAGAATATGTATCACTTTACCCGTCTCACTGGCCCTGGCGACATCGTCATACAAAACAAAGCGGGTTTTATTCGACACTCTGGCAGCATCTGAGTCCGGGGTTTTAAAAGCAATACCACCAGAAAGCATGGAATTGAGGGTTCCTGCTCTTACCTTGAACCCCTGCAGACCACCTTCCAGAGTCACACCACTGATATTCCAGAAGAGAGTGCTTTTATTCACAAGATGCTGATACCTGGGTTTGATCAATATTTTGATCACTACGCCATCTTTCCCCAGTGAGTATGACTCGACCTCCCCCACTGGCAGCTTTCTATAGAGTACAGGGCTACCCTGATTCAGACCTTCAAGAGAGTCAGCTCTGAGTTCAAGGTGTAAACCCGGAGAGGAAGGAGAGGCTGGCGGTTTGCTTCCCAGACCAATGAACTGTGTTTTTGGCTCAGCTTTTTTCATATCAACCTGGCTGACATCCATGGCGATATAGCGACCAGCCAATAACGTCTCCAGTCCGGTGATTCCCTTCAGATTTATTTGTGGTACCACCACCCAAAAGCGAGCGCCTGTCACCAGAATGGGTTTGGCTTCAGGACGAATCACAGCCTCGGCAATAATGGCTGAGTAATCCTCATTAAACGACGTATCTTTGATAACGCCCACTTCCATACCATGAAAGAGTATTTTTGATTTTTCCTGTCCCAGCGCGACATCCAGTGGAAACTCTATAGAAATGCTGATACCCGCTTCTGCTGCATCATAATCGTTGAACAAGGGAAACCGGGCCCCATCAGAAGCTTCTGACTCTTCCTCTTCCCACTCAGGCGTATAAAGAGCCACTCCACCCTGAATCATGGAAATAAGAGATTGGGTCCTGACCTTGAGATTGGTCAGACTGCCAGAAATATCCACACCACCGGCATTCCAGAACCGGGTATTTTTTCGTACCAGATGACTGAAGGCGGGCTTTATATAAATATGGATGTCGACCCTCTCGGATTCCGATGAGAGGGTATAGCGAGTCACCTCTCCAATCTTCAGGCGACGGTAATAGACCGGACTTCCTTCCTGAACCGATGATAATTCATCAGCCTGTAAAATCAGACTGAGTCCACCTTCCTCAATGCCAGGGGTGGGGGGTGACCTCAGGGCAGAAAATGATCGTTTTATTTCACCCTTTTCGGAGGGTTTGAAGGCGATATAGTTACCTGAGACCAAAGTATCCAGACCGGACACTCCCGCTACAGAAAGCTGAGGCTGAATCAGCCAGAACTGGCTGTACTCTCTTAGGTAGTTTTCCATCTGTCGATCTATTTCCAGCTCAACATCAACACCTTCCAGATCTTCCGTCATGGTCATACGAACGACTTTACCAATAGCCAAACCGTTGTAACGTACTTCTGTTTTTCCAACCTTCATGCCCTTCGCACTGTCAAAGTGAACATGCACTTCCAGACCGTTTTGATAAAGCGTTCTCCAAATCAGAAAGACAACAATCAACAAAGCAATCACGGGCAACAGCCAGATAGCAGGAACACGACGACGCTCTTTCAGATCAGCGGTCACGGCTATCTTTTCATCGTTCACGGTTGCTCTCCTTCTACCTTGGAAATGATTTCATCAGCAAAGGTGAAAAATCATTTTGTTCGCTTATGGCTGTCTAACTTGAACTGCCTTGATCGATCCCAGAGCAATCTGGGATCAAAACTCATTGCCGCCCACATGGTCAACACCACCACAGCCGCAAAAGCGAAAGCAGCAGGGCCTGCCGCCACTGTGCCTAATTGCCCAAACTGCACCAGTGCTACCAGAATAGAGATGATAAAAATATCCAGCATGGACCAGCGACCGATCCAAACAATCAATCGATACAGTGAAGTCTGTCTATCCGGATTCATCACCCCTGAATGCACGCAAATCAACAGCCATAACATGCCCAGAAGCTTGAGTAGAGGCACCAGAATACTGGCGGTAAAGACCAGCACGGCAATGGGCACCATGCCTTGATGCACCAGTTCTATAACACCTGACATGATGGTATCCGGTCTGCCTTGCTCAAACCGGCTTACCGTCATTATCGGCAGCATGTTTGCAGGAATGTAGAGAAGCGCCGCTGTCAGAGTCAGGGCCCAGCAGCGGGAAAGGCTGTCTTTTTTTCTTAGGCGAACTTTACTGCCACAACGGGGACACTGACTATCTTCTATCTGGCAAACCCGGTGACAGTCCAGACACAGTTTGATCCCCAGATCAGCGCCACTGGCCATCAAGCTGGATCGATCCGGGCAGGGCTCAGTCATTCACCCTCTCCCAACATTTTCCAAACCTCATGTTCATTCAGATTCAAGCTGATGATCAGCTCACAGAGCATTAACCCGGCAAAGCAATATAAACCTGTGCCCGCCTGCACACTGGCCATATCGGACAGTTTTATGACCGCTACCAAAGCCCCCAGAAAATAAATTTCCATCATGCCCCACTCCTGCAGGTGGGCATAAAGTCTTAACAAGCTTCTGGATAATCGGCGCCCCCACCCTTTTATCCCAGCAATAATGACTTGAAGCAGAATCAAAAGACGCAGCAGAGGAATCAGAATGGCAGACAACAAAACCAACAGGGAAATGACACCATAGTCTTCTTGGTAGAGCGCTATAACCCCTCCAAAAATAGTGCTCTGTTGCTCATTGCCCAGAATATCCATGGATAAAACGGGATAGTAATTAGCAGGCAAAAACAGCAGTAAACCGGTGACGACCAGAGCCAGACAGCGCTGGATACCTGCAGGGCGATGGGACTCCAGCACACAACCACACCGTGGGCATGCCACCTGCTGCCGATAAGCCGGATCGTTACCAAAAACCGGGGCTTTCGTTACCAGGTCACAATCAGGACAAAGCCTGACTCCTGATTGAAAAGTAGTTTCTTTTTTAACCATATAGGTATATCTGGGGAAGAAACTGAACAAAATCTGCCATATAATCTGCCAATGAAACTTAGGAGGTTGACCTAGGAGCCTGTCGAACTTAAGACAATTTCGGCCTGAATTCCAGAAAGAGCGGCCATCTTTTTCGTTGAATTTGCTTAAATAGGTCAACTATTCGCACAAATCCAACGAAAAAGCTGACTCGCTCTTTCTGAAATTCATACTCGAAAGCATAAGTCCGACAGGCTCCTAGAATAGACAGCTCGGCTTAAAATCCAGAAAGAACAGTCTTTTTTCCGATGAACTTGATTAAATAGATCGACTATTCACACAAGTTCATCGAAAAAGCAGCCTCGTTCTACTGAATGTTAAGCTCGATCACTATTCCAGGTCAGCCTTCCGCTGTTCTGATTGCCTTCTTTCTGTATCGGCAACACGGACCAGTACTACGCCCCATATCAATCCCTCCCTGGAACAGTCCAAAGACTGTCGTGGCGAAGAAATAGAGGGGCGTCAATAACAGACACGCAATGATTCAAGAGGTTTAGGTATGCTTCCCGTTGAGCGTCGAGAGCACATTCTGGCTTACGTCGAGGAAAAAGGTTGTGCCAACATCGAAGAGATGGCGGAGAAATTCGATGTTTCTCAGATGACCATTCGTCGCGATATACGCACCCTGGAGCAGGAAGACAAACTGCGCGTTACCTATGGCGGTGCGGTATCCAAGAGCTTCCTGATGGAAGACATCCCTTACGAAAAGAAAAACGCCGTCAACATTGAAGAGAAAAAGTCCATTGCTTACGAAGCGCTAAAGCTGGTTAAGGAAGGACAAATCGTTTTGCTGGACGCTGGCACAAGCACCATGGCTCTGGCCAAGTTGCTGATGCGTATGAAGGTCACCATCATAACTCCTGACCTGAAAATCGCCCTGCAACTGTCTGACTCTTCAACTGCCAAGGTTTACACCACCGGTGGTCTGGTCAGTGCAATCACCAAGGCACACTGCGACACGACAGCCCTGTCTTTCCTGGACAGTATTAATGCTGACATTGCTTTCCTGGCAACTAACAGCTGGAGTCTGGAGCATGGCATGACCACAGCGTCTACTGACCACTACTATATTCGTCGTAAGATGCTGGATCGTGCTAAGCGCAGTGTACTGTTGGCAGATTCCAGCAAGTTTGGTGCTTCCAGCATGAAAACAATCTGTCAGTTGGATGAACTGGACACCATCATCACCGACAGCCGTTTTGATGATGAAAATCTGGCAGCCATTCGGGAAGCAGGCGGTAATATCTACCGCTCCTGATTTCTGAAATAACATGCCATCACCCCTTAACATCACACCTTAACTTGGGTGATGGCATGTTCCAACTGAGCCGCATAGACTAAACTCACTGCTGTGAATTCGACTGAACCCAGCCAGATATGCTGTGAGTGATGAACCCCCTGATCGGTATCCCCATGGGTGACCCAGCCGGTATCGGCCCGGAAATCCTGGTAAAAGCACTGTCAACCAACGACTTCTCCAATACCTGTCGATTGCTAGTCATTGGCTATGTGCACATTCTTCAGCAAGCTATCTCTACCTGTTGCTTGCCTCTTACCATTCAGCCTGTCCAGACTTCCTCAGATATTGATCCTCAACCGTCCATTCTCAATGTACTTGAGCCAGAAGCTCCTCCCCAGAAGTTTGAGATGGGAGTGGTTTCCCCGGCAGCAGGAAAGATGGCCTACGACTGCCTTCAGCTGTCTACACAACTGGCAATAGAGAAACATGTCCAGGCCATAGTGACTCCCCCCATTAACAAGATGTCCTTGAACGCGGCCAATATCAGGCAAACTGGACACACTGAAATTCTTGCAGATCTGACGGACACTGATAACCCACTCACTTTGTTTCAGGTTGCGGATTTGAAAGTATTCTTTCTTTCAAGACACCTGTCGCTCAGGTCAGCATGCGACTTCGTCACCCAAAGCCATCTGATTGAATGCGCTCATAGAGCGGTTGATGCCATGAAGTCTTTGGGCATTGAGACTCCCCACCTGGCTATAGCAGGATTGAACCCTCATTGTGGTGATAACGGGCTGTTTGGATACGAAGAAAAAAACGAAATTGAACCGGCTGTCCATGAACTGCAGCAATTGGGGTTGAATGTGTCCGGCCCCTTACCGGCTGACTCAGTGTTCCATCAGGCCTTAAATGGCAAGTTTGATGCGGTTATCTCGCTCTATCACGATCAGGGACACATCGCGACAAAGATGGTGGACTTTCACAAAACCATTTCCATCACCTGTGGCTTACCTTTTCTAAGGACGTCCGTAGATCATGGCACCGCCTACGACATAGCTGGAAAAGGAATGGCTTCAGCCATCAGCATGACCGAAGCGATAAACGTCGCAGTCAGTTACCTGTCAAAGATGAAAACGCATAGGAGCCTGACCGAGAATAGCGGTCGAGCATAAAGTTCAGTAGAACGAGGTCATTTTTTCGATGGATTTGTGCGAATAGTTGACCTATTTAAGCAAATTCATCGGAAGAATGGGCCGTTCTTTCTGGATTTTAGGCCGACCTGCCTATTCTCGGTCAGGCTCCTAGATGAGAAAGCATCAAGAACCCTATTAAAAGTCATACTTTAATTTTAAATAGTAATTATCACTGTGATAATCCGACTTCTGAACACGACTGTACCCAATGGATAGAGAGAAGGTGTCGCTCTTTCGATAATCAAGATTCAGGGTACCTTCCAGACTGCTTCGCTCAGGATCAGCTCCCTGTGTCGTGAATGATTGGGAACCAATGAGGTACTTCGATGTAGTTTCCAGCTTCTCGCCCTTAAGGTCATGCCAGAACATCAATTGCAAACTGGGCTCAAGCTCTGCACATCGGAACATCCAGCTTCTTTTCACCAACAGACCAGCCCCCAACTCAACTTTCTGGATACTGTTACTTTCAACCGCCTGGGCGAGACCTGTTTTTCCAGTGTCTTCTTCTTTGTAACTGTCTGAATGGAGATAGGTATAGTTAAGGCCCATCATGGGCTCCAGAGTGTACTCCTGCCACCGTAAGCTTTTACCCGCCATCACTTGAAAGCCAGCGACCTGACTGTCATAAGCCGCTTTTATAGGCGTATCAAAAAAACCATCAATGTATCGAGTGCGATCGTGCTTTGAAAAACTGATGTTGGCGATGCCATCAAAAAACCAGTCCTTGTACTGCCAGGAACCATAAAGGCTGAACTGATAATTGTTTGCCTGAGCAGCATCATTTGAATGATGTTTTCTGGTATCTGCGGTCGCCAGGGTGATTGCACCTCCGTAGATCCAGTCATCCCTTTCTTGTTCAAGACCCAGTGTCATACCGCTGACATCCAGCTCATAACCAAGAATCCGGTCATTTGTATTGTTCCTGGAATCCTTTTTATCCGCATCGGATTTCAACCATTGAAACCAGAATCCCTGGCTTTCAACACTGTCACCGAAACTGAGTGACCTCAGCCTGTGAGAAATCTGCAGCATGGCCTTTCTTCTGGCGACATCATCCACTTCCAGAGCCATACCACCATTGATTCTGCTTTCTCTGGCCAACTTCACCAGATTCACGGCCTCTTCTTTGGGAATACTGGCAATCAGGTTATAGAGTGGCTGTGCTTCAGCAACTAAAGCTTGATCCGTTGAGCTCAGCATATCCACAACCCTGCTCAAGAGAGTCGAGATCGCTTCTTCGGAGCTCTCTCCTCCACCGGCCTGCTCAATCGTTTCCTCAATCACAGCAGGAGGCCTGGCAGTGACCTTCACTTCCAAAACATCATTGGCTCCGGGGCTGACTTTCTCTTCCAGCGTAATCAGAGGGCTGGTGTAGATCTGAATATTTTGTTCTGTCTCGGATGTCAGGCCACCATCAATCTGGATCACCTTATAGGTAGCGGGAGACTGCCCGTTTAATAAGTCGGTGTAAGCTTTGCCTGTCGGGAATATTTGAATAGCCGGAGAAGTACCAAAATCAGCTTGCCCAGTCACCACGACAGGAACCGTTGTCGTCGCATTTTCAGGTAAAGATATAATCAGACGCCCAGAGCCTGATTGCTGAATGTCCAACTCCAGAGTCTGCTGAGTGTTAGAACCATTTCCAATTTTCAATGGCCCCTTGACCAGCAGATCGGGCAGCTCTGAACTGGAACCTTGGGTAACATTTCCTTTGAGAAAAGGAGCATCATTCACTTCCTTCCCTTCGTCATAAACAATAATCTGCTCCACTCCCAGAATATCGCTGACTTCCCCCCCTCTCAATTCAACAATATCAACAATATTGAGCGTGCTCGCCCCCACAATGTCGCCGTCTATACGGCCATCATGAACCTGAAGCAGAAGTCGATTGTTGGCGTTACTGAAATCAATAGCCGTACCACTGAAGCCCGTCACTTCGCCCGAACTGCTGATCCATGAAAAGTCACTCAAGCCACCATTATCCTGGGCAACAATGGCTATATTGCCTGAGAGTTTGGCGTTGGCACCTATTTCAATAACACCGGTAGCCGGCTCTCTTAACCGAATCGCTGCACCATTGGCAGAGTAGACCTCACCTTCCAGACGCATAATGCCAAAGTTAACCGCCTTTGGGTTGCCGGAATCAGGATCCTGACCACCATCAATCAGAATGCCATCCGACTGCCCGTCTCCTCTTATCTTTCCTTTCATGCCCAACCAGAGAAGAAAACCGGCACTCTTGCCAACATAACGAACGGCTGACTTGGCATTGCCATTCGTATCAGGATTCAAAACCAGTCCTTCGATCAGCAGCACACTTTTGCTGGAAGGGTTCCGAACCTCAATCGCTGTCTCATCCTCAGGCAAGGCCTGGATGACCTTGTTCAACTCGATGGTTTCGCTGCTGGTAACAACCCGCTTGGAGTATGCGGTTTGACAGGACAAGCCAATCACGGCCGATATAGCAGCTGCCAGGCCTGTTTTACAAGCGTTAAGCCTCGTGCGTTTCCCTGCCTTCCTGTCTTTTCTCATGGCCTCTGATTCCATTCATGGCTACCGGATTAGAGGAATATCGACCTCCAGACATATCCATTTACAAGAGTCAGGCTTTTTTATTGCGATTTTTTCTCTTCAGCCCTGAAGAATTTCCAGCCACCTGCCGATAGAGGATTCAGCCAGTACTCAAATTGGAAATATCGCAGCCTTTTACTGCAAGGAAGAAAAGATGAATAAGAGCCAGTTCAGGAAGAAGACTCTCGCTGCAGTCATTGCTGCGACAGTCCCTTTTATTGCAACCAAGTCTGATGCCACGACGGTCGTTACTAACAATGGTGATACCTACGCCGCAAGCGGGTTTTCCGGCGCCTTTACTTTTAATGTCTATGCCGAAGAAGGAGATGGCTATACCTTCATTCTGGATGCAGACAGTGGCACCTTTCAGGTTCAGAACTCTGCATTTCTGCCCCTCAACATCTATAACAATAATGAAGATGGGATAGCCGTTCTCTTATATAGAAAGGCCAACTCCGGATACGCCATCAACCTTCCCTTCAGAGGAGTGTCTGCTGGTATCTATGGTAAGGGAACCACTCACGGTATCTTACTGAGAGATGGCACCGCCAGTGTCGTTCAGATCAATATTGGCGAGTCTTTTCTGAGCGCTGAAGTCAAAGTAGAACAAGGTGACGCCTTCAGAATTGAAGAAGAAATGCTCGGAACACTTACAGTTTCAGGCATTCTGCAAGGTCAAACGGCAATAATGGCTAGAGATGGAGGCCGTTTAGGCGCTGGTGCCTCAATCGTAGTCAAGAATGGTCAGCTATTGACCAATGGCGATACCTCCGTTGACTTCAGTGAAGCCAGTGGTGCTCTCACCATGACAGTGGATTCAGGAACCCTGTCTGGCAAGCTGCTCGGTTATACCGGATCAGGTGATACTCTGACTACAGACGGTGCTTCTAGCTTTGGTGGTGACATTGAGGATGTTGAAACGATCAATGTGAATAGCTCTGGGTCCGATGTCACCAGTTTTCGAGGAGACATCAACAAAAATTCTGGCGGAGCAAATGTAACCGTTTCTGGCACTGCCAGCTTTGATAAGGTTGATGAGAATGGAAAGAGAGTTTCTCAGACAATTGACGGTGATCTTACTGTAGAGCCTTCTGGATTGATAAAAACAGTTCTGGAAACAGACTCAGCAACCAATACTGCCATCGTCGTTACCGGTGATGCTAACATCGGCACAGGTTCCAAACTGCAAATTATTCCATCCGAAGATGTGATTGAGTCTGGTAATACTGTAGAAAACGCTGAAATTATTTCAGCAAACAACATGAATGTTACCGGCGGCGTGACTGGCGTAACGGTTGAGCACTCTGTATTGATTGATACCCCTGTACTGGAGCAGGCCGGCAATACTCTAACTACAGACCTTACCCCAAGAACAGCAGCATTTCTTAAGGAAATTGCCGCAAGAGAAGGAGCCGGAGCCACCACTGAAGAAGCCTTGGCTGGTATTCTGGCAGCGATCACTCAGGATTCTTCCAACTCAACGAACTTCAATAACTTCTACCGCACTATCTCCAACATCACTGATGTGAAGAAGCTGGCGGCGGTCGCCAGAGAAAGTAAGTTCAACAACTCTGATGCTATCCAGATCACCAACGTAACTACCGAAGCCAAGGTTAAAAGTAACGTATTGGCTCACGTCAGATCGGTTCAGGAAGATGACGATCAGAATAACGGGCTTGCTTACGGTGGCAGTTACTCTAATCAGGGATTCTGGGTGCAGTTCCTGGGCTCAGATGTCACTCAGGATGACCGTAGAAACGATGGTGGCGACAAAGTTTTTGGTTTCGATGCTGACCTGAGTGGTTTGACATTGGGTACCGAAACCACGATCAATAATGAGTTTCTTCTGGGTGCGGCATTCACTCTGGCCAATGTTGACGTAGACAAACACAGTTCCAACGACAACTCTACCATCAAGAACTACCAGCTCAGCCTGTATGGCTCCTGGGAACAGGACGACTGGTTCCTGGATGGCGTTGTTAACTTTGGCCAAAGTGACAACAAGCGCAATCGCTACATTGACGGTTTTGTTGACACACCGATCACTTCAGATTTCACGAGTAAGCAGTTTGGTTTGACGACTATGCTCGGAATGAACCAGAGCTTTGGCGAGATGAAGATGGTGCCCATGGTCGGTTTTAACTATGCCATGGTCAGAAGTGAAGCCTTTAAAGAAGAAGACAAGTACGCAACCGGTTTTGCGCTGGATGTAGACAGCCAGAAGTATCAAAAGATTGAACTGGGTGCCGGCGTTGAATTCAGTCAGGAGTTCAGAGTCAGTAAGGGCGAAATCAAACCTTCTCTGAGACTGATGGCATGGCATGACTTCAAGGGTGATGAAGTTGAAACCACCACACGCTATGTACTGGGTGGAACCGAGTTTACCACAAAAGGGGCTGATGCTGTGAAGAACAGCTATCAGGTTTCAGCGAACGTGACCTACCGTCGTAACGATAATATGAGCTTCGTGGTGGGTTATGAACTGAACCAGAAGTCCGACTACAAAGCCCAGAACTATTACCTGAGAATGAAATACGACTTCTAAGTTTTGACGCTTTAGGGAGGACTCTGATTCAGAGTGCAGTACTCCCGCTTTCTTTCCCGTATCCTTTCCCAATATTGCTGCCTTTAACACATCCTTCCAATCGTTAATCTGGTACTATTTGCCCAGAAAAATGACGAAGACTCTCTAGTTTTCCTATTCTGCAAGATCGCACCCTTTGACCAATAATATTCCTTGGAATGGCTTTTTTATGGTATCTCTCAGACATATCCTCGTAACGATTTTTATCCTTATCTTCTCATTTTCTGCTCACGCAGCCTCCAGCACTGAGCTCAATGCGACCGCTCATGAAGCATTGAAAAACCTGTACGCCAAGAGCAGTTCTGCAAAGTCTCTGGGCCGAAAAGCGAAGGGCATCCTGGTCTTTCCCAAGGTTCTGAAAGGCGGTCTGGTGGTGGGTGGAGAATACGGTGAAGGAGCACTGTTGAAAGGTGGGGCGATACAAGGCTATTACAATACCATTTCTGCCTCTATCGGTTTCCAGTTAGGCGCACAGGCTCGCTCCCAGATAGTTATGTTCATGACCACCGAAGCTCTGAACGATTTCGTAAACAGTGAAGGTTGGGAAGCCGGAGTCGATGGCAGTATTGCGATTGCTGAGTTTGGTGCCGGAGAAGCCATTGACACCAAAACCGCTAAAGCCCCCATCATTGGCTTTATCAGCAATAACAAGGGTTTGATGTATAACCTGACCCTGGAAGGTTCGAAAATCACAAAGATTGAAAAGTAATTCAACCCACAGGATCGCCCTATGGCCGCCACACTGATTTATTTACACGACCCCATGTGCAGTTGGTGCTGGGGATTTAAGCCTACCTGGGAAAAGGTTAAAAGTTCACTGCCAGAAGGGGTTGACTACATCAACATCATGGGTGGGCTGGCGCCTGACAGCCATGAGCCGATGCCTGATGAACTCAGGCAGATGATCCGCTCTACCTGGCAGAGAATTCATCAGCAACTGGATACCCCGTTCAACTTTGACTTCTGGGAAGAGTGTGAGCCTCGCAGATCCACTTATCCAGCCTGCCGTGCAGTCCTTGCTGCTGCTGAACAGGAAGCCGAAGAAGCCATGATTCTGGCTATTCAGAAAGGTTATTATCTGAATGCCAGAAACCCTTCTGATGAAGATGTTTTGATCAGTTTTGCTGAAGAGTTAAACCTGAACACTCAACAGTTTAAAGAGCAAATGCAATCCAGTGAGATCAACGCTCGACTCATGGAGCACATTCAGCTCTATCAGCAGTTGCCTGCCAGAGGTTTTCCCTCAATGGTCCTGTTGAAAGACGATCAGGCTATTCCGCTTACCCTGGATTATCAGTCTCCAGAAAAGATTCTGGCAGAGATTAATCATCATATCCTGTGAAGCCATCAGTCGGAACTTCAGCCATTTCAACCCGGCCCCGCTGATACTCGGTGATATATAACTTCTGACTACCAGGAGCACCAAATATCACATCAGTAGGGCAGGAGCCCCGGGTTACAATGGTGCGATGAATCTCTCCACTGGGGTATACCGTAGCGATATGCCCTTGGCCAAACATGGCTACATAGAGATTTCCCTTGCTATCAAAAGCTATGCCATCAGGTCCGACAACACGACATGGACCTGATGTATCAGTCACGGACACAAACAGTTCCCGACTTGAAACCTCCAGTCTGTCCGTAAACTTGTAACGATAGATATGCCCTGTTGCCGATTCACTGATATAAAGTTTTCCATCGGGGCCAAAAGCGATACCGTTGGCAAAGCAGAACCCCTGATCAAGACAATCGACCTGTTTGCTGACAGGATCAATCCGAAACAGCTTTCCCTGCATCCGCCCCTTCCAGATTTCCGGATCAGGACCCTCTGCCGTGATCAGGTCAGAAACCCTGATGCCAGAGTCCGTCAGGTAAATAGCGCCATCGGGTCCCAGGGTCATATCATTGGGCCAGAGAAATGGGCACGCCGCATTTCCTGAAAGCGTTTCAGCTATCGAGCCATCCGGATTCAATCTGATCAGCGACGGCTCACGGGTTTCTGCAACCCAGATACTGCCATCATGGGGGTCCTGCAAAATACCATTAGGTCGGTCGATCTGCGCAAACACATGACGCTCTTTTCCCGAGGCAGAGACTCGAATCAGACGACCTTTTTCTGACCCAATTTCCGAAATAAGCCAGCTGCCGTCGTTTAATCGCAGAGCGGACTCTGGATGCTCAAGGCCTTCAACAAAAATCATACTGCCTCACTTTTCCAAGAAATTTTCACAGCCACTCATAGCTATTCATGCTGGTGAGACAGTTTAGATACACATTGCAGGTATTCGTTTAGAACAATAAGAAACAAACTGTAGGGAGATTTATCTATACAGGGTATTATCTAGTCGCTAATAGAATTAATAAAAACACTTAAAGAGCAATAACTTATTAGCTGATAGCATGCTGATCATTATGAAAATGCAGTCCTATTAGGTTCTGTTGCCATTTTCAGACTTCGACATGAGCTGCATTTTTGGCTCATGGCAGTTTGATTTGATTCGGGGGAAATGCGGCAACTATGAGTCGTCCGGCCAGGGCCGTCATTCATCTTGACGCCCTCAAGCATAACTATCGACTGGCAAAGTCACTGGCGGGTGAAGGTAACGCTCTGGCCGTTGTAAAAGCCGATGCCTATGGTCACGGCGCCATCAGCTGTGCACAGTCTCTGTCGGATGAAGCCGACGGGTTTGCAGTGGCCTGCATTGAAGAAGCCATGGAACTGAGAGCTGCCGGCATCAGAAACCGTATGCTGATACTGGAAGGCTTCTTTCACCCATCCGAGTTAACTGACATCGCCGCAGAAAACCTGGATATTGTCGTACAAAACCCGGAACAGATAAAACTGCTTGAGCAAACCCCACTGAGAAAGCCGGTTCGAGCCTGGCTGAAGATGGACTCCGGTATGCATCGTGTTGGCATACTTCCCGATGAGTATCGTGCTGCCTGGGCAAGACTGGAACAACTGCCCTGGATCCGTGAGATCCTGTTGATGACGCATCTGGCCTGTGCCGACGAGATCGACAATGGCTATACCCTGCAACAGCTTGAAGTCTTTGAAAGACACACCCTTGGGCTGCCTGGTGAAAGAAGCATTGCCAATTCTGCTGGTCTGATTCATTGCGCCAGTGCCAGAGCAGATTGGAGCAGACCCGGGCTTATGCTGTATGGAGCCTCTCCTTTCGATCGTTCTCATGAGATTGAGCCCAGACTCAAATCCGTTATGGAACTCCAATCCGCCATCATAAGTATCAAGGAAGTTCCTGCCGGTAGTCCGGTAGGCTATGCAGGCACGGCTGTGACACAAAAGACAACTCGTTTGGGTGTCATCGCCATAGGTTATGCCGATGGCTACCCCCTGGCTCCTAATGGCACACCAGTTGTCGTCAATGGCCAGTCAGTACCGCTGACAGGTCGTGTATCAATGGATATGTTGACGGTCGATCTGTCTGAGATCGAAGGTGTAAACGTGGGAGATCCTGCTTTGCTTTGGGGTAAAGGTCTGCCTGTGAATGAAATTGCAAGGCATGCCGGCACAATCCCCTATCAGTTGCTCTGTAACCTGAACCGGGTTCCCGTCTCATATAGTCAACAAGTTAAGATTAAAGAGGCTGTCTGAGCTCATCTAAAAAAACTGTCCAGTTGTCCAGAAAGTCTTGGGAACCGGATCATCTCAAAAATCCTTTACATTGCAGAACCGATTCAGCCCTTGTATATTTTCTACGCGTGCCATACTCTTCTGAACCCGTGACTGAAGCCTTGTTATGACGGCCACCAGCCACGGCTGAATGGGCACTCCGGTGTATTTTTATACTTGATAATACTCCGGTAATTTCCACAATTGCCCAAAAGAAGATGAAAAACATTCTTCTTCATCTATAACGATGAAAGCTAATGAAGAAAACGGTTTTTCATGGCAATAAACAGCCATGAGCTAAGACAGTCTTTTCGGTGCCTTTGGAGATGAAAAGATTTTCGTGGTTAAAGCCATCAACCCTTAACTTGAGACACCCTGAAGGATGCTTGAATGTGTCTTCATGGATTATCCCTGTTAAGTCATCATGAAATCCCCAGGTTAGAATCTCTGGAAGGCTGACCAGAATAGTGCTTGAGCATCAAATTCTGTCGAACGAGGCAGCTTTTTCACTGAGTTTTTACAAACAGTTAATCTGTTTATTCAAATTCATTGCAAAAGATGGACGTTCTTTCAGGATCGCAGGCCCAGCTGTCTATTCCTTATCAGTCTCCTGACTACCTGAATCAGACGATTGCTGAAATGAGAAGTCGAAAAGAAGTCGTCCGGCAACTGGACAGGATTGATCGCAATATTCTTCGCACACTCCAGGAAAACGGTCGTATTTCCTATGTGGATCTGGCAGATCGGGTGGGTCTGAGTACCACACCTTGCATGGAGAGGGTCAAACGTCTTGAGCGGGAAGGTATCATTCAGGGCTACTGCGCCCGGTTAAATCCCCAGTATCTTCAAGCTGGCTTGCTGGTCTATGTCGAAATCAGTCTCTATACCAAATCTGCGGATATTTTTGACGAATTCCGACGCGCCGTTGTTTCCTTGCCCAACGTTCTGGAATGTCATCTGGTGTCCGGTAACTTTGACTATCTGATCAAGGCCCGTATTTCAGAAATGGCCTCGTATCGCGAGTTACTGGGCGACATACTGCTGAAGCTTCCCGGTGTCAGGGAATCCAAAAGCTACATTGTCATGGAAGAACTGAAAGAAACTCTGAATCTCCCAATTCCTGAGTAATGAGTAATACCAATCGCACTTTCTAACTACCGTAATGAGCATGGCAAGCTGGACATCAGAACAAGGCGGAACGACGAGTAATAGCTAGCTATTGCGAGGAGTCCCAACGCAAAGCTGTTGTTCAGATTTCCAGCGCAATAGCGTAGTTAGAATGTGCGATTGGTATAAGTTATACCCGGAGTTTCCATAAACAGCCGTGAGCGGCTGAAATAATTTTTCACCATTAGAGGATGAAAAATTATTTACGGCCTGACCAAGGTACACTATGAGTTTTCCGGGTTAGTAATCCCTGATGAAATAGTTCAGGGCGACAGCATCCTGCTCTTCAATACCGTGAAGCTGGAATCCTGCGGCAAAGTCCCTGGAATGATCGCCCTGTTTATTACCTGACTGGCACCACACACATTTAGCCACCAGAGTGACATGGTGTGCCGTATCATTGAGACCGGGCAGTACCATAGTAATATTCCTGACGTCTTCCAGTCGGATGGGCTGGTCAGTGAGAATACTGAATCCTCCTCTGGATACGTCTTCCAGCACCCCCAATAACTGACCACTGTCATTGTCCATAACCTGAGCGGGCTCAGCCATAACCTTGCGTGGATAGCGCCGCTTCTCAAGTACAGTATCCGTCATGACACGTCCTCTGTTTCGTAGAGCCAATTTCCAAGATACCGATTTTTTTCTGCGATGACAAAAATCCCCAACTATAAACTGAAGTCATTGCATCACTTCCAGTGAGAAGTGCTTCTCAAAAAAACACTTTCCCTGACTGACTCACTTTAAATTTCTTTTGCAACCCTCTGCTTTACAATCCTTCAGTTGACAATATACCTGCCGATGCTTTGTAATCGCTGGAGAGGCTAAAAGCTTCTATCATCGCTGCCAAGCGATCATAACCCTGACCCTTGGCAACTATAATAAAAACAATAAGTAAAACAGAGCCTTATCAGCTCTGATACATGCGGAGGGATCCCGTTATGTTCAGACAGATAACAGAGGCCCGGCTTAATGACATCCATCTGAAATACGATGAAGCCTCAGGCCTTAGAGCAATCGTTGCAATCCATAACACCCGAAGAGGGCCAGCCCTCGGCGGATGTCGAATTATTCCCTACACCTCAACTGAAGATGCGGTCACTGATGCCATCCGTCTTGCCAAGGGTATGAGCTATAAAGCAGCTCTTGCCGGCCTGGATCTGGGTGGAGGTAAATCAGTCATCATGGAGCCGGAAGGCCCCTACGATCGAGAAAAGCTGTTCAGGGCTTTTGGCCAATTCATAGACGAACTGGGTGGTCGCTACATTACAGCAATGGACAGCGGCTCAAGAGTTTCCGATATGGATATCATCGCCACTCAAACTCAACACGTATCCTGCACCTCTTCCAGCGGTAATCCTGCTCCCTCAACCGCTCTTGGCGTTTACAAGGGTATTCAGGCCACTCTGAAAGCTCATCAGGAATTTGGCTTATCACTGAAAGGTATGACTGTGGCTGTTCAGGGACTGGGGAACGTGGGCTTTGCCCTGTGCCAGTTGCTGCATCAGGACGGTGCCAAACTGATTGTTACTGATATCGATGAACAGAAGGTTCAGCAGTGCGTTCAGGAATTTGGTGCTACCGCCGTCAATGCTGAGGAAATCTATTCAGTCCCCTGTGATATTTTCAGTCCCTGCGGTCTGGGAGGAATTTTAAGTGAAAATACTATCAGCCAGTTGCAATGCGCTGCTGTAGCAGGGTCTGCAAACAATCAACTGCTGACACCCGAGTGTGGCCAGTTACTGTTTGACAAGGGCATTCTCTATGCGCCGGACTACCTGATCAACGCAGGTGGACTAATCTTCGTTGCGATGACACATCAAGGTAAATCACAAAACGAAATGAATCATCGCATTAATGCCATTGAAGATACTTTGCTGCAGGTGTATCGCCATGAGCAGCAACGCCGGGCTCCCAGCAGCCTGATTGCCGACCATATGGCAGAAGTTCTGTTATATGAAGAGCAATCCGGCCAACTGAGCGCCTGACTGACTGCTTACAGCTATTACCTAATACAACCATGGGCATACAAGTTTCTTGTCATCCCGGTGATCAGAACCCCATGGTAATAAAATGCAGGAGCGCACCTGATGAAAGCTAAAGATTCCTGTCAGATACCCTTCTATCAGTATCTTGATGAGGAGGGAGAAGTCCTTCAGAGGTTACCTGAGTGGACTGAAGATAAGGACACCCTGATTAATTACTACCGCTCCATGGTCATAGCCAGAGCGGGGGATGCCAAAGCCATTGCTTTGCAAAGAACCGGACAGATGGGTACCTACCCTTCCTGTCTTGGACAGGAGGCTATCAGCACTGTTTCTTGCTCTCTGATGGAGAAAAAAGACGTGCTGATTCCTTACTACCGCGACCTTCCCGGTTTGATGATACGGGGGGTACCGCTGTCCGACGTCATGCTTTACTGGGGCGGTGATGAACGCGGCAGTTCCAGCCCAGCCTGGGGACACGACTTTCCCAACTGTGTCCCCATTGCTACCCAGGCAGGTCATGCCGCTGGCGTGGCAACAGCCATAAAGATCCGACACGAACCACAAGTTGCTGTGGTGTCTCTGGGTGATGGCGCCACCTCCAAAGGTGACTTTACGGAAGCCCTGAACCTTGCCGGCACCTGGCAGTTGCCCATGGTGTTTATCATCAACAACAACCAGTGGGCCATTTCCGTTCCCCGCAAGATTCAGTCTGGAGCCCCGACACTGGCTCAAAAAGGCATTTCTGCTGGTCTTCCTTCCGTACAAGTGGATGGCAACGACGTTGTTGCACTGCATGAAGTCATCAGTGAAGCCATGCAACGAGCCAGAAATGGTAAGGGCGCCACAGTGATTGAAGCCATCAGCTACCGCCTGAGTGATCACACTACTGCAGACGACGCCAGCCGCTATCGTAACAGCGAAGAACTGCAGGACGCCTGGAACAAAGAACCCGTAAAACGACTAAGAAACTTCCTATATCATCGTGGTCTCTGGAATGAGCAGAAAGAACAGCAACTCAAGAAGGAAGCTGCAGCTTTAGTCGAGAAAGAAGTCAAAACTTATCTGGAAACACCGCTTCCTCCCATCAGCGACCTTTTTGACCATACTTACGCCAATATGCCCCCTCAATTGGAAAAGCAAAAGCAGGAAGCTATGGCCAAAGCCAACGGAGGAAAGCACTGATGAATAGTTCAGTATCTGAAAATCTGGTCCGATCGGCAGTGGACAGCACTACGAAAAAAATCACCATGGTTGAAGCCATTAATCTGGCTTTGGATCATGCCATGAAAAAAGACCCTGATGTGGTACTTCTGGGTGAAGACATTGGTATTAATGGCGGTGTATTCCGTGCAACTCAAGGCCTGAGAGACAAGTACGGCTTGAAAAGAGTCATGGACACGCCTCTGGCAGAAACTCTGATCGCCGGTATCAGTGTCGGTATGGCAGCCCAGGGCCTGAAGCCTGTTGCAGAGATCCAGTTCATGGGGTTCATTTTTCCAGCTATGGAACAGCTGATGTGTCATGCAGCCCGGATGAGAAATCGTACTCGTGGACGTCTGACCAGCCCAATGGTTGTCAGAGCGCCTTTCGGTGGTGGCATCCACGCCCCCGAGCATCACTCTGAAAGCACAGAAGCTCTCTTTGCTCATATTCCTGGCATAAGGGTGGTCATTCCTTCATCCCCCGTCAGAGCATACGGACTGCTTCGATCTGCAATCAATGAGCCTGATCCGGTTTTGTTCCTTGAGCCCAAGCGTATTTATCGAGCAGTGAAACAGGAAGTGTCAGAAAAAACGGCTCTGTTACCTCTGGATAAATGCTTCACCCTCAAGGAAGGCTCTGACCTTACCCTGATCAGCTGGGGAGCTTCGGTCAGTGAAACCCTTCAGGCCTCCAAAACTCTGGAACAGTATGGCGTTTCGGTAGAAGTGATAGACGTCGCCACCATTAAACCCCTTGATATGGAAACCATTCTGACCTCTGTTCGAAAAACCGGTCGCTGCGTGATTATTCACGAAGCTTGCCGAAGCTTTGGGGTCGGTGCGGAAATTGCTGCACAGCTGGCTTCAGACGCCCTCATGGATCTGAAAGCCCCCATCGAACGGGTTACGGGTTACGACACCACCATGCCGTATTACCGGATGGAAGATCATTATCTTCCCCAGCCTGACGACATAATCAAGGCATCCCTGAAAACACTGGCGTATCACTGATATCAGCAGCAGGTCTCTCAGAAACAGGACAACAACATGAAATTTTTCAACCTGCCCGACCTGGGTGAAGGCATTCCCGAAGCCGATATTGTTGAATGGCATATCCAGGAAGGTGACTCCGTCACAGAAGACCAGATTATTGTCTCTGTGGAAACTGCCAAAGCCATCGTCGACGTGCCCTCACCTATAACAGGGGTTGTGGCCAAGCTTTATGGCAAGCCCGGCGACACCATCATGACCGGAGCACCTCTGCTTGAGTTCGTCAGTGATCAGGAAGATTCCGGCACAGTCGTGGGTGAACTGGCAACTGCCTCACATGATGACAGCTCCGATGATGCGTTCTTTATCGGTACTCCACCCGATTCTGGAAAAGCACCCGCAGCAACAGCCAGAGGCGATATCAGTGACCTGGCCGCCAAGCTGGGTGTAACCATTGATCCGAAAAGTGTGGGTAGAGATTCCATTCGACACAGTTATCCACTGGAAAATCCTGAACCCCTCAAAGGTGTCCGCAAGCACATGGCTCGTACCATGGCGCAATCCCATGCAGAAGTGGTTCCAGTCACCCTGTTTGATGATGTGGATATTGAACACTGGCCAAAAGGGACAGACATTACCGTAAGACTGATTCAAGCCATTACCATTGCCTGCAAGGAAGAGCCTGCTCTGAATGCCTGGTTTGATGAAACAGTGATGAGCCGGGAAGTCTTTACCTCTGTTAACTTGGGACTCGCCGTTGACAGCGAAGATGGACTGTTTGTTCCTGTCATCAAAGATGCAGAAAAACGTGATGCTGAATCCCTGAGAAACAGCATTAATTATTTCCGTAAAGCAGTTGAAGAGCGCAGTCTTCCTCCATCAGAAATGCAGGGGGCAACCATTACCCTCAGCAACTTTGGTGTCTTTGCTGGTCAGTTTGCTACACCCATCGTTGTCCCCCCCATGGTCTGCATCATTGGTGTGGGTCGATTAAGAACCCGGGTAGTGAGCGAAGACGGTCAGATTAAGAATCACCGGATTCTCCCCATCTCCCTGACCTTCGATCATCGTGTTGTCACCGGTGGTGAAGCCACTCGTTTCCTGCACTGTATGCTTGAAGCCCTGTCACACTGATCTGGCACCCAATCCAACCAGGCAATTTTCTGCCTGGTTGGTGTTACCATCCAGGCAAGAGCCTCAAGTGATTAGATTTTTTTAGGGCAGGCTTTCTAACCATTCATGCATTTCTAGCATAATTTCAGGGCATTCCTGCACTTCACTCCATTGGAGAGGCAGATTGGTTAGAGGATTGCGTCCAATCTCTTCAACCCACCTCTGGAGAGCTTTACGTTCAAAAACTTGGGTTTTATCTCCCATTTGTACAGCTACAGGGTCTTTCACTAAATCAAGTGTGATGGGGCAGATGAATTTAGGAGGCACTTTCAGGCTGGCCAACGCCGCTGTCTGTAGTTTTTGCCTGAGTTTCTGCTCTGCACTAGCCAGTCCAGAAAAGCCTCCTGCTTGTGGCCAAAGCTGGTCAGCTTTTCGTGTAGCCCAATCCATTGCCTCCAGGAGATTAATTTTCATTTCAGGCTTATCCAAAGCAATGGCTGCTGTCACCAGTCGATCCAACAAGTCAGACCTATTGCAACTGGACTGCTTTATACTTTTTTGAATCAATTCCACAATCGTGCGTCGTGGGTCACGTTTATGATCATCCAGAACAGTCCTAATATCATGATTCGATAATTTTAATTGTCGACCAAAAGCCTCTGGATGATGCCTTAATGCACCCGCTAAAGTAATCAGAGCATGAGCCATGGATGAAGAGGGTACCAGGCTAGCCAGGGCTTGTTTTGGTTCCCCCTTCAGGTGTGCAGGGAAAGCCTGGATTGCCTCTTGGTCATCAAGAAAAAGCAATACATTATAAAGGTGTCCTGTTTCATACGTACCCTGCCTAATCAGAGTCTCCAACATTTTATAAAGACAATCTACAGGCCTGTGATGACAATCCTTCTCTATAAAGACCAGCTCAGAACGTGAAAGCCCCATGGCTAGCCCGATCCAATACCAATTATGGCTAAGAGGTAAACCGCCACAATTTTCTAATGTTAAAGGTACTGAACGTACTTCTACTCCCTCCATCGGTTCTTCGAAAATTGGGCCTGATTCTCCTTCACTCAAATAAACCGGTGATTCGTTGGGCAGCTGTTGTGCCGTTATGCCAACAAGTCGCTTTACTGAAGCCACCCGGTGACCATTTCCACTTTGTTCCAAAGCATAAACAAGATTTTCAGGTGTTAGCCGATCAAGCTTATCAGCCTGAATAAAAACCTCCAATAGCTGGTTATCGCGCTGAGTTAAAATGCTGGTCATTAAGCGTTTCGGTAACCCCAGCGCTGTGCCAAACGCTTCTAAATTGTCTAAATACTTAAAATCCATTACTTCTCTAACTTCTAAAACTTCCCGATTTGATGATTGTCCGGTCAATGTCTCTTGCAATCGATGTGCATTTTGCAAAAGCATCAATTCTGGATGGTAAAACATTTTAATGACTTCGTTGACGGTAATGATACCATCCTTATGTTCCATACAAAGTGCCAGCAGGTTTAACATACGCTCACTTGCATCACGATGGTGTGAAACAGATTGAGCTATATTTGGACACCCCATAGATTGGGCTACAACCACTTCTGAGATATGGCAAGGAACAATATCAACTAAATCACGCAAACTCAGGGGTTGGGTTAACGCTTTAAATCGGTTACCAGGAAACACTTGGTAATCAGGTTGGCGAGGCCGTAGCTCTAACCCCAGCTTCTGGCTAGCTTCCAAGGCAAGTCCATAGTTGCCTAAATAGCTGACTGCGGAAAGAAAACGGCCATAAGTCAACAAGCCGTTTTGCTGTAACTGCCATAACAGCTCTAGATTACGTTGATCAAAATCTCTCACTTTTTCTACAGTTTCACGATCCTCATCGGGCAACCCCATCTCCACTGCTAAGCGAGAAATACTGAAGTGAGAAGCTATTAAAAGCGCATCTCTTGGGGACATTGCGTCATCAATATCAGGTCTTGCATTTTCCAGGTAACAGTCCGGTATTGCGTTAGAGTAAGGAACTCCCAACTGTACGGCAGCCTTTTCGGCAGGTATACCTCCACATACAACTGACATGACCATCACCAACCTTTCCCTTGTCAACAGCCCGAACTCTTGTGCCAACTCAAGCGTTGCTTTTATCGGACTTCTGAAAGGGATGCTTATTTGACTTAAACGATCATAAGGCACACCCAATAAGAAACCCAATTCCATGTATTTATAACCGCATTCACCTACAGCACTTAAAGCCTGTTGCACGCTCACAGTTTGTCCGATTGATATACCACTGTTTCTGGCTGCCTGGCATTCAGTGCAACGACAACGACCGGGACAACAATCTGGGTGCGGACATGAAGGGCCTTGGTGAACGTGTTGTACACGGTCTCCTCTCCTTTTCTGATCATCCGAGGATTTTCTGGAGTCCCCCCCTCTTTGAGCTTGGCGTGAATCACGGGGTAAGTCAGAAGAGGTGCTTCTAGTGCTTGATGTAGATTGCCCCTGGCCTCCATGAGATTGTGTCTCCTCTCCCCGTTTTGGGCAAACCAGTAAGCCTGGCACTTTTGCACAAATATTATATTTCCAACCAAAAGCACCCACCAAGGCTCGTACTAATTTATTTTCTGCAAGAAAATCATCTTCAGAATTCCACTCAACAGAAGATATCCCATTGACATTAGTTTGCCCCATTAACTGCCAATGACTAAACAGTGAAGCTCTTTGGTAGAATTTTTGCTGGGTCTCAAAAACAATCACCAGTATTTCACTATTATCTGACATCAATCCCTGCTGAAAAATAATTGGCGCACTGCTGGCTAATCCAGGCAACTCCAAGTCAAAAGCAAAAGGTAGGATTCCAGCAGGCAACAAACCAGCTGAGACAGTTTCCAGTAAAAATGGGGCGACGCCTCCACCATGCATCCTTGGTTTTCTGGGGCGTCTATCATCAAAAGCATCAAAAGAATCACTACCATAACCGCCACCGAAAACAGCTGGTACTTCGTTACCAGTAACGTCGGTTTGTTCATCGGCAATGGTGATGGTCAAGGTTGGAGGGGCTGTTTGTTGAGAGCCTTCTCGCTTCTCTTCACGACGACATAACCAGGGCCAGTTCGAGGAGCTGGTATAAATAAAATATTCTTTATTTTCTGGATCTGCTGCTGCAACTGGGCAAACAGCCACCTTGATTTTTCCAAGCCCACTGGCTGCTGACTGGCGATTTACAACGTACTCTTGGCATGTTTCTTTATTGATGGCAGGAGGCTCAGTGACAATGGAGCAATCAAAGGAGACACTCTGATCCAGTGGTATCGATTCGGTTAGTGCATATGCTGAAGAGACTAACCACAACAAAACCATCAGAGGCAAATGACACCAAGAGAATTTGCTTTTCATTAGAGGCTCTCTGATTACAAATAACAGCTACGAGATTAGCCAAAACAACCCGCACGTGCGAGCCTGTCAATGAGGATTTCAAAACAACAAAGTGCACTCAAGGCAGTCAACAAATGCCTATAGCGAAAGGGAAGGGCTGGAAGGGGAAGGGGAAGGAAGGGGAAGGGGAAGGGGAAGGGGAAGGGGAAGGGGAAGGGGAAGGGGAAGGGCTGGAGAGGCAAGCCCTTATGCGGTAGGAACTCAGAAAGGCTCGACCTTACTTCTCGTTAGCTATTATCTTCTCGGTTGAACACAGACAGGCATCTGTTTAAATCCGTGAATATTATTGGAGCGAATATACGCAGGCTCCCCTGCCATCTCGATGTCTGAAAAGGTTTCCTGTTTACCATAGGCTCGCCCCCACGCAGGAGCATGGGGGCGAGTAATCTCTGGATGGAAAGCAGGTAGACATCAAGAAGATTGCGGGTACGAGAAACAGGTTCTTTCCGTATGTATTCCCACGGAGGAGCGTGGGAACGAGACATCTTCCTGACTGAGTGACACCAATCGGTTTGATTTCATAGCCATCAGAAAGTGCTTTCCACAGTCCTCATGGACGAAAACCATATTCTCCTTGGAGCTGAACCAACTATCTGCCAGAACATAGCGGAACATCAGGTTGTTTTGACAGCAAATCTGCACCATTTTGCGAAAGAGTTCATTTTTTGTGACGTCTGCTTTCCTTCTGACTTTTTTGGTTTTGATATCACAGTACTCAAAGGGCTTCTCAATGACTTCGTAGGCAACCGGAATGGAAGCATCACCGACATGATAGACGCCATTGAGTAAGTTGATGCCTTTCACCGTACGATTCTTGGTGTGGTCAAAATGCCAGGTAATCAGGTCGTTTTCCTTGCTGTAAGGCTTTTCTTGAATGGTGTCATCAAAGATAAGAACACCGTCCTGGCTTTCTACTTCTCGTACAGTAGACTTCACAAACTGCCAGAGGGTTTGACTGGAGGAATCATTGCCAGAAAGAAGTCTGGAAAACTGATCATGGCTGTAAGCCCCATCAAGCAAGTCAGACAAGCCTGAGGCCGTGATCTTGCCATATGAGGAAAGCAAATAGTCAGAATACAGTTCAATCAGGTCATTTCTCATATGGACAATGATGCCAAACTTTAATGCTCAATGCGTAACTTCAGTTAGTAATGTAAAAAAGGTTGTCAGCCAGTTGTTTTTTTCTTGCTTCGAAGTCAACTTTCTCCCAGTACTTTTTCCAGTCTCTCCAAGCATCTTGACAAGATCCAGGGTCAGTATCTATAAACTTAATAAATTCAGGTATATCTTCTACTGTAATTAAATCGAAGTGCAAACTATCAAGAAGACATAATGCCTCTTCTAGAATTGACTGGTATTGACATTTCGTATATCGACACTGATTACATCGATAATAATATCTTATAAGCTCGGCTCTATCTCTCGCTTCTCTTTCATCGATAGCACCTGTCAGCCACTTTACAAGAATATTTTTTAGTGGTTTTTTCCGTAATTTTCTAAGCTTTATATCTTTCATGGATTAAAATGTATTTTTTCATAAGTTCTAAGTTTATAGTTTTTTATCTCTAAAACAGGTGTCCCGGTTTTACTTTTAGAGCGGAGGTATAACTCAATATTCTTATTCGGTATTCTGGTGATTATCCCCTCAACAGGTTTGCTGCTTGTTAGAACTCTAAAGATTCTGTTAGCACTTTCAATGCCACCATTTAAGTCCGACGTTACACTTTTGAAACCTCGTGAAGACCCCGCACTTTTAATAATTTCTTTCGATACATTATTCCCAACCCACCCACCATTAGCAATCAACTGTCGCGCTCTGGCTTTTAGTCCAGCACTCAGGGAGATCAGGGCTGTTTTGCTCAACCCTTGAATAACAGTAGAAGCAAGCCTGGTCTGCGGCGTTGGGATAATACCAATGGCAAGCAGTGCATCACTGAGTAGCTCACCAACTTTTTCACCTGAATCCAGCCAATGCATCAGCTCTGAAACGGATAAGGTTTCATCTTCTTCAGGGTGCGTGTCGGAACATGTATCTGCTGAGCAAACTTCTGAATTTGGTGATTCTAATTCAGCCCAATGAGTTCCCCAGATTTCCTCCTCATCGTCACCCCAATCTTCATCATCCCAATCAAACGCATCTTCCTGAGCCAGTGCATTAATTTGTTCTCTATAGCGTTCTCCAAGCTCTTCAAGTGCCTCATTAGTCTCCCTTCTATCTTCATTAATCGCCTGTTTTTCCTGTTCAAAGCCAGCCTTGAGTCTTTCCCACTCATCCGCCAGTGCCTTACAGCGTTCCATTTGATGATCCAGTGCTTTTGAC
>NZ_JBPCXO010000505.1:0-16588 GCF_051008435.1 Endozoicomonas sp. | reverse complement strand
CTGTCGGACTTAAGACTATTTCGGCCTAAATTCCAGAAAGAACGGCCCAATTATTCGATGAATTCGATTAAATAGGTCAACTATTCTCACGAATCCATCGAATAATTCGACTCGTTCTACTGAAATTTATACTCGAAAGCATAAGTCCGACAGGCTCCTAGAGCTGCTACAGCAGCCATAGCTGAATTGAACAAAATGGATGGCGATTATCAACAGGCCAGCAGTGAGCTGCCTCAAGTCACTTTTATTCAGCAGTTTGGTGATGATAGTGGAAGCCTGAAAGATTAACACTTTATTGCAACTGTTCAAGATGATGAGTGATGGGGGGGGGAACCCTGGGGGGGCTGGACGTGGAGTCCCATAGGTACTTATCTAAGGTTGTAGAGGTCTCGCAAACACAACATTAGTACTAACTCTTGTGTGCAATTCAAAGTTGTTGGTTATCACTTCAGTCCAGGCTTTTTAAGCAAGGCGCACTTTCATTCTTGGGAACCAAAGCCTGAAAAAGAAGTCTCAAAAGAATGCCTGAAAAAATATTTTTCTGATAAGGAGGTTTCTTATGGAAGGACTGTCAGTAGTACTGATCGCAGCAATGTCGGGTGTGTTAGGTGGCTTTATTAGTAAGAGATATCTCTTCAAAAAAACTACAAGGCATGTTTTGTGGTTTCCCAATCATGTAGTTTATATAGGCTGGAATGTTTATTCACAGAAATTCTACTGTGTTATAGGCAATAATTTAGAAGATGTGATTGACTCATCAGCCCATACAAACTCTAGGCTAACCCCGATTATCACCATTATTGAAAATGTAACCTGCGTTGATTTTCCTCACTCATTGATGGAGAGAGTGCTGAAAGATTGTGCTCGAAATGCAAGAAATGAGGTTACAGAGTGGAAAGTTAATGATTGGGGAGAAGTTAGTAACTCCGCAAAGACAAAAAAGATGACCAGCTAAGTAAGCTCCTGCCTGCCAAAAGAAGTCTGCGCCAGTATAAACACAGAATTATCTCCAAACTCGACGATTACAATGCTGGCGCTTACAACTAATACCGTTCAATCAATCCAGATAAGGGTAAACGTTTATTTACGAAGTAGTTAGCTTCCTATCAAATAATGTAATCTTCAAACCTACCTGATCACACATGATTAATGCGACGTTTTTTCATTCATGGAAGCCCAGCCCTTCTGGGCTGATAGGCAATCTGTCTCAATGGCAGAAAGGGATGCTTATGACGTATCCAAACCCAACGATAGGTGAAATGTATGACCAACATGTCAACGTATTCAGGGAAGAGGAAGTGGCCTATCGGTTTATGGGTTGGTTTGATTCTCCTGAAGGCGGCGACAAGGTTCAGCACTGGAGACGTGAAGCCCGTATGACAACTCGAGTCACCTTTCTTCTAAAACTGAATACTCAAAAAGGCGATGTCATCAAAGTCCCGAGTGGTGAGTATTATCGTGATTCTTCATTTAGAAATGATGGGTCACGCTACAACAAAGTTGAGATGCTGAAGCTGGTAAAATAGAAAGGGAGGGATGAATGGATTCCTCCCCCCTCGCTTCAGTTAATGGTGATTTTAATCTCAGGGAACCGTTCCTATCAGAATACTTAACAGTTAGCTTTGACTCGATCTGATTAATTTAAAAATAAAATACTAAAGAATAGAAACATTAAAAGTGTGTACAGCTTCTATAAATCGAGATTCTGATCATATTGTCAACAATTCCCAAAGCCTATAACCTATCCACAGTCTGGAATGAGTAACATTTTTAAAGGAGTGATGTTGTGGGAATGGATGCCAGAATTGATTCTACTGATAGAGTAGGCAGTGCGGTTCGTTATGAGAATCCTAATGGACAGGGCTGGTTTCGAAAGACGATTGGCAAGAAAATCTACATTGAGCCAGAAGCACTGACCTACCTGAATAGCCTTAATGGCTATGACCAGGACAAGGTGATCAAAGGTGTTGAAGAACTGGCCAGTATCCCTCATCCATCAGGGGGTATGGTTAATACACTCCGTCCCAATTTTTTTAAAGCTAAAACAGTCCATTACTTCACGATGAAGTATCAGGTTACCGCTGAACTGGTGGTTGTTTCTAGTATCTTGCTCAATAGGAGAATGCTTGAGCCCATTCCTGGGGGGAAGGGAGAAAGAGCTTCTTTACACAATATCAGAAAAGTGGGGAAAACAAGATTTTCAGCCAATTCCTCTCTTAAAGATGCTAAAAACCTTGAGCGAAGCTGGTCACTTGGGCGTCCTGTTATTGACGTTAAAACGGAGCATGCCGCTGTGAATGGCATGCTGAATGAATTGGAGTATGCAACCTGGTTGATGGGAGTGCATTCAGAGCATGCCTATCCGGATGATGAAATAAATAATTTTACTCTCTTCCATAACCCCAGTGATGGTCCGGCACCTGATTTCTATGAGTCAGCCAGAGATAACCTAGGTTTGACAACAGAAGTGTCTCGCCACTTAGCAGCTGTTCTAGCAGATGTACAACGTAAAGGAAATGTGGTCAAGTGGGTGGTACATAGCCAAGGAGGAATAATATTTAAACAGGCAGTAAAGCATCATCTGAGAAACTATCCAGGCTCTTCTCTGGATAAAAATACTGTTGTATTTCATGCCGGGGGAAATAACAAGAAAGAGACCAACCGAATCTTGGTTTCGGTAGGTATAAAGAAAGCAGCTCCAGATAAGGACAACCCCTTTGATCTAGTTCCAAATCTGGCGGGCAGGAATCATATGGATAGAGAATCTATAAAGCGGAGTGTGTCGTTTTGGTCAAAGGTAAAGGGAACGTCTGAATCCAACCCGGCAGAGAGTCCTCATACCTTGCCTTATATCAGCCTTGAAGCTTACCATCGCTTTCTTACCCTGGCTGGTGATGATAAGTCCGCTGAAAAAGTAAAGAAGTATATGCAGGCTATGTAGGTGAAGGGTTGATGTTCAGGCAGTCGCACAAAACATTTCAGGTGGTATTGCTAATGGGAATTTTATCCTTACTGTTTGCATGCAAAAGGGTTAACCCGGTCGGACCCGCATATGAGCAAAGTTATCTCAAAACTGTGCATTGCCTACCTAGCTTTGAAATGCGATATAAAATGCCTGGCAATATGACGGAGTACTTTAATCTAGCAGCATTATATGAAAGAGATTCACTAGAAAGTGTAACTTTTGATTGTTCTAGCATGATTGAGATGAGCGAAGAAGATAGCCGGTGGAGTCAAGCCGTTGAGGTCGATGGCAGTATTTGGCGCTACTACGCTAAAAACAAAAAGTCGGAAGTCAATAGGATGGCTGCCCTGTATATCTCCTTATATCTAAACCAAAGAGAGAAGGGCATGACTCTTGAAGAGCAGATAACTAAAGGTTATGACCAGTATTTTAATGGCCCTGACGGTAACAATACCTATCAAAGAAATTTTGATGACTCTGGCCTGTCTCCAGAGGATGAAGAGTTTCTGATACTACTCCCACCTGACGATTTCCAATGGGTCGTTATCAACAGCATTGGCTATTTAAAATGGAAGGTCAGAGAAACCGTCGATCATGAGTACACTTATCATGCTTTGGAAATCAATCCGGATTACTTCCTGACCATCAAGACTCGCTACAGCATCGTAGCTCGTTCGGATGAAGAGTTGGCAGCGACTACCAAGCAGGTAGAATCGGATATTCAGCGGTTTATGGATGAGATACAGATCTTGTCCCAGTGATACTGCCAAGCTGGAAATTCTACGCTGTGGTGAGAAGATCAATCAGCATGGCAGTATGCTTCATTCGTTTAGGTACTTGATGACTCTGTGGTCAGGAACATATGAGAGTTAGTATTTACGTGAAAGGTAGCCCCTCTGGCTTTTTTCAAGGTAAGGACTGCATCTCTGACTTCCTCATTGGGCACAAAGATAGAGACAAAACTTGTATCCTTTACGGGAGCTGGAGACAAGCACTCAGCCATACAGACACTCTTTGAGTGCGCGTTATGATAGTCACGTAGATCCATGGCATCCCAGTCAATAGCCTCTATTCCTTTATCATACTCCAGCATTTCAGGTTGAGGTTCTGCTAATGGGTGTTGTGGAATGACTGTCCAGCCACCATTCTTTGCAAGAGCTCTATATACTGTGATCAGAACGAACGCCTTGCCCTGGTGTGTGGACATGGCTTGTATACTGCCATCAAAGGGGGTTCCGGGAAAGAAGTGGAAGGGGGACATAATTACCCAGTTCCTGTCGCTCTCGAGAGGTGAGTATGTCAGCATTGGTCACATCATCAAAGGTGCCCGAGTTAAGCTGATTGCGAGGTAACAGACCACACTCCAGAATATTTTCCAGATTGGATAACGGCGTTAAGTGGTAGAGAAGTTTCTTGTATTGATAGCTTGAACGAGGCACTCAGATATTCCAGCAATAGATAAAATCTTACCCAGTTTGCCGGAATACTGAGAGATATTCATTGACTCAGGTGTGACAACGTAGCTTTAACCTGGAAAGGGGTGAACATATTGGCTTTACGTTTCGACCAGGTACGAATTTTAGTCATCACATCTTCAGCGGATGAAACGTTCTCATGATTTTTCACCCAGAGAACAGACGAAAGTAATTCCATACCGTAAGGAGTTTCAAAACCATCAATCAATCGGGACACGGCTTCTAACCAAACGCGTGCTTCTTCATTCCCACTAAGAAATGCTTCAGCTTCTTCAACTGCTCCCGGCAAGAGTTCGATCTCGCGTTCAGGGTTCTCATCATCGCCAGACCCAGTAATAAAGTGCCCTTCCATTTTGAACAACAGATGACGAATGTTCGTTGCATAGGGTCCGTAATGGTGAGCTTTATATCGAAGCTTCAGGTCTGCACCTTGTTCTTGAAGTAGGTAAGCCAGCTTATGGAACTCAAGCAGTGAAAGACTATAATCAAACTGATGATAGCGAGCCATTAACAGAATCATGAGTGCCTGTGAATGGCTCATTTCAGGCTTACTGGTACTTACAGGTTGATCTTTTGGGGCTGGTGCCCCTTTTGGGGCCGGTGCACCTTTGGGTTCGTATAGCAGCACTTCTACATCTGGCAGTTCAGAAAATGCCGCTTCGATACGAGGCTTGACTTCTGACCAGTCGAGGCCCCCCAGTCCACACCCTAGAGGGGGGATAGCAATACTTTTAATATTTCTGGCTTTTACTTCCTCAACCAGCGCCAACAGGCCAGATTCAACATCTTCCATTCTGGAAGGATTACGCCAGTGTCTTTTGGTTGGAAAGTTAATGATCACCCTGCGTTGAATCATATCGCCAGATTCATACACCAACATGCTGCCAGGAACGACCAGCTGCTTTTTGCAGGCTTGATGGTAAGCAGTAAAATTTTCGGGGAAGACTTTTTTAAACTGAAGTGCGATGCCTCTACCCATATAGCCAACACAGTTAACGGTATTGACCAGCGCGTCAGCGTTTGCCCTCAGCAAATTTCCCTGCGTTAGTTTGATCATACCCTTAACCCTGATAATACCATTGAGGAATCACCCTGACGGGTGGCTTGTACTGGTCTGGAAATTGTTTCAGTTCCTCTTGAACCCTGGCTGCAACCTCGTGATTAATGGCGGCTATGCCTTTTATCATCGACCAGGGCAGATCACCGTGCACCAGAAATTCTGCCTGTTTACGGCGCTTGCGGTCATTGTCATCCAGCGTATCATACCATTCTTTCCCAAGTATGAGAGGCCAGTCGAGTTTTTCCAGATCAGCGAGATCATCAAACCATTGAGTAAAAGCAGCAATGCCATGCCCATCTGAGAATACGAAGTCCTTTCCTGATTCAGCGATCTCATCAGCCCAGGCGATCAAATAGATCAGTGGCTCTTGCCCTTCTGAGTAATCATCCACTCCGCCTTTATGAAGCCTATAAAGCATGGGGGATAGTGGTCCCAGGTAGAATGGAAGGTAATCATGAACGAAGCCGCGAGGCCCACAGGAAATTTTTCTTTCATGACGAAATGCCTGGATAGAAGGATCATGGATCGTGTGATACTGCATTCCGTCGGCAGGAGCTGAATTAGGGGCATGCAAAGCCCCCCTTGTCAGCAGGAGCTTCAGATTATCAATGTGAGTCAGCCGGTAAAGTCGAACCGGATCAGGTACTGGCATGCTTTACCCTATATAAAACTGCATTTTCATATCTTACCTTTCAGGTTATGGGAAAAGCAGTGCCCGATGATTTTTTGTAACATTTACACCAGTGAGTCTGATTATAATCAAGTGCTAAATTGAATAGCCGATTGACTTGATATTGAAGACATGCTGATGTTTACTTGTGATCCACTGAAGTCAATGATGCAGGGAGGTTAACAATGTCATCACTGATAGGTGTTGGCCTTTACAGCATTCCTGAAGCATCTGCCCTGACTGGTATACCTTCCCGAAAAATTCGCCGTTGGGTCTATGGCTACGAGTCTGGTAATCGTGCTCACCAGCCTCCTTTGTGGCACTCTGATGTTGTTGATTTTGCTGAAGAAACCATCAGTTTTCAGGATCTTCTGGAAATTCGGTTTGTCAATGCATTCCGTGAGTATGGTGTTTCAATGCCAGCTCTTCGAGCAGCCGCTGAAGCTGCAAGAGAATATTTTGACCAATCCTATCCTTTCACCTGTAAGCGTTTCCAGACCGATGGACGCAGTGTATTCGCTTTGGTTACTGAAGCAACAGGTGAAGAAGGTTTGGTCGATCTGGTCAAAAAGCAGAATGTCTTTAACAGAGTAATCAAACCGTCACTGTATACCGGCATTGAATATGACAGCCATGAAAGCAGTGCATTACGCTGGTTCCCGGTAAGAAATAGCAAAAAGATTGTTCTTGATCCTGAACGCTCTTTTGGTAAACCCATAATTACCTCTGCCGGGATCACTACGGAAACTCTTTATCAATGCTGGCTTGCAGAAGACCAGAATCACAAAATGGTTGCCAGCCTGTATGATGTTGATGCCACAGCGGTTAATGTAGCAATAGCTTTCGAGCAAAGGATTGCCAGTGGTGAAGTACCTCATTGATAACAACCTTCCCCCGGCGTTAGCTCATGCGATTCATGAACTCTCCAGCATCAAAGGCGATGTTGAGGTTTATGCTCTCAGGGACAAATTTTCAGCTGATACTCTGGATGTTGATTGGATCAATGCTCTCTCCTCTGAAAAGGGTTGGGTTGTCGTTTCCCAGGATCGTTTCCGAAAAGGCGACGCGGAGAAAGAAGTGCTCCGCAAAAGCGGCCTCACAATATTCTTTCTTGATAAGCAATGGGCCAAAAGGAAGTACTGGGATAAAGCACAGAATCTAGTTCGGTGGTGGCCTGCTATTATGGAGCAGGCCGAGAGAATGACGGGGGGCTCAGCCTTTAAGGTTAAGTGGAATCACGGCTCAGTTGCACGCTTTGAACAGGTTAAACTTTAATTCAAGCCCTTGTTGATGCGCGCCTATCTTCCAAATACCCTGTTGTATGCCCACTATTGAGTCCCCTTCAACATATCAAACACAACCCGCGCAAACCCTCGCGCCAGTTCAGGATTAGAAAGATACTGCATCATCATTTCCTGTTGGGCTTCGTTACTGTCCATCACCGCATCATCAATCGCCTGCGGGAAGTCGCCCAGTAGAGCCTGATCAGCCGTGTTGTTCTCGATCTGCTTCATTACGGTGTCGTTCTCAACCAGCTTATCCCGCACGGTATAGGCGTAGTTAATCAGGTCACCATCACTCAGGTCATCGGTAATAAACAACTCATTCAACCGAGCCACAATCTGCGACAGAAACTCTTCCTTCTTGTCCTTTGCCTTGGCAGTTCCCACATCACTGGCGGGTTCCAGGCCATACCCTTCAGTGTCTTCCCTCAGTTCCCTCTCTTTTAAAGAAATGGCCTGCTGGCGAATCTTGGATAGCCGGTAATGGCTCATCACCACGTTATCCAGGTCAATGTCGTCTTCCTCGATCACCTTCTCACGCAGTAACGGGCGCAGGTAGCGGGCGTAGAGACTGAGCTTCTCCAGATCCTTATCGTCGTAGTCCACAATCTGGGACATAAACTCGTAGAAGCGGGTAAAGGTGCCTAAATCCTTCTTGAAAATTTCCAGCCGGTCTTTTTCCTGTTTGCACTCTTTGAAGCTGTTCTCGGCATTGGCGATCAGCACTGCATCCTTGGTCTTCCTGGTGCGTTCGAACAGTTCCTTGGACTGAACATAGGCTTCAATGGCACAGCTGTACCGCTTCTGCCAGCGATCCACCGCAGGCTTAACAATATTACTGACTGCCGCATTACTTTTGCTTTTGGCCAGAAAGGCTTCGCAGAACCGTTCCACTTCCGTCCAGGTGAAGATGCCACTGGCTCGCAGCTTTTCATACAGATCGAACACCTTATCCGGGTCCGACACATCCGCCAGTTCAGCGGTCTGGTAATACGGCTGGAACGCCTCCAGAATCTCTTCCGGTTCATTAACAAAATCCAGCACAAAGGTGCCGCACTCGGCCTTGCCAGGGTATTGTCGGTTCAGGCGGGACAGGGTTTGCACACATTCCACACCGCCCAAGGGCTTGTCCACATACATGGCGCAGAGTTTGGGCTGGTCAAAGCCGGTCTGGAATTTGTTGGCCACCAGCATAATCTGGTAGTCGTCGGTGTTAAAGGCTTTACGCATATCCCGGCCTTTCAGTGCCGGGTTCATATTGGTTTCAGTGTATTTCTGATCCAGCAGGGCAATGCTGTCCGGGTCGTCCTTGTGAAATTCCACCTCGCCGGAGAAAGCAATCATGACCTCAATGGAGCTTTGCTTTTTACTGGAAGAGTCCGCCAGATATTGATCAAACGCCAGCTTGTAACGCACCGCTTCCTTACGGGAACTGGTGACCACCATCGCCTTGGCCTGACCACCCAGCAAGCCCATAACATGCTCTTTGTAATGGTCGATGATGACTTTCACTTTTTGGGAAATATTGTACTCATGGAGCCGCACCCAGCGGTTCAGTTTTACTTTGGCTTTTTTGCTGTCTACTTCTTCGTCGGAGGCTTCAATCTTCTGCGCCAGTTGATACGCCACTTTGTAATTGGTGTAGTTTTTCAGCACATCGAGAATAAACCCTTCCTCAATAGCCTGTCGCATGGAATACACATGAAAGGCTTCGGGCAGGTTCTTTTCTGAGGCAGGCTGATCGGGCTTGGGCAAGCGGCCAAACAGCTCCAGTGTCTTCGCCTTGGGCGTTGCCGTGAACGCATAGTAATTCAGGTTACTGCTGCCTTTGCGAGCTGCAACCGTGGCATCCAATACATCTTCCGATGAAAGCTGTTTGTCTTCATCCTCAGCCTCAGAAGCATCGACCATTAACACTTCTTTCAGCTTACGGGCGGTGGAGCCAGTTTGTGACGAATGGGCTTCGTCGGCAATCACAGCGTAACGGCGTTCCTTCAGACTGGTGCTATTTTCAATTGCTGCCAGTACATAGGGGAAGGTCTGAATGGTAACAATAATAATCGGCTGAGCATTTTCCAGAGCCGATGCCAGCTTCTCCGACTTGGAGCCGTCGCCTTCCTTATTGTTGATGCGCCCCACCACACCGTCGGCGTGTTCAAACTGGTAGATGGTGTCCTGAAGCTGATCGTCCAGCACGGTTCGGTCGGTAATCACAATCACCGAATGGAACAGCTTGTTGCACTCTTTATTTAGAGAGTCATCGTACAGGGTGGAAAGCTGATGGGCGGTCCAGGCAATGGAGTTGGATTTACCGGAACCGGCACTGTGCTGCACCAGATACTTGTTGCCCGTGCCTTCGCTTTTTGCAGCGTCGATCAGCTTGGTCACCACATCCCACTGGTGATAACGGGGAAAAATCAGGGTTTCCTTTTTCGACTTGCGACCTTCCCAGTCTTCCTTTTCTTCGATCTGCAAATGCACAAACCGACCGATAATATTCAGCAGGTTATCGGGCAGCAGCACCTCGTTCCACAGGTATTCAGTGGCGTACTGATTTTGGTCTTCAGGCGTATCATTACCTGCACCGCCTTCCGCCGTGCCTTTGTTAAATGGCAGAAAGAAGGTATCGCTGCCCGCCAGTTTGGTCGCCATATAAACTTCAGTCTGGCTTACGGCAAAATGCACCAGCGCACCCCGTTTAAAGGTCAGCAGCGGTTCCGGCTTGCCGGTTTCCGGGTCTTTGGGCAGACGGGTCTTTTGATATTGCCGCTTGGCGTTTTCAATGGCCTGTTTGAATTCTGATTTCAGCTCCAGCGTCGCCACGGGCAGACCGTTCACAAACAATACCAGGTCAATGCGCCATGCCTTGGCTTTCTTGCCGGTTTCCGCCAGATGAGCGTCGGTGGCATAGGGGCTGTAAACCAGCTCCGGCACCACACGACAACGGTTTTCCTTATAGCGGGCCAGCGTATCCGGATTCAGGGTATGTTCCGGCATAAACTGGCAGAGGGAGAACCGGGCATTGCGAATCTTCAACCCATGACGCAACACGCCCAGGGTGCCAAAACTGCGTAAGTCTTTATCAATAGCATTGGCATCGGCTTTTTTTAGCTGAGTAACCAAATGCTTAATAAAGTTTTGATCCGAATCCACCGGGAAGTTTTTGCAGAACTTCTGCCACTCCTTCGGTTGGGTGTTCTTCACAAAATCCAGTACATCGCTGGTATACAACGCCGTTTCCCGGTCGTACTGGTCGCCACTGCCCAGCAGCCAGCCTTTGGCTTGCAGGCGGGCGATCATATCGTTCTGGAAGACGGATTCTGTGGTACTGTCCATAGTCATTGCCTGAAAAGTGACTGCATGAAAATGCTAAGAGATTTCAGGGAGTGATTTAACCAGATTTAACAACTCATGGGATAGTTCAATCAGTTCTTTTAACAGTTGCGTGTTAATGTCCAGGTGGCCTTCGTACTCCGCAAGATTGCGCTGGTTGTGGCATTGGTCCAGTACCCGCCACTTTGCACGACTCAAGTCTAATGTATGCTGCAAACACTGGAACACCAGATAACGGCTTTCAGAGCGGTAGCCGTGCCAGCGTAATGCAGCAAGTGACAAAGCATGGGCAGCACTGTAGGCCAGAGAAAACTGACTGTCGACGGATAAACCACTGATGGCAGCATCTTTGAGTTTGGTTTCAGCCGCCCGAACCATCCCTGCAAATTCCTGTGCATCGGGGGGCTCTTTTTTGAGCTTGTTGATTTTGACCAGATTATCCAGCTCTTTCACGATAGCGTGTCTCCGGTTAAGGGTTCATCGGTCAGCCAGAGTTTGGGCTGTTCCATAAGTCGTGTGATAAAACTTTGCTGACTATCTACTCTTTGCTGGAATTCTTCAGGCGTCAGCAGTGTAGGATTAATGATTCGCCCCAGCTGATTTTCTGCCGGTTCCAGGTGCTCCATTACTACGCCATAACTTAAATCATGCCCAACCAGCAAAATGTCTATATCACTGCCCGCGTGTTCCTTTCCCTTTGCTACCGAGCCATAAATAAATGCCATATCACATTGGTTTAATACGGAAGCCAGAGTCTCTTTAATCACGCCCTGCACACCAAAGGTTTTACGGGTAATGGCCTTCAGCTCTTCAAATACGGGGTTATCGGGGTTTGCCTGATAATGCTGCTGGTTCCCCTGCTGGTGAGTGGTGAGCAATCCGGCTTCGGTCATTTTCTTGAGTTCCCGAACCACAGCGCCCTTGCCGACCCCGGCCAGCCTTGCCACCTCGTTCAGGTAAAAAGAGCAGTCCGGCTTGCCGTAGAGCACAGCCAGCAGGCGTTGCTGAGTTTTGGTGAACAGTACCGAAGCGATGGATGACACAGTGAGGTAGTTCCTATAGAGGTATCAATATGGGAACTATAGGTCTCATATTGGGACTTTTCAAGGTCCAAAAAAAAGACCTTTCGGGCTCATTTTGGGACTGATCTGAATTGTCTCGACAGTGTCTAGACAATTGCGGACTCAGATATTATGACGGAGTGACCCAGTCACGGACATCGATTTTGCCGGTGACGGCGGCGGAGATTAGGGCAGTGCGGCGTTCTTGCATTAATCCTATTGCCGATTCTGCCTCTTTAACTGTCTCGTCATATTCCTTTAATTTCGAAGAAAGATAAGAAACGAGCTGCTCCTGTTCATCGTGTTCAGGGGGGGATAGCTACAGCAATATTCAAAACATCATCATTGGATAAGTTGGCTTGTTTTGTGCCAGATGGCAGTGAATACAACTGAGTTAAGTAAGCTTCTGACCAAAGAGTGTAAAGAAGATATTCGCTTAGTATTCTTGTTTTCGGAATTACCTTGGCGACACGCTGATTAAGCATGTAAGGACCTGATTGATCAACCATTACGGCGAATCCATAATCCCTTTTTCCAAGCGTGCCAGTTAAGGACATTAATATGTCACCAGCTTTTACAACATAATCTTTGAGGCTGGTAGTGTATTCTGAGCTAACATAAATGGGCTGTCGCTCAAGAGCCAGTCTGTTTTGATATACGTTACCAATACGTAATAGTTGGATGCCTTCAGCAGAGAAAGTATCGCTATTAAATGCAAACCCACCTTGTACTGAAGCATAATATTTCAGCTTTGAAACATCCCAATGCTCCGGCACTTCCCCAAGCCACTCCACACCGGAATCCTTCATCGGTGCATTTGGGTTCAGCCCCTTGGTGACGGCATGACTGATCACCGCCTGTCGTTTTTCTTTCAACAGCCGGATCAGGGATTGCTGCTCTTCGATCAGGGTGTCGATTTTGGCGGTTTCGTGGTCGAGGAAGCTGGCTATGCTGTCTTGTTCAGCAAAAGGCGGTTCTGGTGTTTTGATATTAACCAAATCAGAGGCATTGATAGCTGGATAGCTAACCCCAACAGAACGAGCTACAACCTCTTTGATAAAACCTTGTGCTCGCAGGCAGTAAGCCGCAAACCGGTTGTGTAAATACTGATTCGGTCTGATTACCGCAAACCCTGTAGATGCAATTAGATTTTCAGGTGGGTTTTCAATGGGGGCAATAGCTTCTAAATAGGTTCTGACTGTGCTTTATCAAACAGCATCGTTTCTGTGCGCTTAATGCCTTCTGACGCTGAAACACTTCCTATATCGACATACTCAATTTCAAAATCCGCTGCCACCGATTCAGAAAGAACTTCGTCATTATACGAGCAAAGAAATTTGAGTTGGCGAGCATTCCAGTTTTTTGGAACTTCACCTAACCATTCAACCCCAGAATCTCTATATTCTGGATAAGCCTCATACTTGCCACTTTTAACTTCCCTCTGCCCACTCACAACTCACCTCCCAAACCCTGCTCAATCTCTTCAATACTGGGCAGTTGCGATTGCAGATTTTCCGGCAGTGATTGGGTCAGTTGATATTCCGACACACCGATGGGCTTCTGAATATCACTCAGAGCGTATTCTGCCACCAACTTATCTTTGTTCTTGCACAGCAGAATACCGATGGTGGGCGCATCGCCCTCCCTGCGTACCAGTTCATCTACCGCTTTGATATAAAAATTCAGTTTGCCTGCGTGTTCCGGTTCAAAGTCCATAGTTTTTAATTCAATCACTACATGGCAATGAAGGTGGGTATGGTAAAACAGCAAATCAATATAAAAATCCCGCTGACCTACTTGTATATGAAACTGTTTGCCCATGTAGGCAAAACCTGATCCCAGTTCCAGTAGAAACTGCGTGATATGCTCAACTAATCCCTGTTCCAGTTCTCGCTCTGTGTAATTATCAGTAAGGGCAAGAAAGTCAAACACATAGGGGTCTTTCAAGGTTTGCTGTGCAAGGTCGGACCGGACGGCAGGTAGCGTTGCATTGAAGTTGTTGACCGCTTTACCCTCTCGCTGCCAGAGACCGCTTTCTATCTGGTGAGTGAGTACACTCCGGCTCCAGCCATGCTCTATTGTGCTTCGCACATAGTACAAGGCTTCCTGTCTACTTTGGCACTTATTGATAATAAGCTGATTATGTCCCCAGGGAATTTGGGTTAATTGCGCAACAGGCTGTTGCGTGATTGACTCGCCACCAGACCAGACCAGACCAGAACTGATACCACTGTCGGATCAACTCAAGGTTTCGGCGGGAAAACCCTTTGATCTCAGGGAATTCCGCCATTAAATCCTTACTGAGCTGTTTCAGGAAACCGTCCCCCCAGTTGGCATGGGCCTGCCGACGAACAATGTCTTCCCCCAGTTCCCAATAAAAAGCCAGTAGGGTTGAATTCACCTGAACGGCAGCTTTGAGCTGGGTTGATAAAACCTTCTGCTTGAGTGTTTTCAGCCAGCTCTTATATTCGCTGTTCAGGCTCAGATTAACGGCTTTCATTTGTTTGCTCATGAGTGAACCTCTTGTAACAGACTCATGATTCTAGTACTCACCGCATCCAGGTCAGCATCAATGGCTTCCAGCGCACGGGGCGGCTGATACACATAGAAGTGTCTGTTAAAGGGAATCTCGTAACCCACAATGCCCATCTCACCGTCCTGGGCATCGCACTTGTCGGCATTGATCCAGGCATCGGGTACATGGGGAGCTACTTCCCGGTTGAAGTAGGTTTCGATCAAATCCGTAGTGCTGACGGACGGATCAAGGGGAATATTCTCGTTATCCCGCAGGTCGCCATCGGTCTGGAACTCTACCACTTTGCCTTTGTAGTCGAATGCGCCGTACAGCGGTTGTTCATCCTCTTTTAACACTTTCTTTATTACCGGCTTGGCTTCCGGGTTCTTGCGGGTAATGGCATCCAGAAACTGTTTCTTTTCTTTGGCTTCCAGTTTGATGCTGGTGGCTTTTAAAGCGGCTTTCAGATCAGTGTCCAGCTGGTTAAAGTCATTAGACAGCTCCGAACCCTCCTTACCATGAAGAGCGGATTGCAGCTTTTGGGCTTTTTCCATCAAACCTTTCTGGAACAGCCAGAGTTTGTCGTTCAGCACTTCTTTTATCTGCTTTTCTTTCAGTTCTTTGAAGTCTTTTTTGATTCTGGTACGGATGACTTCTTCGTTATCTGACAGTTGGGTGTGACACTCTGCGCCGCTCTTTATTAAAGGAAAGGCTTCAACCATCCAACGCATTACGGCATTAAACGGCTTGGGTGCATAGCGTAAGCCTTCTACGGCTTCATCGGTAATCTGAGCTGACAGGCGCAGTGGGCGTTCTACGGTAATACGACGGTAGCCGAATTCATGACTATCGAAGATTTTGCTGGAAAAGGTTTTGGGTGTTTCAACCTTCGGATTGGCTGACTGACGACCACGGCTACTTTTCTGTTCAGCCGGTTTATCCAATGCTTGCTGTTCAACCGCTTCAAACCCACCAAAGCAACGGGTAATGGTTTTAATATCCGCTTCGCTCATGATGTTGCGCTTGGAGCCAAGGGACTTTCGCATTTTGCCGCACAGGTCCACGCCGTTAATAAGCTGTACCTTGCCTTTGCGCTCGGCAGACTTCTTATTGGTCAGCACCCACACATAGGTGGCGATGCCGGTGTTGTAGAACATATCTGTGGGCAGGGCGACAATGGCTTCGAGCAGGTCGGCTTCGAGAATATAACGTCGAATCTCGCTTTCACCGCTGCCTGCACTGCCGGTAAACAGCGGCGAACCGTTGAGGATAATGCCGATGCGGCTGGGGTTTTGGTTCTCTGGCGTACTCTTTGTTTCAGGAGCATCTCGGAACTTGCTGATCAGGTGCATCAGGAACAGCAGCGAACCGTCGGACACTCTTGGCAGACCGGGACCAAAGCGACCGTCGTAACCTTTGAGGGTGTGTTCGTCTTTAATGGTGCCTTCGATCTTCTTCCAGTCCACCCCGAACGGCGGATTGGAGAGCATGTAGTCAAACTGGTCGCCGCTGAGATGATCGCTCGACAGAGTGTTGCCCAGCTTGATACGGCTGACATCCTGCCCCTTGATCAGCATATCGGCTTTACAGATGGCGTAGGATTCCGGGTTCAGTTCCTGACCAAAGGCTCGCATCACAGCGTCTTTGTTGTGTTCGTACACATATTCCATACCGGACGACAGAAAGCCGCCTGTGCCTGCGGTGGGGTCGTAGATGGTGCGGATAATGCCTTCTTTGTTCAGGGCATCGTCGTCTTCCATAAACACCAGCGAGGTGGTGAGTTCGACAATATCCCGTGGGGTAAAGTGTTCACCGGCGGTTTCGTTGGAGGATTCGGCAAAGCGGCGGATTAGTTCTTCAAACACCAGACCCATATCGTGATTGCTGATGCCTTTTGGATCAGAGGGCGTTTGGGGGCTAAGGTCGATGGTGGCAAACTTCCGCAGTACCTTAAACAGCAGGTTGGCTTCGTTCAGGGTGCCGACAAATTCATCGAACTTGAAATGTTCAAAAATTTCACGGGCATCACGGGAGAAGGACTGAACATAGTTTTCCAGGTTGTCCTTGATATCTCCCTGACCCATCTTCGACAGGTTCATGGGCTATCTCTTTATCACAAATCCCAAACTTGACTTATCCTTTTCAGCGATGAGTCAAGGTTATGTTGCCATTACCTCCTGAACAATGGGCGGAACTTACTTTTGGGTGTGCAGATTTGGGTGATAA
>NZ_JBPCXO010000504.1:0-12878 GCF_051008435.1 Endozoicomonas sp. | reverse complement strand
CTGTGACGGTTTCACCATCAGCCAACGCATTAAAGTCTGGATTGATAACGCTGTAGGTACCATCAGCACTGATAGTGATGATCGTATTAGCCGGATCAACAACACCCAGTTCACTGTCATCAGTAGTCACTGATTCTTCAACAAGGCTGAAGGTATGAGTATCGGTGGTGTCTTCATCGGTGACAGACAAAGAGCCTTCAAACTTAGCCGATTCCTGACTGTTTTCTTCCAGAAGATCAGTATCCTCTGAAAGTTCTGCCAGTGTAACATCGGTCACTACGGGCTGGTCGTTTACGCCTTCAATAGTCACCGTAGCTGTATTTGCTACATCTACAGTGCCGTCATTAACGTTATAAACAAATGTTAAAGTGATACTTTCTGAATCGGCCAGATAATTGAATTGCGCCGGATCCAGTAACAGCTGGCCCGTTTCATCATTAATAGCAAAGGTGATATCGGATTCTGGAGGTACGCCTGAGGCTACGTTAACAGTCACAGAGTTGACATCGAGGTCATCACCATCAACATCGGATGCCGTCTGGAGCAGTTCTATCGCCAGAATGGCCGAGTCTTCATCGGTAGACACCGGCCCAATCGGTTCTGCGGTAGGCGCATCATTTACAGGGTTTACAGCCACAATAAATGATTGAGAGCTGGCTGCCTGGTCTCCCCCGTTCAACTCGGTAGCCGTGGCGACAAAGGACAGTGTCAATGAACCATTGAAGTTCAGTGGCGGTGTAATCGATGCCGATGACAGGTCCCATTCTGTAACATCTATGGCACTGCCATCCGCAATCACCGTGAGTGTTCCATCGCTCAACACTGAGCCTTCAGGTACACCGGTGAGAGAAAGGGTCAGAATTTCTGAACCATCACTGTCCACCAGTGTTGCACTGAGACTCAGGCTAATGGCGGTATCTTCATCGCCAATCACATTCTGAACGGCTCCCGTAGGGGCAATAGCCTCAACATCCGTTATAGGCAGATCATCTTCATTGTCATCAAGCGGAGCTGTATCTTGTAAAGGCTGAAGGGGAATAAAACTGTCGAAGTCAGCCACTGCCTGAGTTGACTGGCTGTTGAGTTCCAACAGTACGCCTTCATCCAGGCCTCCACTGTCGTCTTCTCCGGCCGCAGGTGGTGGTAAATTTTCCAGATCAGATACGGAAAATGATGACTCTGATATCCCACCCTCATTGCCAGACAGAGCAGCAAGAATATCACTGATTTCTTCGGGACCCGTTTCTCCGGCAAAACGAAATCCGTTCTCTTCCAGATATTCGGCCAGGCTGAGGCCATCACCCTCGTAAAGGACAATGACTTTGCCATCGATCATATCGATATGGGCAACACCGTCAGAGCCAGTGATAATCTGCTCATTTAAACGAACACTGTCACCAGCAGAAAGAACACGCTCATTGCCCTGTGGGTCCCTGGCAGTAACTTTACCGAGAGCCAGGTGTAAAGATCCTACTTCCGTTGCAGCGGTAGCCATCTAGAAATTCCCTCTCAAAAACGTTCATTATTCTTGTTTTGACGACGACATCTGACTTCCTGTCTTCTATGTTTAGCGCTCACTGAAAGCCAGCTGCCTCGCACGCAGCACGGGTTTCAGAAAATAACTTAAAAGTGTTTTTTTACCGGTCAGAATATCAACAGTAGCCACCATCCCCGGTATCACCGGCTTGCCATGGGACTCCTGGCCAAGATAATTCTGTTCCGTTTCCACCAGTGCCAGATAGAAACTGTCACCGTTTTCCAATGTGGTAGTGTCTGCACTGATGTGCTTGACCTTACCCTTGAGCCCACCGTGTACCGTGAAATCATAAGCAGTGAAACGCACGGTTGCCTGCTGTTCAGGATGAAGAAAACCGATGTCTTCTGGACGAATTCGAACTTCCACTTTTAAACTGTCTTCCAGGGGGACAATGTCCAGCATTGCCATACCGGGCTGCACAACACCCCCTTCGGTATTGAGCATGATTGATTTAACGATGCCATTGACCGGTGAACGTACCCGGGTTCTCTCAACACGATCGACTAACGCAGTTCCACTGGCAGTCAGTTCATTCATGGAAGAGAGTATTTCATTGAACTCCTTGCGGGCTTCATTGATGAAGTTCAGTTCAACTTCCGACATTCTCTGTTGAGTTTCACGCATCATGGCTGCAATTCTGTCCAGACTCTTAACCGCCATTATGGCTTCGCCTCTGACATCACTGACCTGACGTTCAATCCTTAATAATTCGACTTTAGAAACCGCACCTTCCTGTTCAAGAATGCGGGTCATCTCCAGCTCCTGATTCAGCAAGGATTTTCTGCGATTTAATAACGACTCTTTGGCTTGTGTTTCTTCCAGCTGTTTACGTTGCTGTTCTAACTGTTCCCGATAGACGCCAGTTTTACTGTCCTGCTCCTTTTTTCGACTGTGGTAAAGAGCTGATTCAGAGACAGCCAGCTCAGGAAACTCATCTTTTAAGGTGTCCGGCGGTAAAAATTGCTGAGCCTCTATTTCTGCCAGTAAACGCGCTTTTCTCATTTTCAGGGCCGTTAAGCTGGCATTCTGTTCATCGAGGTTCGAAGAAAATCGGGTATCATCCATAATCAGAAGAATCTGACCTTTTTCTACAGTCTGACCTTCCCTGACCTTGATCTCAGAGACAATGCCCCCTTCAAGATTCTGAATGGTCTGCACTCTGCTGGAAGGAATGACCTTGCCATCCCCTCTTGCTAACTCATCGATTTCGGCAATAGCAGACCAGCCCACAAAAAAAACCATAGCCAGTAAGCAAAGCAACAATACGGGTCGACCCCGGGTTTTAACCCGTTCATCCAGTTTGGCTCGACAATCATCAAGATAGAGTTGCCTGTAAGGTTGCTGCGAATCAGACATCAGGCGAACTCCCTATCACGTGAATCCATTTTGACTTCTTTTACAGGGCTGGATTCCATACTGTCTTTAATGCCCGCTACCCTGCCCTGATCCAGAACAATGACTTTATCTGCTCCGGTGACCAGTGACTTCTTATGGGTCACTATCAAAATGGTTTTATCTTTCAAGCCCGAAAGAGTTTTAATCAGCTGAGCTTCAGATTGATTATCCATAGCACTGGAGGGTTCATCCAAAACCAGAACGGTTGGATCACCCAATAAGGCTCTGGCAATTCCAATGGACTGAATCTGACCTCCTGACAGATTTCGACCCGCTTCACCTACCAGAAAATCCAATCCCTGAGGGTGGGCTGAAAGAAGGCTTCCCAAACCGGCCTGTTGTACCGCCAGAATCAAAGCTTCGTCAGAAATGCCTTGCCTGCCCATCAGCAGGTTGTCTCGAATAGACCCAGAGAAAAGGGTGACAGTCTGGGGAACATAGCCGATCTGATTTCTTAAAAAAGCAGGATCTATCTGACGTATATCCACATCATCCAGACTGATACAGCCATCGGAAGACTCCCAGAGCCCCATAATCAATTGCAGCAAAGTGCTTTTCCCGCTTCCCATCCTGCCAAGAATGGCGACCCGCTCACCAGGCTGAATGTCCAGAGAAATATCTTTTAGAAGCGGTGGAGAATCGGGGTAGGAAAAGCAGATATGATCGAAGCGAATTTTACCCAGGCAGGTTTCAGGCACCAAGAAGTGCCTGTCGCGCGTTCGTTCCTGAGGCAGTTTCATCAGTGAGTCGGTATAATCCAGAGCCTGTCGGGTTCTCTGAAACTGATTCAGCAATCCAATCGATTGAATGACAGGTGCAGTACAACGCCCTGAAATCATCATTACGGCAATCAAACCACCCATGGACAATGAGCCAGAGCCGATCAGATACACCCCGGTAGAGATGATCAGAATGGTGCCCGCTTGCAGAATAAAGGTCGCTGTCTGGCTCGAATACAGTTGTAGCTTTCTGACCTTTAGATTCAGCTCGGCCAGTTTTCGATTGAAACGCTCCCAATGATACTGATGTTGACTCTCAGCAGAAGAAGCCTTGATCGTTTCAAGCCCCAACAGCGTTTCAAGAAGAAAAGATTGTCTCTGACAGGAAGCCTGCTGACTGGTTTCAATCGCTTTCTGGAGCGGTGAATTAATGAAAAAGGCAATACCGGCTGCCAGCAGCATGCAGACCAGAGGAATAACCACCAGCACAGGCGCTATCCAGGCAATCAATGCCAAAAACAAGAGCACAAAAGGCAGATCAATCAGCGTGAGAATGGTAGCCGATGTCAGAAACTGTCGGATACTGTCAAATTCAGCCAGATTATTCATAAAGCTGCCAGTAGCGCCAGGACGAGCAGCTAACTTGAGACCCAAAATTCTTTCGAGCAGGTGGGATGACAATCGAATATCAATCTGCTTTCCAGCCTGATCGATTGCATTGGCACGGATTAGTTTAATAGCAAAGTCGAAACTGAAAGCAATTAACACACCGGCCACCAGCATCCAGAGTGTTTCATAAGCCTGGTTGGGCACTACACGGTCGTAGACGTTCATGACGAATAAGGGACTTACCAGAGCAAAAAGATTGACCATAAGGCTGGCAAGCAACACATCTCTATAGGTGCCCCAATAAGGAATAATGGCTTCACGAAACCAGCTATAAGTTCTGGTTGAACCTTCTTTAGAAGACTCCTGATGACTATCTGGCTGAGCATCTACCGTTATTAAATAGCCTGAATAAACACCTTCAAGTTGTTGAAGTTCAATCTCTTTTCTTTCTTTACCCGGAGTACTGACAACCGCTTTATGAGTTTTAGTATCGACTCTGTATACAACGACAGCGGTATCGTTGAGCATTAATAAAACCGCAGGAAGATCACTGCCAGATAATGACTCAAGGGATTGTTCAGACAGAGAGGAATCAAGCCCTGCCCTGTTCATGGCTTTTTGAAAATCGGAGGGTAAAAGATTGCGTTCTGAAAAAGGAAGTCCGGCAAGCAGTGTCTCAATACTGACATCACAATGAAAGTAATGCGTAATTTCTTCCAGACACTGAATCAGAGGATCGTTTTGACGATCGACATCACCACGGTGAATCAGGCTCATGAGCTCAGAAAATCCCTGCACATCAATGCTGCAGCAGGAGCTGCAATATCTTTATCCTTTGTATACAGCTAACCCCAAGTCACTACACCCTGATAGTATACCGTGTGACAATGTTCACATATTGACATGTTAAAATTTCAGTTGAAAGATCTTTGTCACACTAATTTAAAGATTTATTGGATTTTTTTCTTAAATTGTTTGTTCAATTAATGAAATGCTCGGGCATTCGAGACGTACAGTGCATTTATCTTTCATCAAACGGGAAGCTCAATGCTAGATTACCGGATGTTTCTATAAGGAGGGGAAAAGCACGATCGAAATAGAAACGGGTTGTATTAAAGCCGTTTTACAATAGTCCAGTACCGGCAATTGACGACTCTGCTATTGCTCTTCGCATCAGAATATTTCGAACCCACTCTTTTTCCACTGTACTGACAATACCAGCCTGGGCAGACAAGCCAAAATTCTCATATAAAGACTCTCTGAGCTCATCGTAGTATTCATGGAATCGGATGCTGGCAGGTTGGTCTGAAATATAATGGGTCAGTGCTCTCTGAAAGCCTTTGAATTCTCGGCTATAGGCACCCACCACAAAGTCATTGGACGCCTTTCTTAGACGGACTGCTTTATTTTTATAATACGAACGTTTCAAGGTACCGTCTGCATCGATCACCTGACTGAAAGCCTCTCCAGCTTCACTATCCAGAACCTCTTTTTTTCGGGCAGCCTGGATGAGTGATTCTGGCAGTGTCAGTATTTTACCCTTACCCGCCCATTCCAGCAGTTCAATAGCGCTGTCGCATACTCCAGCCCAGTAACTCTCCAAATCAACACTTTCCAGTGCTTGACTGATGCTGCTGGAGGAATACCCCCGGAAGGCATCCATCGCTTTAGGCAGTTCAGACACTTCGTACATGCCAATATGATAGAGTTCGGAGGCAACATTTTTGAACCCGTCCTCAATTGACTTCCTGTTTTTATCACTCAGTTCAACAGGCCGACTAAGAAACACAGAGTCTGTCATCTCTTCTTCTATATCATCCAGTTCAAGGCTGTAGCTGGAGGTGCTGGTTAAGGTATCTATCCCGGAATCTTTACTGTCCTGATGTTTTATCGGGTCATGAGGTAATCCATGACGCTTATCCGCTTTAGAGCCTTTATCTGAATCCGACGGCAGGGAAGTTAGCTGAGGGTCGACCTCTTCAGGCTCGAGCGCTTCGGTTTCATAAGAGGAAAAGTGTCGTGAATCCTTGCGTGTTTTAGCGTCACGCATCCATCGCTCTTTCTGGCTGGAACGAGCCGTCAGCTTTCTGCCTCTCTGCTTTCCTTCAGAAGAGCTGGATTTCTTGGGGCCAGGACGGCTTTGTGGTTGAACCGGACCTTCAGGCGGCGTGCCACCAATAGACATAGCGAACCCTGATAGTTAACGCTTGTTGAACTAATCGGCAGAAAACACAAGAAATAAAGCAACCATCATGCCAGCTAACTAAAGCTTTTATGGGTATTTATCAGAAGAAAGACGATAGGAGGCTGTTTAAAAGAAAATGGAGGCGAGTACCGGAGTCGAACCGGTCTAAATGGAGTTGCAGTCCACTGCATAACCGCTTTGCTAACTCGCCTTTTAGAATTGCTTTCATGATCTGAGCAGATCTTATTGAGATAAAAGCCTTTAAAACCAATGACTTCCGAAAGCTGGCGCTATTCTATGGGAGAAACTGACAAATGACAATGCTTTTTTATAAGGAATACCCATCGAGCAATGCCATAAACGACTAAGAGCCTGGCTACTTCCTGCCTTAATACCGGCATTACTTTCCCATCATCCAATGACAAAGATCCATCTTGACTAAACTTGCCCCCAACATCTGCCTGAAGGTTGTAACCCGCTATGGGGTCTTTACCTGAGAAAACAGCAGTCCACCCTGCCAGGGGATACTTGCTGGCTATCCTGCTTGCCGCCCTGATCTTCGGGTCTGTGATTGGGTACCGTCATTATATGGAATACACGACTAACCGTTACCTTAGCGAAAAGAAACCTCCCGCTGTACCGGTGACGGCTTACACCATTACTCCTCAATCCTGGCAGCCTTCCATTAAAGCGGTAGGTTTTATTGAACCGGTTCAAGGGGTGACCCTGTCCATAGCAGAGTCAGGCATTATTAATGAGATTCACTTCAAATCTGGCCAATGGGTGGAGGAAGGAGAGGAAATCCTGGAGCTGGATTCAACGGTAGAAAAAGCCAACCTGGCCTCTTCTGTGGCTCGCCTCTCAGCAACAAAACAGACTCTGGAACGCACCAGAATCCTGTTCAAAAAAGGCAGTGCTCCGCAATCGGATCTGGACAATGCCCTGTCGGCTTATGAATCCCTTCTGGCGGATATAAAAAGTCTGAAAGCCACTATCGTCCGACGCAGAATCGTAGCGCCCTTTTCAGGTTCTCTGGGTCTTAGAAATGTTTATCTGGGCCAATACCTGCAATCCGGAGAGGCGGTCACTGCACTGGAAGACTGTTCAGCCATGCGCATGAATCTGACCATTCCACAGACCCAGCTCTCTGAAGTTACCACGGGCATGCCCATTCAGATAACAACCGACGTGTACCTCGGTAAAGTCTTTAGTGCCACATTACTGGCTATTAATCCGGTTGTGGATGTGGACAGTGGCACCATACAAATACAGGCGACAGTGCCCAATGCAGACCGGTTATTGCGCTCCGGCATGTATGCCACTGCAGAGCTGATACTGCCCAAACAGAGTAATGTCATTGTCATTCCCCAACCCGCCATTAATTTCACGCTGTATGGTCAGATGGTGTACGTGATCGAGAAAAAAGAGAAAACACTTCAGGTTGAGCAGCATGATGTTGTGGTATCAGACCACAATGGCAAACAGGCACTGATCAGCAAAGGCTTAAAGGTTGGCGAGCAAATCGTAGTAACCGGCCAGGTTCGACTGGCCAATGACACACCGGTTTATCTGGTCAAAAAATCCCTGCTCGATGAAAACCAGCCTGTACCCAGGGACTGAGGCGTACCACCATGAAGTTTACCGACGTTTTTATCCAACGCCCTGTCATGGCGGTGTCCATCAGTTTGCTCATTCTGATTCTGGGGCTTCAGGCATTAAACAAACTTCAGGTCAGACAATATCCGCAGATGACCAACACCACCATAACGGTATCAACCAGTTATTACGGTGCTTCAAGCGATGTCATTCAGGGATTTCTGACCCAGCCACTGCAACAAGCCATTGCAGAAGCCGATAATATTGATTACCTGCTTTCAACCAGCAGTCTTGGCTCCAGCTCTATTCAAGCGGTCATGAAAACTGGCACCAACCCCGACGCCGCTCTGACCGAAATCATGGCTAAGGTCAACAGTGTCAAATCACAACTGCCGCCTGAGGCCAAAGAACCCCAGATAGAAAGCTCTAACGGTGAAGATTCAGCCACGCTTTACATCAGTTTTATTAGCAGGCAAATGAGTCGCGCGCAGGTGACCGATTATTTAAAACGCAATGTCGTGAATCGCCTGGTGACCCTTTCAGGTATTTCCTCGGTACTCACCTATGGTCCGGAGTTGTCCATGCGGCTCTGGCTGAACCCTGAAAAAATGGCCAAGCACGGACTCTCTATCGATGAAGTCAACAATGCTCTCACAGCCAACAACTATCGGGCCGCTGCCGGACAAATCAAAGGGCGGTTTAACCTTTACGACATCACCATCAATACTGACCTGAAAAGCCCAAAAGAATTCGAACAATTGATTATTGCCCGCACTCCGGAAGGTTTAATCCGCCTGGGTGATATTGCAGACGCGGAATTTGCGGCCATGACATCCACCACTAACGCCAGTCTGAACGGAGCCAGCAATGTCGTTCTGGCCATCAACAGTACGCCCAGCGCCAACCCCCTGGATGTAGCCAAAAACGTCAGAAACCTGCTACCGGATATTGAGAAAAACCTGCCTGGCGACCTGCAAATGAGTGTGGCCTATGACGTGTCTGTCTACATTCAATCTGCGATTCGGGAAGTACTGCAAACCATCCTGGAAGCCAGCCTGATCGTGATCATCGTAATATTTCTGTTCATGGCCAATATCAGGGCCATGCTCATCCCTGTGATCACCATTCCTTTTTCTCTCATCGGGGTCTGCCTGGCCATGCAGTACCTTGGCTTCTCCATCAATCTGCTGACTCTGCTGGCCATGGTGCTGGCCATTGGATTGGTGGTGGATGACGCCATTGTGGTAGTAGAAAATATCCAGAGACATATAGAAGACGGTATGCCGCCTTTTGAGGCCAGTATTGTTGGTACTCGCGAAATCGCTTCTCCGGTCATTGTTATGACCATCACTCTGGCATCCGTTTTTACCCCCATTGCACTACTGGGGGGAGTCACAGGAGCTCTTTTTCGAGAATTCGGCCTGACTCTGGCCGGTTCCGTGATGGTTTCGGGCGTAGTCGCCCTCACTCTCTCTCCGGTTATGTGTGCCACCCTATTAGGGGTCTGAAGCCCAATGGAACGAAAAGTTACTATAAGTTCTTCAACCCTTGAAGTTACTGGCTTCAAGTCATTCGTCAGTCTCATTTAATGGCCTAAGCCCGCCATTCGAAACCAACTCTGACAAAGTAAAGGAGTACTGCCCCAACATATTGACATGACCTATCGGCAGTGGTGATAAGTGAGCAACATCCTCGTCTCGAACTGGGTATCCCTGATTTCTCAAATGATCCAGCGAAGCCTGCATGTAGATTGTATTCCAAAGTATGACGGCGTTTGTTACCAGTCCCAAGGCTCCCAATTGATCCTCCTGACCTTCCCTGTAGCGTTTACGGATTTCTCCTCGCTGCCCATGACAAATCGCTCTGGCGACAGCATGGCGAGCCTCCCCACGGTTCAGCTGGTTTAGTATGCGACGGCGATAATCTTCATCATCCACATAGTTCAGGAGGTAGATTGTTTTGTTAATCTTTCCTACTTCTATAATGGCTTGCGCCAGGCTTGATGGTCGATCACTTTTCAGGAGAGACCGGATCAGCTCTGATGCCTGAACAGTGCCAAGCTTCAAGGAACCTGCTATTCGTAACATATCGTCCCAGTGCTGCTCTATTTTCTTCGCATTGATGCAGCCTCGGGCAAGCTCATCCAACACTCCATAATCTGCTTCTTTATCAATACGCCAGAATATAGATTCGCCTGCATCCGCCAGCCTGGGAGAAAACTGATACCCCAGCAACCAGAAAAGACCAAACACCAGGTCACTTGCTCCGGCGGTGTCCGTCATGATTTCCATCGGCTTCAAGCCGGTTTGCTGTTCAAGCAGCCCCTCAAGCACAAACATGGAATCGCGCAGGGTTCCCGGTATCACAATGCCATGAAAACCGGAGTATTGATCTGAGATAAAGTTGTACCAGGTTATTCCCTTATTCGAACCGAAATATTTGCGATTCGGACCTGCGTTGAGGGTTTTTATGGGAGTCACAAAACGCATTCCGTCAGCAGAGGCGACTTCTCCACCTCCCCAATTTTGAGCCAGCTGGAGTGTAGCCTGATAGTCAACCAGTCTCGCATTGGCCTGTGTCAGCGTTTCCGCTCGAAGGTAATTCTGTTTTACCCAACTGAGCCTGTGCCTGGTCAGTGCTGGTACATTGGTTTTGATGAACGGTTCCAGCCCAATATTACAGGCTTCTGCAAGCAGTACGGCACAGATACTGACGTTAAGGTTTTCTGCACGGGCATTGGCTTCACTGACATGATAAAACTCATCTGCAAAACCTGTATGTGCATGAATTTCAAGCAAAAGCTCAGTGAGGTCTACCTTTGGTAAGAGACCGGCTACCTGTTCTCTCAGTTTAAGCAAGCTTTCAGGTTCTTCTGCTTTATCCAGTTGCGTGATCGTCAGAGACGGATTCTTGCCAGAACTATCCACTCTGACGGAATCGTTATCATCAAAGTTTGCAGCCACTCTTTTGTAGGCTGAATCCAGCTGTTCTGCCAAGCTGTCTATGGCTTCCTTAGAATCAGCTGAGTGTCCGAGGGAACGACACACCTGAGCTTTATGGGTTTTCCATTCTTCTGGCTGGAGAAGCTTTGCTCTGGGGTCACCCCATCGGTCACTGTTCTCGACATAAACATCGCGACGACGAAGGCTGTCCTGGAGCTTGTCCAGAAAGCAAAGTATGTAGGCTCGTCTGTCAATGCGTTCATCTTTGTCAATAACCAGCCGTTTCCAGGGGTTTGAAATAACGTCCGAGGGAGGGTTTTCAAGAAATTGTTTTTTGGAGATTCCGTGTTTAACCAGATAGTTCAGGGCTTCAAGTGTTGGCTGTCCTGCCGGTGCAGACTTAAACGCAACATGTTTGAAAAGTTGGGGGAGAAACCGTCTCACCCTGCCATATTGGTCAACCATTTCATCATAAAATTTATCATCCGCAGGGCGAACCAAGCTGTTGATGGTCTCGATGGATTTTTCCAAGAGTTTTTTGGAGTATAAGGAATAGATCGCTTCTCTCAACTCCTCGTTATCCGTTTCCTCATCAAGAATTAACGAACAGACAGAAGCGAGAGTCAATGCAGACCGGTCAAGGTCTTTCAGGGTTCTCAGCCGCTCCTTTTGCCCTATTTTCTTTGCCTTGCCAGCAATGTCAGTAATCAGAAGATCGAGCACATCCAAAGCATCATCCAGTGCCAACACTTCATAGGCTTTGACAAAAGCAAGCAGAACAGCCGTTCTTTTGTCTTCAGGCATACGGGCTATTTTGTAGACAGTCGCTGCGCTGGCATATCTTGCCAGACCCTTCAGCCGGACAGGTGGAATTCGGGAAAAATCCAAACCTCCAACATGCAGGTCCCGTAATCCCTGATAGCGAAGAATGGCGGTATTAAATGCAGGGCCGCTAATAGACACAGGGCCTTTTCGGTACTGATCAAAGTAGGATGCTCTGTGACCGCTGGGAACCTGTAATAATGACTCCAGTTTTGATTTTTGCCCGTCATCTGGAAGTGCTGTCAGTCTCTGCCAGAGCTGATTTTCAACACGCTCCCTGATCTCTGAAACCAGTCTAGTCAGCGTGGTCACTCCAGGCAATAGAACCTTGTTTTGCACCAGCCAAGAGGTTGCAAAGTCAAATAGCAGACTTGGTCTTTCATTGCTGATCCAGGCACGGCTGTATAGCAACCGGCTCAACCGGAATTTCCAAGGGGGCGCGTTAAACTCTTTATACCCGTAGATCTCCTGTATTTCTGCACTATGGGCATAGCGTGTCGGCTTGCGAAGCATGTACTTGGCAAGACTATTTGTGTCCACAATCCCCAGCTGCTTTGCAACAAAATGAATCGCCCCAATGGGAACTTGAGTTGGGTTTGGCAGGAAAGTACCAAGGAAACGAACCGTTGAAAGTTGCAGAGCATAACCCAACCGGTTATACCCACCCCGACACTTGTTGATCAGAGCGAGATCATTACTGTCGAGATGAAAATATCTGGCAAGCTGGGCTTCGCTGGGCTCCCCTGAAAAACGGGCATAGCGATTCTTTTGCTCTTCCGTAAGAAATTCTACTGGCATACAGCTTTGGCTTATTATGAACGAAGATATCGATATAAGGTTTGACGACTGATTCCCATATCCCGAGCAATCTGGGCTTTCTTATCACCGTCTGCGACTCTCACCTTGAGTGAAGAAATTTCTGAAGCAGACAGGGTTTTCTTTCTCCCTCGATGTATAGGAATTTCAAAGCACAGGTAGAACACCTTTCGTCGTATAGTTTTGCCGGATTTTCCTGAGAAGCAGTCAGGCTGTTTTCCCTGATTCTAAAAAACATCAGTTTTACAGGTAATGCA
>NZ_JBPCXO010000503.1:0-20674 GCF_051008435.1 Endozoicomonas sp. | reverse complement strand
GGTCTGTTCAGAGTGCGGAGCTGAACATCTGCGTGACGTAAACGCAGCAAGAAACATTCTTGCGGTCGGGCATGACCGTCTAGCTGTAGGAATCCCCGTCCTTTAGGGCGGGGAGGATGTCAAATTTAAGTATGAAGTACCTTCTTTACCACTATAAATTCCTCGCTGTTTTGGCTATTCAGTAGAGTTAGATTCATACCTCAGATCCTTCATCTTAACACCTACCTCAAGATCGCAAGCCAGTGTGGCCAACTTCAGGCTTAGTAATGCCTGATCTTTCTGCCTTACTACTTTTCCTGCCGCGCCTTTAGTGTTTTCTTCCAGCAACAATACATTATTCATTGCTTGATGTTCCAGAATGAGTGATGTTGCACCTTTGTCACCTACACCCTGTACTCCCGGTACATCGCCTACCCCTGCAATGGCCCAGAACTGGGTTAGCTTGTCAGCGCCAAAACCATACAGTTTTTGAACACTCTGTCTCTGATAATCAAGTTTTTGAAAATGATCCCGCAGTTTTATCTGTGGAGCATCCAGCAGTTGTAGAAAAATACGATCGGTTGAAAGAATCGTGGTTTCTACATTGGCTTTTGATGCTTTAGAGGCGATGGCAGCAATGACATCATCCGCTTCAAGCCCTGATTTTCGAAAAGTTTTAACCCCCATATTAAGAAAAGCTCGATTGAAGTCTCCCAGTCTTTTTCTAAGGGGATCAGGCATGGGCTTTCGACCTTTTTTATAGTCAGGGTATAGCTCATGCCTCCAGGTAGGAGGATTGCCATCAAAAACCATCAGGCAATGAGTCGGTGCTGTTTCCTTGATGGCCCGGGTTAATGACGAGATGGTTGCTGAAACAGCGCCATCTACCTGGCTGTTTTCATCGGGAGCTTTGACAGCTGCGTGGATTCTGCGAATCAGGTTCAAGGCATCAATGAGTAACAGATGAGCAGGCATTTTTACGGGTTCTATTTTTATGGGTTTTAAAGGTTTTCAGTAATAGAATAATACCATATAAGTCTTTTTCCTTCTGTCAAGTACATGCTTCTGTATGCCACTTTATCAGAGTTTTATGGACGGTGCTTCTGGGGAGAAATTCCTGCTCAAGCCTGCCTCTATCTTCGCTTAATAGCCTGTTAAACAATTGCTTTTCAGTAAGGGTTAATGGTTCGGGGGTCACCATCAAACTCTTTTCTTCCACGACAGCACTGTGTGTACAAAATAGGTCAAACAGATATTCTGTCATCAGCAGTGGTGTTAATGTCGGGCAGTATTTTCTTGCGCTGGCCAGCATGGACAGCCCCCAGGTATCCAAGTCACCCCAGTAGGCCAGTCGCCTGCCTTTAAGCCAGTGAGCTGAGAGCCAGCTCAGGTTAAGACCTGCTCCCAGAATAGCTATTGTGTCTGGCAGCTTGGGTAGTAAATGCAGGCAGCGTTCGTTTTCAATCAGCAGTATATTGTTGGCTGGGAGTGGCTTGCTGGCCAGTTCGTTGTCACGTACCCTGATCTGGGAGAATGGCAATAGCTGACTGTCCAGGTCTGCCACTAATAACCAGTGGTTTCCTTCACTCAGGGCACCCAGAAAAGATTCGAGTCCCAGCTTGCCAGGCAGATGATCAAAACGGCAATCCAGAAGTCGGGTTATCAGCGTGCGATGACGTTCGAAAAACTTACTGTCTATTCCGGCCAGAGAGATTGACCTCAGAGGCAGACCCGATGCACAGTCAGGTTCAAGAAGCATTGCCAGTTTGCAGGCTTTAATCAGCTCACTTTCTTCTTTTTCAAGCCAGTGCTGCTGTCGTGTTAACAGCGAGTGAAATACAGCGTCAGCCTGACGGACCACTCTTTCCAGTTTCATGAACTTCTGGGTGGTACCTGTGTTGTTGATGGCGGCAATCCACTCAGAAGGGCTGCCAAGCTGCCAGGTCATCGGAACGTCTATAGGTTCGGCAGCGTCACGGTAGCAGACAGACTGCCAGAGCACTTTCCCCGTTGAGATATTCTGCCAGTTTCGTATATGTTGGCGGAACCTGTCAGGGTGGTTAACCAGAGTTGCTCGGTCCGGTTTGCCAATTTTTAACTCAATGGGCCATTGTTCGCTGTTGAGCAGACGCTGCTCCCTGAGGTGAGCCTGCTGCCACTGTGCTGCTAATCGACCTGCCAGTTCACTGGGTGATTTCATGGGTTTCTTTTATGGTTAGGGCGTGTAGAGTTTTTTGAGCCTGCTCTTCCAGCTTTTCCCATGTCAGGGAAGTCAAGGTGGCTTGCATTTGCTTACGGTGCACCAGGATCGCAGAGCGTGTATGGGAACGCAGCAGGCGCATTTCTTTGTTGGGCGTCACAAACAGTGGATGCAGGCCAAATTCGTTCAGGGCAGTAATAATCCTTCCCGCCACAGCGTGGGAGCTTTTCGAAAAGGCTTCATCTAAAACTATTGTCCCAAATAGTGGTCGGGCTTCGCCATCAGGGCAAAGCGCATAACTGAGCGAGGCGGTCAGGATATAGCTGGCGATAATTTCTTTTTCACCGCCACTGCCGCCCTGGGAGCCAGTACGACGTTCCAGAACTTCATGGCTGGTACGATCCAGAACTTCTACAGAAAACTGCAACCGGTATCTTGGGTCGAGCAGGGCGCGCGCACCAACGGTTCGTTTGTTTTCACTGGCATCACGTAAAATCTGAACCAGATTCTCCAGTGCCCGGTAGTGACTTTCTCCCTGGTCCTGTTCGGTTTTCATGGCGGCTGAACGCAGGTGTCTTTGAGCACTCTGTAGAGTGCGAAGACTTTCGTGTTGCACTCTCTGGGGTTTTAGTTGCAGGTAATGGCCTGGTTGAAAGTCTACTCTGTGCAGTGTGTCGTTCAGATCGCTGATACGCTCCTCAATGATGGTCACTTCGTCTTCTACGCCTCTGAGTAACTGGGTGACGCCCTGGTCAGAAGACTGGTTGAGGTAGGCCAGAAATCGATTCAGCTTTTCTGGCAAAGCTTCCTGGTTGAGCCTATTCAGCCGTTCCAGGTAAGCGGGTGTATCCTGAATGTCAGTTCCGGTTTCTGCCAGGGGGCCGTTATCAACTTTTTGAGCTCGTTCCATATGGCGTACCAGGTCGGTTACCAGCCTGGAGCGCGATTGCTGCAGTCCATCGGCTTCAGTCTGAATGCGTCGAGTCTCGGAGTCCTTGGTTCTTTCCAGTTGATCCAGCTGCTCCTGCTGAATGTTTTTCAGCTGGGAAGACGCGAGAGTCTGTTGTTCATCTGTTAATCCATCACCTGTTTGTCGGTAGGCCTCATCCCGATTTTTTTCTGCGGTTTGTCTGGCTTGTTCGACGGCTCCCCGCTTTTCACGGGTTACCGCAATGTTTTCATTATTCTCATGGAGCTGGGCTTCCACTCGTTCAAACTGTTTTCTGGCTTTAGCCGCTGAGGAATCAGGCGAAGTGAGTGTGTCGAGCTTTTTCTCCAGAGACCTCAGGCTGCTTTCTGCTCCAGACAAATCAATACTGTCAAATTCAAGGCTGGCCAGCTCCTTCAGCAGTTGCATGTGGTGTCTATTGGTTTCTTCTTCTGATTTTGCTTTCTGGTAATCCCTGATGTGCTGCTGACTATGTAGAGTGACTTGTTGCAGCTCTTCAGTGAGCAGTGCCAACCGGTCCTGATTGTCAAAGCCGGTCATCCAGTCCTGGTCCAGACGTCTCTGGTCCTGTTTTTCGAAGCGTCCACGGGTTCCCGACATCAAACCCTGGAGGGTCATGCCATGGGGAGTGGTGCCCAGGGCTTCTGGAGAATCCACGCAATGCCGGTCAATGCCTGACAGAAATTGTTTCAAGGACTCCCGGTAGGGATGTTGTTTATAGTGAAGCTTACGGGTAAAACCATCATCCAGAAATTCTGCACTGCCTTTCTGTTCCTTTACCTCAAGCAATCGAACATGCAGTTTGTTATGTCGTTGGTTAACCCAGCGCAGGGCTGTCTTGATTTGATTTTCTGGTACCAGAATACGCAATCGATGGCCGCCAATGGCCCGTTCTATGGCTCCACGCCAGGGTGCTTCATCCTGTTTTACTTCAACCAGTTCGGCAACAAAAGGCAGCTGTTGTTCATTCAGGTCCAGTGCTTCGGCGAGATCGGTACGGAAGTCCTGAAACTTTCCGGGAATATTAGAACCTGGTCGCTTTTTAATGTTTTCCAGCTCTTGAGTCAGTTCAGCCGCGCGGTTTTCAGTTTCTACTTTGCGGTGACTGAGCTGCTGCAGATTCTGATCCAGCTCTGTTCGCTGTGTTTCCAGCTGTTTATGTTGGCTTGCAGCCTGTTGCTGGTTAGCTTGCAGGGATGCTTTGCTCAGGGTATCGGGGAGTGACAGTTTTCTGGTGATTACCTGATAGTCATTGGCGGCTTTTCTACGGGTATTTACCAGTTCCTGCTGCGTGCCAACCTGTCTTGTGAGGTCTTCAATGACGGCTCCCCCGGCTTCCAGATAAACCTCTTTCAGGGTGTTGGCCTGGCTTTCCAGCTGACGAGATTTCAAGCCGAGGGAATCAATGGTGTCGGTCAGTTGAAGCACTTCGAGGCCAAGGTTCTTTTCTTGTTCTCCCCATAGCGTGTGACTGATTTGTGCATACCAGATGGGTATAATTGCCATCAGGTTGTGTTTTTCGGACAGCTGTTCAATGCAGGTACGAAGTTTCTTATCACTTTTCTCAATGGGTGCCAGAGCGCTTTGCTGAGATCTGGCCACTTCCAGCTCTGAGCGGATCGCTGAAAGATCATTGAACTCATTAGCGACCTCGGCAGCTCGCTCGAAAGCCGATCGGTCATCCAGAACCAGCTCCCGGAAAATCTCATCAACACTGTTCAGTTGTTTCAGGCCTGCGGCCCGGTTAAGAAGGCTGAAGGCATTTTCACCGACTTCGAAATAGCGCCTGAGCTGTACCAGGTAAGCTTTTTTCTTGTCGTATATTTTAAGTCCGGGTGTCTCTTTGGCAAACTGTTTCAGGGATCTTGTTCCTCCTTCATGATGGATATGCAACCACTGGTCAAGGTTTTGATTGTCCAGCTCCGTAAACAGCCAGAGGCGCTTCAGATCCGCCAGGGCAGCACTGGCACTGTCAATCCAGAACAGTGCGCCCACACGAACGTGCTTGCCATTGTTGGCGAATAATGCGCTGATGCCCGTCACGGTTTTTTCCGGCCGGGCTATGTGTTCGTTATTGCCGCTGTCATTACCCGCACCGGCAACGCCTCGGATGTAGGAAAGCAGGTCCCTGTCACTCTCATGACCTCCAGTCGAAGCAAGATTGTATTTCGGCCTGTCCGTAAGGAGGGTCATTAAGGCATCCACAAGGGTGGTTTTACCGCTTCCGGTGGGCCCGATGATGGCTGTGCCCTGAGGATCAATACTGGCTTCATGGCGTCCGCCGAAAGGGCCCCAGTTGTATATATCCAGCTTTTTCAGAGTGAGAGCTGTGGCCTGTAGTTCACTTTTACTGAACAGATCGGGGGAATGATTTTTCATTGACGTCTACCTGTCGATGATTCAGTGAGCGACTGGAAATGCTGAAGCAGTCCCTGAAGGCTTTCAGGGTTAGCCAGATGGGTGATTACAGGCCGGATAATGAATTGGTCTTTGTCGTTTACTTCAGAAACGATGCCATGACCTCTGAGGTTTTCCAGAAGGTTGCGAAGGCGTTTCTGTTCCCGTGCATCACTGCCGGTGTCTCCCAGGTAAAGCTGGAGCTGGGGCAGTAGATCTTCAAGGTAGACAATCGCTTCACTGGCCCCTATGCCCACTTCCTGCTCATGGGCTACATACCATTGCCGCAGAATAGCGATCAACAGGGATTGTTCCAGGTTCAGTCTTTGTCGACGGATCAGGGGGTGGCTCCAGTCGTCTGATTCGCTTTCTTCGAAAAAGGTCTGTTCAGAAACGACAAGAAAGACCAATCCACGTATATCGTCAACTTTGAGCTTCAAATCCAGGGGTTCAAGCACTTGGTTGATAGCGGTCTGATACGTCACTGCCTTTTTGTAGAGGTTGGGTTTTCTCTCTGCTTCCAGGATTCCGAACTTGAGCAACTCCTGAGTAGTGATCTTGATGTCTTTGGCTGTATATTGACCTGTTGTCTTATGATCGGCGGATGGGTCTTCCACCGTTTTACTGTTGGGCTCGGGAGCTTCAGGTGTTGGCTCTATGGTTTTTGTTGCAGTTATCTGGTCAAAAATGTTTGTCATTTACAGTTCCCAATCAATGGCGTTCAGGGCTTCAGCACGCAGTTTAACGTCCGGGATGTCAAATCGTAGCTTTTCGCCGTCTCGACTGGAGATATCTACGGATTCTCTGGCCGATGTGATGGGTAGACCTGCTTCCCTTGCCATGCTTAACCAGAGAGCCAGTGTTTCCAGGTCATGGGTAGGCGGCAGCTGTTCAGACAGTTCGCTAATGCTTAAAGGCCGTTTTTGGTTTTCAAGCAGTTCGAGGGTCTGTTGAATCAGGGCATGGCGGTCGAGACTGTCGAAGGACTGCCAGAAATCATCGTCTATATCATCCAGCTTCATGGTCTGACTGGTCAGCTGCAGTGGAGTTTCCAGATCGTTTTCAATCGATTTAAAAAGTAATCGTTCCAGTAAAGGTAAACCGGAAATAGCAATATTAATGGGGGGAAGAGTGCCCGGTGATCGTCTGACGTTTTGACTTTGCCAGTCAATATTAAGGGACGTTTCCATAATCTGGTTTAATAGCTGTCCAACCCGGTGATGCTCTGCTGCCAGTCCGGTTTTCAAGAATCCTTTGACGTCCTTTTCACTACGTGCACGGGCCCGGATCACACTTTTGGATTCGATGACCAGCTGCATGATCAGCCAGCGCAGGTCATTCTGTTGCTGTCTGTTCAGGGCTTGTGGTGTGGCAGGATGGGTCAGGATAGTGCGCAGACGATGCTTCATATTATCCAGTTCCACAGACTGGTTGAGTTGCTCGTAGAAACCATGGAACACTTGTCCTTCAATGGTTTTCAGCAGGTCATCATGACCATCCAGCAGCTTGTCAACGATCTCTCCCCGGTTGTTTTGTTCTGTTATGATGGACTGTCGCAGCAGTTTGTCTGCCGCCCGATAGGAGTCCTCAACCCGGCGGAAATCTGCTCTCAGGCTCATGGACAGGTTATAGACTTCTCGTACGCCCTCAATAGCTTGAGGGCCTTCCAGCACCTTGAAATGACCGGATTCAACCTGTTTCAGTTCCTCCTGCAGTGACTGTATTTTCTGTTTCAGGTAGTCAGCACGTTTTTTGGGGTCAGAACTGAGCCGGTTTTCCAGGCTTTCAATTTCACGTTGAACGGTGGCCAGGCGAGAGGCAGTGGAAGTCATCACCCTGTCATCGAGCAAGTCTATAAAATTCAATGCCTGCTGCAAGTCATCAGTAGCCAGAAGCTTTGCATCCCTTTCTACAATCAGTTTTTTATTGATCCATTCTCTGAGTTCTCGTCTCGCCAGTGCCTGAAATTCATGGCTCTCCAGGTTTTTGCCCAGGTCGAACTCATCATTATTGGCGAACAGAGAGAAAGCTTCCGCTAAATGGTGCTGAGCTTCTTCAAAGCTGAGGTCTTCAGCCCGGCCATCGAACAGGGGCTTTAGGCAGCTCAGAATCAGAGGTGCCCGTCGAGAGGCCAGCAATAGCCAGGCTGGACTTTGATGCCGTGCAATAATCAGATTTTTGCACAGTTGTTCAGTATTACTCATAGCTATGGCTCTCGAAGCTGGGTCAATCTGTCTGAAAAGGGTGCAGATATCATCCTTTTCAGGTTGAACGGTGTCAATTGAAGACCGTATTAATATCCGTTACTTCACAGTGAAGGGGGCAGCTGGAAAATACTAAACTGTCTTCATTTCGGTTTTTTAGTTATCTTTGGCAGCTTGTCAGCCATATGGACGTTTGTTTGTACTCGGAAAGGTCAGGGGAAAACAAGCTTTCAATGTCATCAAGCAGTAGGCTCGTAATCAGGATCAGAAATGAAAGACAACGACGTGAGTAATAACCAGGATCAATGGGCTTTTGAAACCCAGGCTATCAGGACTGGCGTCATCCGCAGCGGTGAAAGAGAACACAGTGAAGCCATCTATCTGACTTCCAGTTTTACCTATGACAGTGCCGAGCAGGCTCAGGCTGTTTTCGCGGGTAATGAAGAAGGTAATGTTTATTCACGGTACACCAACCCTTCAGTAAAAATGTTTGAAGATCGTATGGCGGCCCTTGAAGGGGGAGAGTTGGCTTGTGCGGCTTCTTCAGGTATGGCGGCAATCCTGGGTATGTGTATGGGTTTGCTGAAAGCCGGTGATCATGTCATTTGTTCACGCAGTGTCTTTGGAACGACTGTAACTGTTTTTTCCAAATATCTGGATAAGTTCGGGGTTAAAACCACCTTTGTAGACTTCACGGATTATCAGCAGTGGCGAGATGCTATGCGCCCGGAAACGCGCTTACTCTTTTTGGAAACCCCCTCCAATCCACTGGGCGAAGTGGTGGATCTGGAAATTATGGCCTCCATTGCTCATGAAAACGATGCATGGTTGATGGTGGATAACTGTTTCTGCACTCCTGCCTTGCAGCAACCTTTAAAGCTGGGCGCGGATATTGTTGTTCATTCCACCACCAAGTTTATTGATGGCCAGGGTCGTTGCATGGGTGGAGTGGCTGTAGGCAGCAAAGAGCTGATCAGTGAAATGCATCTCTGGCAGAGGGCTGCCGGTGCTTCAATGAGCCCATTTAATGCCTGGAATTTCTATAAGTCTCTTGAAACGCTTAATCTGAGAATGGAAGCTCATTGTCGAAGTGCGTTGTCATTGGCTCAATGGCTGGAAGCGCATCCTTCTGTTGAAAAGGTGCACTACAGCGGCCTTGAATCTCATTCGGGTCACCGTTTGGCCAGGCGCCAGCAGAAAGCTTTTGGTGGTGTTCTCGCCTTTGAAGTCAAAGGTGGCAGAGAACAAGCCTGGAAAGTGATGGATGCAGTAACGTTTATTTCCAGAACAGCCAATCTGGGTGACACTCGGACGACTATCACTCATCCAGCAACAACGACTCATTGCCGTCTCTCTGATGAAGACAAGGCAAGAGCGGGTATTACTGAAAACCTGATCAGGGTCGCTGTCGGTCTTGAGAATCTTGAAGACCTGAAAGCAGATCTTGAAAAAGGGCTGGCACAGCTTTAAGCCAAGTCAGCCAGGAGCAGAAAAGGACTTCTGCTCTTTTGTGTCGTTTGACCGATAAAACAGCCTTGAGCACAAAAACATTGATCACCTTTAATGATCAATGTTTTTTAATAGGAGCCTGACCGAGAATAGCGGTCGAGATTAAAATTCAGTAGAACGAGGCCATTTTTCCGATAAATTTGTGCGAATAGTGGGCCTATTCAATCAAATTTATCGGAAAAATGGGCCGTTCTTTCTGGATTTTAGGCCGACCAGTCTATTCTCGGTCAGGCTCCTAGAAGAAGTCAGGTCATCAAACAAAGAATAAAAACGGTGTTCCTTCCAATGAATGAAGTCAAACAAAGTATTCATGCGCTGAATCAGGTCATCCGTGGCAAGGATCAGGAAATCAGGCTTGCGGTTTGTTGTCTTCTTGCCAGAGGACACCTGCTGATCGAAGATTTACCTGGAATGGGAAAAACAACGCTGGTTCATGCGTTAGCTCAAGTCATGGGTTTAGACGATCAACGAGTACAATTCACCAGTGATTTATTACCGGCCGATATCACGGGTGTGACTGTTTTTGACAAGAATACTTCCACTTTTGCCTTTCAGGCGGGACCGGTTTTTTCCCAGCTCCTGCTGGCTGATGAAATCAACAGAGCTTCACCCAGAACTCAGAGTGCCCTGCTTGAAGCAATGGAGGAACGTCAGGTTTCTGTGGATGGCCAAGCGAAACCTCTTCCAGATCCTTTTTTCGTGGTTGCAACCCAGAACCCGGTCTATCAGGAAGGGACATTTCCCCTGCCTGAATCTCAACTTGATCGGTTTTTAATGAGACTGGAGCTGGGCTATCCCGATCCCGAGTCAGAAAGAGCCATTCTGAAAGGTGAAGCGGGACGGACAGAACTGGATACTTTATCAACGGTTTTCAGTGCACAACAGTTGGTCAAAGCGCAGAATGAGGCAGCCTGGGTTCATGTGGGCGATATGTTGCTGGACTATGTGATGAGATTGATTTCGCAGACAAGGGAAGCGGGTTATTTCAATGTTGGACTGTCTCCACGAGCAGGCTTGGCTTTGATAGGGGCTGCCAAAGCCTGGGCCTGGATGGAAAACCGGGATTATGTCATTCCTGAAGATGTACAGGCTGTTTTTGTGGCAGTCTCTGATCACCGACTGCAAGCTAAAGAAAAGGGTAAATCTGTCAGGGAGTTGCTAGCAAGCACTCAAGTTATGGGGTGATTGTATGTCAAAAGGAACACTTGGCTCGGCTTCACTCTTGATAAAGAAGCTCTTGATAAAGAAGCTCTTGATAAAGAAAGTATTCAACCAGCGAATTAAACCGTATTTCATTAATTGGCTTGATCGCCGTATTCCTCCTGCTGCACAGGTCACTCTGGATCAAAAACGGATATTTATTCTCCCCACCAAGGGGGGGTATATCTGGCTTTCAGTGGCGGCACTTATCTTTATTCTTGCGGCTAATTATACGAACAGTCTGGCTTTCGGTCTGTCCTTTTTTATGATCAGTCTGTTTATGCTTTCCATTCTTCATACCTGGAGGAACCTTGCAGGCATCACATTGGTTTCTAAGTCTGCGGAGTCGGGTCATGTAGAGGAGTTAATAGCGGTTCGATTACAGTTGCAGTCAAGTGATCGAGAGCGGCAGGCTGTGCGATTAGGATGGCCTGATAATGAACAGGTGACTTACTCATTTGAAAGCAATCAGGACTGCACTCTACTGGTAAAAGCAAAAGCACGGGGGTGGTTTCAACCTGGGAGAATGAGGGTGGAAAGCGTTTATCCTCTTGGATTTTGTCGGGCATGGAGTTGGGTACAGTTGGAAATGCATGCTCTGATTTACCCAAAACCAGACTTTTCCCAGCCTGTTCCGAATTCAAAAGGAGGAGGAGATGAAGCGGGTATTCAAACACAGTCAGGGCAAGATGATTTCGCAGGTTTTCGCCGATACAAAGCGTCTGATCTTTCCGGTCATGTTGACTGGAAAGGTTATGCCAGAACCAGTGAACTGAATACTAAACTGTTTGAAGAGCCCGTAGGCCAGCAGATCAGACTCTCGTTGCAGCAAGCTCAAGGAGGAGGATTGGAGGAAAAGCTATCCACTCTGGCTGGGTGGTGCCTACAGTGTGAATCCAGTAACAAGCCATACAGTTTGTCGCTTCCTGGTGTAGAGGTAGCTGCCAACGTTGGTCAGCAGCATTTAAAAGAATGTCTTGAGGTTCTGGCTTTATTCACTTCCGGGAGAGATAACTCCGGAGGTGAATATGTTGGGTAACGCATTGGTTAGCAGAGCGTCGACACTATGGTTAATTGCTGCCCTCTTGTTAGTGCTGTTACCCATTTGGAGACAAGTTCCAACGCTTATCATCCTGCTAGGGTGTCTTTCAGCGGGCTGGCGAATTGCGATTCTGCTCGGTAGAGGTCATTGGCCACCGTTCTGGCTGCGTTTCGGACTCATACTAATTGCCCTTTCTTCAGTGGTAGTCACTTTTAAGCCCTTGATCTCTCTGGAGTCATCGGTTTCTATTCTGGCGGCAGGGTATGCACTCAAGCTGCTGGAAATGAGAAATCAGCGGGATGCTCTGGTCGTGATTTACATTGGTTATTTTCTGGTGGCTACCGCCGTATTGTTTTCCCAGACGTTATTACAAACAGTCTATCTGATGTGTTGTCTGGTCATTTTAATAGCTGCCCAGCAGGGGTTGTTTCGAGCTACTGATTCAAGCCCTATCGCTTCCAGTGTCAGGTTTGCAGGCAGTTTAGCGTTACAGGCTGCTCCTTTAACCATTCTTCTGTTCGTTCTGGTGCCTCGTATGGGGCCGCTCTGGTCAGTGCCTCTTCCTGATAACAGTGCCAGAACCGGCTTGACGGATGCCATGACGCCAGGGGATATAGCCAGACTCAGTCGTTCAGATGAACTGGTGTTTCGAGCCAGGTTCTCAGGCGATGTTCCAGTAGCGAATCAGAGATACTGGCGGGCTATAGTTCTGGATCAATTTGATGGCAAGACCTGGAAGCAATCCAATAAGTCCTTCTCTGCATCCGATATGTCTCCATCTGACTGGCTCAGTAAAGAACCTGAAAACTCAGGCTGGTGGAAGAATCGTCAGGGAAGTTACCAGTATGAAGTGATGATGGAGCCGACTGGCAGACCATGGATGTATACATTAGGCACTGCCGGTGCTGTGGCTGAAAACAGTTTTTTCTACAGGACTATGAGGTTGGCAGCTGATCAGCCAATTGACAGTCGACGGTTGTATTCCATGGACGGAGCAGTGCCTCAAGCTCGCTCTGTTTCTATGCCAGACTGGCTTTCTGAATTGAACACCCAGATACCTGATGTCGGAAATGATCGTAGCCGACACTATGCGCTGAAGATATTTAATCAGTCAGGTCAAGATCCGGTGAAAATGGCTGGTCGACTACTGTCGCTGTTTCGTCAGGATGACTTCTACTACACCTTGTCTCCCCCTCTGTACGATCAGGCTTCTTCAATTGATGAGTTTTTGTTTGGCGGGCAGCGAGGGTTTTGTGCTCATTATGCGGGAGCATTCGTTTATCTTATGAGAGCAGCGGGTATACCTGCCAGAGTCATCGGTGGCTATCAGGGAGGCGAGCTTAAGGAAGATGAAAACCTTATTCAGGTCAGACAGTTTGATGCTCATGCCTGGGCTGAAATCTGGGTGGCAGGGCAGGGGTGGTTGAGGTTTGATCCTACGGCAGCCGTTTCACCCCAGAGAATTGAATCCGGTTTGGAAGCGGCTATCGGAGGTTCCGAAACATTCTTGCCAGACAGTCCTTTGTCGCTCTATAGGTATCGAGAGTTAGGTGTCATTAATCAAGTCAGACTGGCATTCGAAAAAGCTGAGTATCAGTGGCAGAGATCAGTGGTCAACTTCAGGCAGGATGAACAGGAAGCGTTTCTTCGAAACCTTCTGGGTAATAAAGATTTCTATTGGCGACAGGGTATGGCTTTGACGCTGGGTGTCAGTTTGATACTAGCCTTATTATCGCTGACGCTGTTGTATCGTCGTCAGTCTTTGTCTCCGCTGCAAAAAATCTATTCCAGCTTCCTTAAAAAAATGGCCAGAAGAGGGTTCGTGCCTCACGATGGAGAAGCAGAATTGAGCTTTGCTCATAGGATTACGATGTCGGATAAGGCTCTGGAAGAACCCGTGCTTGCGTTTATAGATGAGTATATAAAAGCAGCCTATCAGAAAGAATGTGCTGACTTGATTCGTCTTAAGAGGTTGTTGGCCTGTATTTGATTTATGGTCACAAGCTACTCAAGTGGATTTTATAAAGGCTTCTAATGAAGTCAAGCTCCGTTGATCGGGATTCAGATCGAGAAGGTTTCTCAGGGTGGCTTTAAGCGCTTGTATATCGTTGGGGCTCCAGCCGTAGATTGTATCATGAATGGCGTTTACTTTATCCAGAGCCCATGTGGGTGATGTCTCATCAATAGGTCCATTGGGCTGAGCGAGTTGGGAGCCGGTGATCAGCTCATAAAGAATACAACCTGTAGACCAGTAATCCCCCTTGCGTAGTTGATCAAAAGAGTGTGGATGTGCTTTATGAGCAGAAGGGGCAAGCTCGGGAGCCAAGTAGGGAAGAGTGGTTTCAAGGAGTTCTACTGATTGATTGGAAGATCTAAACTCTATGGCAGAGTCAAAATCGATCAATTTGGCTGACATGTCCGGCATTAAAACGACATTAGCAGGTTTCAGGTCATTATGGGTTATTCGGTTTTTATGCAGGTATTGGATGGCTTTGACGGTTTCCTGCATTAATCGCTTAATATCTTTGGGTGGCATAGGGGGATCTTTTTTGAGTTTATCAAAACTGCAGATGCCTGCTTCAGTGAAAATTGTAATTTTGAGTTGTTTGGTCCCGGATGGAGAATCCATCGTCTCAACTTTAGAATCTTTAAGCGTAATAATATTGGGATGACTCATTGAATGAAGAAGCCGGTACTCAGTATTCTTCATGGGGTCAGAACTATGACAGGTATACATTTTTCTGGCCAGGAGAGTGGAAGCATCAACAAAGGTGGGAGGTGCTTTTTTTGCCAGTTCCCGAATACCTTCTACTTTATCAGGGCCTGTCTGTAGCTTCCGATTAACTCGGGCAAGAATGGCTTCCAGATCATTGGATTCTGTTTCCTTAGACTTTGCAGGCACGGGTGAAGACGTTTTGTAAACCAGTTCTACAGGGTTGCCGACACGAAGGCCCTGCTGCCTGAAAGCTTGATACTGTTTTTTAGAGTCATCTGACTGATTTTGATGAGTTTTTTGCAAATAATGAGTAGCGACCTGTTGTATGCGAGCACCTTCTTCGGTAGCCGGAAAAACCAGATAAACCTTGGGTGGGCGGGTTTTATGAGGGTGATTGCTCATGTACCGGCTGATGGCAACGCAGGCAATGGTTGCAGCACGTTGCGGAGGAATGTTCAGCTCAGAGCTGAATATCGGGATAGCAATGCTGGTCAGATTTTTTCTGTGGGCGGCCTCAATAGCTGACTGGTAAGCACTGACCAGTTCTGAATGAATATTTTTGGAGTCGGAATGGGGAAGTATGGCATGAACCATGTGACTGAAGCCTTTTCCCTGCAAGGCAGGACTGGGTGAAATGGCTGCCAGTCCTGGCTTCATCTTTTTGATAGACTCCAGAAATCCTTTTCTCGCCAACACGGGGTCAATGCTGGAAAGTTTATTCAGTAAAGCTGTTTCATTCTTTGAACCTTTAGGGGTATATGGGCAGGCAATGGCTTGAATGGGAGGCGTTCGTGATTCGTTCATGCGACTGATATCCCCCGACATCAGGAAGATTTCTTTTCCCAGTAGTTTGTCAGCAGTGATTCTTACTCCGGTTTCCATCTGAGAATTGGAAGACTCCTCCTGGGGTGGGTTGAGTAGAAACTGAAGGGGTCTGATAAAATCAGTCAGCTCGTGAAGTTCCTCTGCAGGGAGCGCTAAAGTAAGATCCTTGAGTACAACAGGCCAGTTTTTAGCCAGTGTTTCATTCACGAGCCTGGAGCAGGTCTGCATTTCTTTAAAAGTGCCCTGTTTGTAGATTTTATACTGAAGGCTTTTAGCCTGACTCAGAAGTTTGCTTTGAAATTCAATAAAGAGATCGGTGTGTTCAGGCAATGAGCTGACCTCAATGCCAATTCGGGAGAAGTCATCTTTGGATTGAAGGGCGGCTCGATTAACTTGTGATTGAGGGTTTTCGTTCAGTTTGATTTTGCGACGGCTCAACCCGGCATAAGGATTGTCACCCCGGGCTTTGGCTTCCTGAAGCAAGACAGCAGGATCTTCCAGCATCCGGGTTTTCCGGTTCCAGGTAAAGGCTGAGCGCAGTTTGTGTTTTACCCAGCTTTTGAAAATCTGCCAGTTGGGTGCTGAACTGACCGAATCAGGCGTTGGATTCATTCTTTCCTTAGCTCAAGACTGTAGCCAGAAAATCTACCGATAGTTTTCAGTATAAACAGTTCATCCCTGGTAAGAGGATCTGGAGCTGAAAGGTATCTGATAAGGCTGGTTGACAGCTTTATCGGTAAAAGCTGCCGGTATTCTGACGAAGAGGGCTTCAGGCAAAAAACTCAGTGTCAATGCTTCGACTGTTTAGGCTTTTTTTCTGGCAATGTAAAAGCCTTGGTAGGTTGCCACCAGATTCCCGTTGGAATGTATCTCTATATCAAGTTGGAGCTTTCCACTTCTTCCTTCTTGTAAACGCTGATGAAAATCATCTGGAATACAGGATGAGCAGCTGGCAGTGAAGACGCCAGTGACGGGTTCATGAAATTTCATGGATTGATCCACAATCATGGCTTCTGGATCTTCCAAGATGGTTTTTGCGTGAATCATGGTAAAAGTCCAACCACAGATAGTCGCTAAAGCCCCGATGCTGCCTCCAAATCCGGTCCCTTTATCGTTGATATTGGGTTCCAGTGGGCAGCTCATCGAGAGAGTACCCTTATCGAAGCCATTAAATCGCAACTGCATTTGCTGGAGGAGTGGAATATTGTTCAGTATCCATTCCTGAAATTCCGGGGTCAGTGTTGGCGTATTTATTGTTATGCCCTCCTAAAGAGTCAGGACTATTAGTTGCAAACTCTAATTATCCTGATGATTCAAAATAATCATGGGTAGAAAAAAATCCCCGCACTTAGGCGGGGATTTTTAGGGTGTCAATCAGGCTCTCTAATCAGACTAGTGCTCAGCTCGCTTTAGCGATAATGTCATCAGCGGCTTTCTGATAAGACTCTACCTGATCAAAGTTCAGGTAACGGTATACTTCACTGGACATGGAATCCAGGTTCTGTGCGTATTCCATATACTCTTCAGCAGAAGGAATTTTACCCAGAATAGCGCCTACAGAAGCCAATTCTGCAGAGCACAGGTATACGTTGGCACCGTCACCCAGACGGTTAGGGAAGTTACGGGTAGAAGTAGACAGTACAGTAGCACCTGGCTCTACGCGTGCCTGGTTACCCATGCACAGGGAGCAGCCTGGAATTTCTGTACGAACACCGCTGTCCTGGTAGATGTTGTAGTAACCTTCTTCTTCCAGTTGTGCCTTGTCCATTTTGGTTGGAGGAGACATCCAGAAGCGAGTTTTCAGAGGATCCTTGTTCTGTTCCAGCAATTTACCGGCAGCACGGAAGTGACCGATGTTGGTCATGCAGGATCCCAGGAAGACTTCATCAACCTTGTCGCCAGCAACGTCAGACAGTGTACGAGCGTCGTCTGGATCGTTAGGAGCACACAGAATAGGCTCTTTAATGTCAGCCAGATCAATTTCTATCACTTCAGCGTATTCAGCATCAGGATCTGCGCGCATCTGACTTGGGTTAGCCAGCCACTCTTCCATCTTCTTAGCACGACGCTCCAGAGTTCTTGGATCACCGTAGCCTTCACTGATCATCCAGCGCAGCATAGTGATGTTGGAATTCAGGTATTCTGCAACAGATTCGTCAGACAGGGTAATGGTACAACCCGCAGCGGAACGTTCAGCAGAAGCGTCGGACAGTTCAAATGCCTGTTCGGCAGTCAGGCTTTCCAGACCTTCGATTTCCAGGATACGACCAGAGAAAGCGTTCTTCTTGCCTTTCTTCTCTACAGTCAGCAGACCTTGCTTGATGCCGTAAAGCGGAATCGCATGTACCAGATCACGCAAGGTGATGCCTGGCTGCATTTCGCCTTTGAAGCGAACCAGAATCGATTCAGGCATATCCAGTGGCATAACGCCGGTAGCCGCTGCGAAAGCGACCAGACCAGAACCTGCCGGGAAAGAGATGCCCAGCGGGAAACGGGTGTGGGAGTCGCCGCCAGTACCTACAGTATCCGGAAGCAGCATGCGGTTCAGCCAGCTGTGGATGATGCCGTCACCAGGACGCAGAGCAACACCACCACGATTCATAATGAAGTCGGGTAGAGTATGGTGAGTTTCAACATCAACAGGCTTTGGATAAGCTGCAGTGTGACAGAATGACTGCATAACCAGATCGGAAGAGAAGCCCAGGCAAGCCAGGTCTTTCAGTTCGTCACGGGTCATTGGGCCGGTAGTGTCTTGAGAACCAACGGTAGTCATTTTTGGTTCGCAGTAGGTGCCAGGACGGATACCTTCTACAGAGCAGGCTTTACCCACCATCTTTTGCGCCAGAGTGAAGCCTTTAGTGGATTCTTTTGGTGCAACTGGGCGACGGAATATATCAGAATGACCCAGGTTCAAAGCTTCACGGGCGCGCTCAGTCAAGCCACGACCAATGATCAGGTTGATACGGCCGCCAGCCTGAACTTCATCCAGAATTACGTCGGACTTGAATGCGAATTCAGACAGTACTTCACCTGACTCAGACAGAATCTTGCCATCGTAAGGGCGGATTTCAATGATATCGCCCATGTTCAGCTTGTCTACTGGTGCTTCAAAAACCAGAGCGCCAGCATCTTCCATGGTGTTGAAGAAGATAGGGGCGACTTTTCCGCCAATGCAGATACCGCCAGCACGCTTGTTAGGTACTCCAGGCGTGTCTTCACCGAAGAACCACAGCACGGAGTTAGTAGCGGATTTACGGGAAGAGCCGGTTCCGACAACGTCACCAACAAATGCAACGGGCAGGCCTTTGGCTTTAACGGCTTCAACCTGAGCCAGAGGACCTGTTACACCATGTTCTTCCGGTGTCAGACCGTCACGGGTCATTTTGTACATGGCGCGAGCGTGCAGAGGAATGTCTGGACGGGACCATGCATCAGGAGCAGGTGACAGATCGTCGGTGTTGGTTTCACCAGACACCTTGAAGATGGCAACTTTGATGCTTTCTTGAACAGCAGGGCGCTGGGTAAACCATTCAGCGTCAGCCCAGGACTTCAGAACCGCTGCAGCGTGGGTGTTGCCTGCTTTAGCTTTTTCTTCAACATCGTGAAACGCATCGAAAACCAGCAGAGTGCTTTTCAGCTGCTCAGCTGCCAGCTCGCTTAATTCTGTGCTGTCCAGCAGTTCAACCAGAGTTTCGATGTTGTAACCGCCCAGCATTGTGCCTAGCAGTTCAACCGCCTTGCGGTTGTTCAACAGTGGTGATGTTGCTTCACTTTTGGCAATCGCAGACAGAAAACCTGCTTTCACATAAGCGGCTTCATCTACACCGGGTGGAATACGATTCTCAAGAAGGTCCAGCAGATACTCATCTTCGCCAGCTGGTGGGTTTTTCAGTAACTCGACCAGTCCAGTGACTTGCTCTGAATTCAATGGTTTAGGTGGGACACCTTCTGCTGCACGCTCTTCGACATGTTTTCTGTAGGCTTCTAGCACGGATCTACCCTCATCATCTGTGCGGCCTGTCCGGTCACCGTCCCTGATACTTCTGCAGTGGTTGGTCGGACAGTTGCAGATGTTCCTGTGGTGAATGTAGGTCCTGCACACTATGGCTGGGCGGATGAAGAAGAAAGCCCTGTTAAGTACTCCTGTTCCTCCTCCAGAACAAAAGCTCGCTTGCAAAAGCTTTCATGCCCATGTCGATTGGTGCAGGCATCTGTATACCGGTGGGAATTATTCTGTACAGGTTGGCAGTGAAAAAACTGCAACCTTTGATTCATCAGCCAGCCGGTGGCGCGGGCAGTATAGCGGATAGCGTTATTCAAGTTAAGTGCATCCCGTAATCTTGAGTATAAATTTGGTGAATATTGGTTGAGTGGGTCGCAAATGCCTTTGTTATGCTGGTTTTCTTCGTATCCTGACGATCCTGGCCGCAAACATTGCATGGAAAATAATCCGAATGGACTAAGATGATTATTCATCAAAATGACTAAAGTAACCGGGTCAAGTGCTCTATTTGGGTAAAGCTTATTCCCGTTCGTAACTGGTGTAGGGGCATCCAAAGATGAAGCAGTATGATGTCGTGGTTGTGGGTATGGGCATCATGGGTTGTGCCGTAGCTGCTCGACTCACTCAAGCAGGTTTGAATGTGCTCTCTCTGGAGCAATACGAGCTGGGTAATAATAGAAACAGTTCCCATGGTCAGACCCGGCTTTTTCGACTTTCCTATTTTGAAGACTCACTTTATGTGCCTCTGCTTAAAGAAGCACTGGAAGACTGGCTGACTATCAATCGTACTTCAGGCGAGGAAATACTCTCTTTAAACGGATTGCTGATAGCGGGAGATTTGGAGAGGAGCCAGACTCTACAAGGGGTTTTAGCCAGTGCTTCTGAATATCAATTGGAAGTTGATACGATTAAAGGCAGCGATTGCAGTCAACTGATCTCCGGTTTGAAAGTGCCTCCGTCATGGACAGGGTTATTAGACAAGCAAGCAGGCTTTCTGGATCTGGATAAATCATTGCATTTTTTCACCGAAGTGGTTCGCAGCGGTTCTGGTCAGATCATGGAGGGTACTGTGATGGAGTTGTTTAATGAGCACGGCGGTGGTGTGGAGGTGAAAACCAGTAAAGGCATTTTTTCCTGTTCACACCTTATTGTCACAGCAGGTTCCTGGTTGAATCGGATTGCAGGTGGGCAGTATCCGCTGGAAGTTGAGATGAATCTTCAGTATTGGTTCAAGAGCAGAGGTTGTGAGGATTTTTCAGGGAGTGTGCCTGCTTTTGCGTTCGATACCCCCGATGGATTTTATTATGGAGTGCCTCAGTTTGGTTCTGAGGGACTGGTTAAAGTTGCCAAGCATAAAACAGGTTTCCTGTTGGATGAGCTTGAACAGTTATTTCAAGATTCCCGTAGAAATCTGTCAGAAATTCAATCAATTATTGAGCGGTATTTGCCAGGAGTCGCGCCTGAACTGATTAGAGAAGAGCCGTGTCTTTACACCAATACGCCCGATGGGCATTTCATTTTAGATAGTGCCTGTCCGAAAACCCACAAAAATCAAATGATGACAGTCCTCATTAAACGTGAGGCCAGATCATAAACCGGACCTTCACTGTTAAAGACTACATTTGCAGCGATTTCTGAGAGTATTCTTCA
>NZ_JBPCXO010000502.1:0-24512 GCF_051008435.1 Endozoicomonas sp. | reverse complement strand
TCTTTTTCCGCCATGACAGCATTTTCTCGTCAGATCCAGGCAATAAGCATGAATATGACGAGAAAATGTGTCAGCCGAAAAAATAGCAGAGCGAGAAGCTCGACACTTTATGAAATTTCCGGGCTAGGGTTTGAAGTCAGAGCTTCATCTCTTTTGCCCAGATTTCTGATGCCTTCAGGTAATATTCGTGGCCTTTGGCCATTTCAGGTTCGACCTGCTGTCGCTTCTGCCTGCCGTTAATGTGTTCAATGTCGTCCAGTACGTCATCTTCGTTGATGTCGCCGGCCAGAAGAGCGATAACGCCTTCTGACTTTGCTAGCCACGGAGCAATTTCAGGTTGTCTGGCGACGACTTTGAGTCCTCGAACAAGACTGACTCTGACTTCTTGTTGAAGATTGTCCAGAAGATCAAGGCGTTCTCGATCTGAATGCGTTCTGGCAGTTTCATCATCGAGACTGTAATAAATATCGTCAAGCAGGCATTCCACCTTGCTACGGTAATGCTCCAGTGCACCAAATTCTTCCTCTGCTTCATGATAGGGCGAGTCACAGGGGCTCCAGCGTAGAGAGAGTTTCTGTTGATCACGGTTCAGAACGGAGTCTTTCATGTAGTAATCGGTGACATGATTCAGGCCTCTCTCGGTGGAAAAGGTAGAAAGAAGATAACCGACGTATTCTCCATTGTGGTACACACCCAGGCAGTAAAGTCCGTCTTTTTGATACCGTTGAATGATTCGACTGAATACAGGAGGCACTTCCCTGATCAGAGCCTGTTCCAATTCGGCCACCGCCTGTTTGAATTGTTTTATCCTGTCCTGATATTGCATGACGACTTCCCTATTGAATGCACTATCAGCTTAATGATTTTGCTCAGATAAGTCAGTGCACAAACCCGGAAAGCTCATAAAGTCGCTTTGATCTGGGGAAAGGTCACGAGAAACTCGACACGTCATGAAATTTCCGGGTTAAATCCTGAATTTTTCCGGATGTGGCCAGAGTTCGCTCTCTGGTCGATCAAACTGAATCAATTCAATCAGCGTTCTGCCGTCTTTTATAAAAGCGACGGTGACATGTTTAGCCGGACTCCGTGGTGCCAGAACCACCTCTTTGCCTTTCAATGCTGCTTCCAGATCCTCTACCTCGAAGGCAATGTGGGGTGTTGTTTTGATGATGTCCGGAAGACTATTGTCTTCGTCAAAGTTCATCCACTCCACAGCGTAGGGTGTCTCGAAGTAACCCGTTGCGTGCAGTTTCAGCTTTTCGTTGTAACAGTCATCCGGAAGTTTTTCCCGGGTGGGGATGCCGACATGATGAAAACGGAGTTTCTGCACTTTTTGCTTGTCCTCTGATCTATAGTTCAAACATTTCATTTTCAGCTGGACAGTATAGAGGGCACTGAAGAGTGAACATCATCCTGATACATGGCAATGGTGGCTGCACTGCCGACATGCACTGGTATATTTATCTTGAAAAAAAGCTGACCGCTCGAGGCTTTCCGGTTGTGAGAAAAACACTGCCTGATAATCAGGTGGCCCATGAATCTGTCTGGATTCCTTTTATAAGAGATCAACTGGGAGCCAGTAAAGACAGTATTCTGGTTGGGCATTCTTCTGGAGCTATAGCCGCTATGCGTTATGCAGAGCAGTATCCTCTGGCAGGAATGGTGTTGGTGAGTGCTTATGTTTCTGATCTGGGAGAGCCCAATGAGAAAGCGGGTGGCTGGTTCGATCGTCCCTGGCAATGGGAGGCAATGGGCAATCATGTACCCTGGGTGATCCAGTTTGCCTCGGTGGACGATCCCTGGATTCCTATCGATGAAGCTCGCTGGGTCCGCTCGCATTTGCATACAGAGTATTATGAGTATACCGATCGGGGGCATTTTATTGGTGACCGGGAGACCACAGTATTTCCTGAACTGGTGGAAGCTTTGGAGAGCAAACTATTGAGCCAGCCATAGCATTGAGTTGAGATATGTCTCCTGTGAGTGATGCTGGAAGCAAATCCCTATAAACTACTCCCTTTTTCTGACTTGATCCCGGAGCGTTTCCCAATGGCGTCTGCCATCGATCATGAAATGATGTCCCGTGCCCTGCAACTGGCACGTAAAGGGTTATACACCACGATGCCTAATCCCAGGGTAGGGTGTGTGATCATGAAAGATGGGGAGATAGTGGGTGAGGGCTTTCACGAGCGGTCGGGCGAGTCTCACGCTGAAGTTCATGCCCTGAATATGGCAGGTGATAAAGCTGAGGGGGCGACCGCCTATGTCACCCTTGAACCCTGCAGTCATTTCGGGCGAACCCCTCCCTGTGCAGAAGCGCTGATCAAGGCAAAGGTTGAGCGGGTCGTGGCGGCCATGGAAGATCCTAATCCTTTGGTGTCGGGCCGTGGCATGAACCGGTTGCGTGATGCCGGCATTCTGGTTGAGTCCGGAGTTCTTGAAGCGCAAGCCAAAGCATTGAACCCCGGATTCATTAAAAAAATGGTCAGCGGGCAACCTTATGTCCGATTGAAGCTGGCTATGAGTCTGGATGGCAGAACTGCGATGGAAAGTGGCGAATCCCAGTGGATTACCGGGCCCGCTGCTCGCAGTGAAGTTCAACAGCTCCGTGCACAAAGTGGTGCAGTTATTACCGGGGTTGGCTCCATTCTACAGGATAATTCTTCACTGACGGTCAGAGCAGAAGAACTGGGTTTGCCGGACGCTGAAAAGTTGGCTCGGAAGCAGCCTCTAAGAGTGGTTCTGGATTCATTCCTGAAAACCCCCGTAGACGCGAACGTTGTCACTGGGCCTGGAAAAGTTCTGATTGTGTGTACTGATCAGGCAGAACAAAATCGACAGGCTGAGCTGGAAGCCGCTGGCGCTGAAGTCCTCAGATTACCCTCCAATGCAGGGCAGGTGGATCTGCAAGCGTTGATGAGCGAGCTGGCCCGGAGAGATTGTCTGGAAGTTCTGCTGGAAACCGGCGCGACTCTGGCCGGTGCTGCTGTCAAAGAGGGGTTGGTGGATGAACTGATTGTGTTCATGGCCCCGGTTCTGATGGGATCCGCTGCCAGACCGCTGCTGACGATGCCTTTCCAGTCTATGTCCGAAAAGCTTGATTTGAATATCACGGATATCCGCGCGATTGGTGGTGACTGGAAAGTGACAGCGACCTTCAAAGAGAAAACAGATAACTGATTACTGGGGACTCATCATTCATGTTTACAGGTATTATCGAGGCTGTTGGCAGCCTGCAGAAAGTAGAATCCCGTTCCGGTGATCTGAGGTTGACGGTCAACTCGGGTCAACTGGACCTTTCTGATGTCAAACTGGGCGACAGTATTGCCACCAACGGCGTCTGTCTGACGGTGGTCGAATTGACCGGGCAGGGGTATGTCGCAGACGTTTCTGTGGAAACACTCGAATACTCTACTCTCTCTTCTCTGGCTGCAGGCTCTGCCCTGAATCTGGAAAAGGCACTGACGCCTTCAACCCGGCTGGGTGGTCATCTGGTCAGTGGTCATGTTGATGGTGTGGGGAAGGTGGTTTCCATTGAACCTTCTGGTCGCTCTACCGTCTACTGGGTCGAGGCGCCAGCCAATCTGGCCCGGTACATCGCTCATAAAGGATCCATCACTATCGATGGTGTCAGTTTGACGGTGAACAAGGTGGATGGTTGCCGGTTTGCCTTGAATATCGTGCCTCATACCCAGCAGGAAACCATCATCACCGGATACCGTGCAGGTACGGAAATTAATTTGGAAGTGGATGTATTGGCAAGGTATCTGGAAAGGTTGATGGACCCCAGTCTCAGAGAAGAAAGCGAATCTGCTCCTTCCAGTCTGACCGCTGGCTTTCTTGCTGAACACGGCTTTATGAAGTGACGGCTTCCAGCTTGGGAATGAAACCGTTAGAATAGGGCGGTTTCGCATACCGGATGTATAAAAACACACACGGGGGTGTTATGCAGCTTAACTCCATCGAAGAGATTATTGAGGATATTCGCCTCGGAAGACCGGTCATCCTGATGGATGACGAGGATCGTGAAAACGAAGGTGACCTGATAATCGCTGCTGAGAAGATCACTCCTGAGATCGTGAATTTCATGGCCCGGGAAGCCAGAGGTCTGCTTTGCCTGACCTTGACCGGAGAACGCTGTGATTTTCTGGGACTGCCGCCAATGGTGGGAACGGAAGACAATTCATCAGGTTTTGGTACGCCTTTTACAGTTTCTATTGAAGCTGCACAAGGGGTGACCACAGGTATTTCTGCCCATGATCGGGCCAAAACCATTCGGGTTGCAGTGGATCCACTGTCTCGTCCCGGTGATATTGTTCAACCAGGCCATGTGTTCCCGTTGAGAGCTCAGCCAGGTGGTGTACTCAGTCGTGCGGGCCACACTGAAGCGGGTTGTGATCTGGCTCGTCTGGCCGGTCTGACACCGGCAGCAGCCATTATCGAAATCATGAATGAAGACGGCACCATGGCCCGCCGTCCTGATCTGGAAGTGTTTGCCAAAGAGCATGATCTGAAAATCGGCACTATCGCTGATCTGATCAACTACCGGATCCTGAATGAAAAAACAGTCGATAAGGTGGAACAGCGTACGCTGGATACCGATTTTGGCCAGTTTGATATGACGGCTTACAAGGATTCCATCAGTGGGGCCACGCATATTGCTCTGACCAAGGGCTATATTACGCCGAATTCTCCGGCACTGGTGCGGGTTCATGCCATGGAACCTTTCCGGGATCTGCTATCTGCTCATCCAGAGAAAGGCAAATCCAGCTGGTCTCTGAATAAGGCCATGGCCCGTGTGTCCAGTGAAGGGCGTGGTGTGATTGTATTGCTGGATTCTGAGTCGAGACTGGATCTGGGAGGCGCTCTGGAACGTTTCTCTGAAGGCAAGAGTGGCAACAGCGGTATGTCCGGTGCTTACCTGACTATCGGAACCGGCTCACAGATTCTGCGTGATCTGGGAGTAGGTAAAATGCGTCTGCTCAGCTCACCGGTTCGCTTTGGTGCTCTCTCCGGATTTGATCTGGAAATTGTTGAATACATCTCGTGTGAAGACTGACCACGCTTCATGACTGAAAAAGCTTCGAATTGAAAGAAGCTTTTTCAGGCCGGTCGTCAGAGCGCTTTATTGAAAAAGTTGCGCTACCAGTTGCGCTACCAGTTGCGCTACCAGTTGCGCTACCTATGGCGCAAAAAGCTTTTAATCGCTCATGGCTGTTAAGACCTGTCCAACAGGTTCCTGAAAGGCAGTCTATCTGACATAAAGATTTATTGAGGAAAACGCTATGTCTTTGAAAACCATCGAAGGCTCTTTGCAAGCTAATGGTGGCAAGTATGCGATCGTTGTTGGCCGCTGGAATGCTTTTGTTGTAGAAAGTCTGCTCAATGGTGCTGTGGACAGCCTGACCCGTCATGGAGTTGCCCAAGAAGATATTACGATCGTTCGTTGCCCTGGCGCGTTCGAAATTCCACTGACTGTTAAGAAAGTTGCCAAAACCCAACGCTTCGACGCTATTATTGCTCTGGGTGCTGTCATTCGTGGAGGCACTCCTCACTTCGAATTCGTTGCAAACGAATGTGTGAAAGGTTTGTCACAAGTGAATCTGGACGAAGAAATTCCGGTGAGTTTCGGTGTTCTGACCGTAGACACCATCGAGCAGGCTATCGAGCGTTCCGGTACCAAGGCTGGTAACAAGGGTGAAGAGGCTGCTATGGCAGCTTTCGAAATGGTGTCCCTGCTCAAGAAACTGGAGGCCTGAGTTGTCCACTGAGAAGCAGGAAGCCGGGCAGAAATCTGCCCCGCGTCCAAAACCATCTGCCCGTCGTCGTGCACGTCAACTGGCGCTACAAGCGTTGTACCAGTGGCAGATGTCCCAGTCGTCCATCACTCAAATTGAAATGCAGTTCCGTGCGGACAACGATTTCAATAAAGTGGATGATGGCTATTTCCACGTGCTGCTGACCGGCATTGCCCGCGAAGCAAGCCGACTGGATGACGCTATGTCGCCGTTGCTGGATCGTCCGATTACACAATTGGACCCGGTTGAAATGGCGGCACTGCGCATTGGCTGTTATGAATTGATGAACCGTTCTGATGTTCCATATCGTGTGGTCATCAACGAAGCTATCGAGCTGGTGAAGCGGTTTGGTGCCCAGGATTCTCACCGTTACATCAACGGTATTCTGGACAAGCTAGCACCGCGTGTTCGTCCTGATGAAGTGCGCAACTTCCGTAAAAAGTAAAGAGTTGACAGATAGGAGTTAACAGTCGGAAGTATTCAGTTTACAGTTTGTTTTGAACGAATGACTGTTAACTGTACGCTTTAAACTGTTAACTCTTTATCCCCTGAACCAACCGCACCAGTGGGCTTGCTTATGGCTCTTGGCGAATTTGACCTGATTCGCAATTTCTTTGATCGTCCGGGTCTTCGATCTCATTTAAATGATGTCGTTGGTATAGGCGACGATTGCGCGCTTTTGTCTCTTCAACCTAACCAGCAACTGGCTCAGTCTCTGGATACCTTGGTTGAAGGCGTCCATTTCCCCCAAAAATGTGATCCTTGTCTCTTAGGCTATCGGGCTCTGGCGGTTAATCTCAGTGATCTGGCTGCAATGGGAGCCAAGCCCCACAGTTTTACGCTGGGTTTAACCCTTCCTGATTCAAACGATATCTGGCTTCAGTCATTTTCTGATGGTCTGGCAGAACTGGCTTCAGTGCACCAGGTTGGGTTGATTGGCGGGGATACCACCCGTGGACCCTTGACGATCTCAATACAGGTTCAGGGAACTTTACCCAAAGGCCAGGCCCTTCGTCGTAATGGTGCCAGAGTGGGTGATTTGATTTATGTCAGTGGTTACCTTGGAGATTCTGCAGGTGCATTGCCTGATGTTCTAAGAGGGGAGGGGCCGAAAAATGCCCGAACCAATGAACAAAGCTATTTGTTAGAGCGCTACTATCGGCCGACACCCAGAATCGCTTTGGGCCAATGGTTGTTGGAAAACGGTGCAACGGCTGCTTTGGATATCTCCGATGGTTTGCTGGGTGATTTGGGGCATATTCTCAAAGCCAGTCAGGTAGGCGCTGAACTGAAACTCTCATCGGTACCGGTTTCCAAAGAGCTGGAAGGTTTACTGGGTTCAGAAAAAGCCAGAGAGCTGGCTCTTACCGGAGGCGATGATTATGAGTTGTGTTTTACCTGGCCGGATCAAAAAAAGTTACAGCTTCCTGACAGTCTGCTGGCAGACAATCATGTAACCTGCGTCGGTCGTATAACTTCCTCATCTGGGTTGGTGGATGCCGAGACAGGTCAGCCACTTTCTCCCCAGGCTTATCAGCACTTTTAGTGATCCTCTATGAGTAAAATACCCTCAGTCTGGAAAAATCCGGTTCATTTTTTTGCCTTTGGTCTTGGCAGTGGCTTATCGCCTGTTGCGCCGGGAACATTTGGTACAGTGGCAGCTATTCCTTTCTATCTGATGTTCCAGTATCTCCCGCTCTGGAATTATCTGCTGGTACTGGCTGTGAGCATTGTTCTTGGTATCTGGCTTTGTGGAAAGACCTCCAGGGATCTTGGGGTACATGACCATCCGGGCATTGTCTGGGATGAGTTTGTCGGCTACTGGATTACCATGCTGCTTGCGCCCAGTGGCTGGGAGTGGGTACTGATAGGGTTTATTCTGTTCAGAATATTCGATATCTGGAAGCCCTGGCCCATTGGCTGGCTGGATAGAAAAGTACATGGCGGGCTGGGTATTATGATAGACGACATCATTGCTGGTATCTTTGCGCTTATTTCTCTTCAGCTTATTGCCCACCTGCTCCTTTGAGCAGGTGTTGCGGCCCGTTTCTATTCTTCTATATCTGAAGTCACTAGTTCACAACGAACCTTATAGTCATAGCAATGGTTGATTCTAGCTGTGCTACTGCTGCCCAGCAGGCTGAATTTTATGAGCAGGGCTGACACTTTTTTCTGAACCAGGTTGCTTTGTAGTTCATCCAGAGTGCATTGATCGATTTTATTCCTCGGAGCTCTCTGGCAATGTGGCAGGCCTGTCATCACCATATGCCCAATGTCATCTGAAATGGTTTTATTGATGACATCGTCTCTAATGGGCGCTATCTCAAACTGACCGACAATGGTTTGTTCCATCACTGTGTTTTCTCCAAAGGCGAGAGTCAGTCTGCTATTGATTGCTTCGCGAGGCGTGAAGAACTCACTGCTGATTTTGGATAACGTGAATTGACAGTACTCCGGATTTTCCATGCAGGAGTACTCCGTCCTGATGGTATTCAGATGGGCTCTTGAATAGGGCGACCAGACGAGGGTGGGTTGCAAATGAAAAATCGCAAGATCATTTTGGGGAGTCAGTTCTACTTCAAAATTACTGTAGCGACTATCGCTAATCCCATACACACAGCTGATCAGTTCCAGTGAATAATTGGCCCAGGACGCATGAGGTTTGTTCAGTGATTTCGTGATGTGAGCACTTTTAAAAATCAATGGCAGATCCAGATCAAATCGAGGTTCTGTTTCCGGGGGAAGACTGAACTCTGGTCGTTGATCCACTCGCCGGTACTGAAATTTAAGATGGTTCCACACCTTTGGCATTCCCGGTTGCAAGGGCACCCTACCTGTTTCCGCTGCTTCTGCAGTTGAAATGCTGTCTGGCAAAGGGCAGGTAAATAGGTATGCCAAGGCAGGTTTTGCAGCAAACAGTGTCACCGCAAGTAAACCAAGTCTAAGTGCTCGAATCACTTCTGTTTTTCTAATCATGGATCACCAAAGATAAATCGAAATTCCTTTTCCATTTGTGCAGGTTGTTAAACAGGTCTTGAGTTTAGTTCAATGACTTGACCCTGTAGCTTGCGGCACGGAAGATAGGGCCCAAATAGAATCGAGTCACAGTCAGTCATGAGCAATCGAGCCAGCCTTCGATTGCTTGTGGTGATAAAAGACTTCTTTAGAGTATAAAAATAATGAAATCAGTCTTCCCTTTCGGGTTGTTTGCCAGCCTGTTGTTTTTCTTTGCTTCGTTTGCCCATGCTGTCAACGTCAGGGTAGTGGCTCTGTTTCCGGAGAAGGCTCTGGTCTTCATTGATGGTGAGCGACAATTTCTCGAGGTGGGAGAAGGGCCGGTGAATGGTGTCCGGCTGATTGATGCCAGCAGCCTGAAAGCCCGGGTGGAAGTCAATGGTGTGGTGAAAGACTATTTTCTCAGCCGCGATATGGGCGACGGTATTCAGTCACCTGAGCTACTGACATTTCGAATCAATAGAAGTAACGAGGGGCAGTATCTGGCTCAGAGTGTTATCAACAATAACTCTGTTCAGGTACTGGTGGACACCGGAGCCAATGTTGTAGCCATCAATGCAGTTATTGCGGCCCGCCTTGGAGTAAACTACAAGGATGGCAATACGGTCAGAGTTGAAACCGCCAGCGGGGTCGTTAGAGGGTTTCAGGTTATGCTGGATTTCGTTTCCGTGGGAGGCATACGTGTGCCTAATGTAGAAGCAACTGTGATTGAAGGCAACAGTCCTGAAACGGTATTGCTGGGTATGAGCTATCTGAAGAATATCCGATTCAGTGAGGAAGGTGGGGTGATGACATTGCAGGCTCGTTATTAACTCGCCTGTAACATCCTGTACTGTTACAATCGCCCAGGAGTCTGTTGTTCTAATGGGTTTCGTGCTTAAAAAACATAGGTTTGACAGGCTCTTTGCACGACTGTCTTGAGGAGTAGTGAGTGTCTGTTCGTTACATTGCAGAGTCTCGCTTGCCCACCCCTTTCGGTGAGTTCATCATGCATGGATTTGAAGAGAGTGGCACTGGCAAGGAGCACCTGGCTCTCACCATGGGGGATTTAAGCCAGGGTGGTCCCGTCCTGGCACGGGTTCATTCAGAGTGTCTGACCGGAGATGCTCTTTTCAGTATGCGCTGCGACTGTGGTCCTCAGCTTGAGGCTGCCATGCGCAAGATCGCAGAAGCCGGACGCGGAGTCATTCTTTATTTGCGTCAGGAAGGCCGTGGTATCGGTCTGTTGAATAAAGTGCGGGCTTACCAGCTTCAAGATGCGGGGCTGGATACAGTAGAAGCTAATGAAGAGCTGGGCTTTGCCGCCGATTTGCGCAAGTACGATATGTGCAAGAACATGCTGGATCATCTGGAAGTTAAACAGCTGATTCTCATGACCAATAATCCCAAGAAGGTTGAAGCTCTGACCCGTCAAGGTATTGATGTGGTTCAACGTCAGCCTCATCAGACCGGACAGAATCCTCACAATGAGAAGTACCTGACCACCAAGGTTTGGAAACTGGGTCATTTGTACGATACTGCCTGACGTTTTGATGAGTCAGAAGCTTTGGCTTCTGACTGCTTTCTTGAACACTCCCTTTATCGTTGGAGTTGCCTTCAGCGACCGGTTTAATGTCAGACATTTAAATAATTCTGCATACTCTGCCCCTGTTTTTGAGTTTTTGACTATTCTTCAATCTCATTCATTCACAACTAAGTGGTAGTCAATATGGCTGGGCTCAACCAGATGAACCGTTTCCGTAAGGAATCTAACACTCTTAAAAGTGCAGCTAAAAAAGGGTATTCGCAGAGAGATCTGGTTTTCGAACTGACTAAGGACATGCATGATCCAGATTCCGCAAGTACTGTGGGGAAAGCTGCAGCTATTGTTGACTATCTGGCAGCTGTTAATGATAAAGCTACACCCGTGGCAGACGCTCTTGCTCGTCTGGAAGCGAATGCTAAAGATACGCCTGTTCCTGACAGTGGCCCAATCCCTGCGTAATTCTTTACACATGTCTCATATAACTGGAGCGAAGTATGAGTGATATTGATCTCATTAAAGCACAGCATAAAGCGCTGAGAGAATCTGTACAAAGTCTGCTTCGAGCCTTCGATGATTTAAAAAAAATCCTTCTGGAAGAGCAGGCCGTAATAGAGGCTCAAAGGCGCTTATTAAACAACAGTGATTCTCTGAAAGCTGACGCTACCTGTAAGTGACGGCTTTGGTGCACTTGAATTAAGTGCTAAGTATCTCTCTGTTATTCTTTGCTATGCTGATTGCTCCACACAAAGAATGAGTAAGTCCAGTGTTATTAGAAGCCAGAGTAGAGAAGCTTGAAGAGCAGCATAAGCAGATGGATGAAAATCTGCATAGCCTAGTTAAAGTTACTGCTGAGATAAAAAATATCTGTATGTCCAATCAGCATGATATAGCCACGGTAAGGGCCAGTATTTCAGCTTTAGCAGATGCTACACATGCTGGCTTCAAGAGAGCCGACGAACAGCACAATGAGTTCGTCAAAGAATCCCGTGAACGCTTCGATCAACTTGAACTTCTGATTCGTCAATCTATTCCCAGTAATTAATACCAGTCATACTTTCTAACTACCGTAATGACCGTGTTAATCTGGGCATCAGAATAAGGCTAAGTGAGGAGGGATTTAGGTTCAACGCAGAGCTGAACCTTGAATTATCTGTGTAATAGCGTAGTTAGAATGAGTGATTGGTATAACATGCGACTACCTCTCTAGCGTACCGATAATAAGGCCCGATAAATGATGTTGGTGAAGTCGAGATGAAGAAAGCTGTAAAGATTAGTTAGTAATGCAAGCCCAGACAGAAGTATCTGGGCTGTTAAAAAATAATAAAAATCTGCTTAAATTATGCCTGAGTCACCCTCGCTATCTTTATACTGCCCTTGAGGTTTCTTCCCAGTTTACTGGAAATAGCATTCTTGATGCCTTCAGCATCCAGTCCACACTCTGCCAGCTGCTGCTTATGGCTGGCGGCTTCAATGTACTCATCGGGAATGCCCAGGTGTATTACTGGAACATGAATACCCTGCTCATTCAGAAACTCGGAAACGGCTGAGCCTGCGCCACCGGCAATACAACCTTCTTCCAGAGTGACCAGTAGTTCATGATCTTTGGCCAATTGCTGAATGAGTTCTTCGTCCAGGGGTTTAACAAAGCGCATATTGGCAACAGTGGCATCCAGTTCATCTGCTGCTGCCAGGGCGTTCTGAAGTAATGTGCCAAATGAAAGAATGGCAACCTGCTGGCCCTGACGACGGATTTCACCTTTGCCAATGGTCATGGTTTCCAGATTTTCGCTGATCTCGACACCGGGTCCGGTTCCTCTTGGGTAACGGACAGAAGCAGGCCCCCGAAACTGATAGCCTGTCGATAACATACGACGTGTTTCGTCTTCATCCGAAGGCGTCATGACCAGCATTTCAGGAACACAGCGCAGGAAGGCAATATCGTAGCAGCCACCGTGAGTTGGGCCATCTTCCCCGACCATGCCTGCCCGGTCGATGGCGAAAAGAACATCCAGCTTTTGGACTGCGACATCATGAATGAGCTGATCGTAGGCTCTCTGCAGGAAGGTTGAGTATATAGCTACGACGGGTTTCATCCCTTCGCAGGCCATACCTGCTGCCAGTGTCACTGCATGTTGTTCAGCAATAGCGACATCAAAGTAACGATCAGGGTAATGATCAGCAAAGCGAATCAGGTCTGACCCTTCACACATGGCGGGGGTAATACCCACCAGTTTGTCGTCTTCTGCCGCCATATCGCACAGCCACTGACCAAAGACATTACAGTACTTGGGCTTTTTGGGCAGTTTGGGTTTTTCTTCGCTGGTTTTCGGGCTGGGCTCGAGTTTGGTGATGGCGTGATAACCGATAGGGTCTTTTTCTGCAGGTGTGAAACCTTTACCTTTGCGGGTAACAACGTGCAGGAATTGTGGGCCATCGAGATCTTTAAGGTTCTCTAGAGTATGAAGCAGCATGGGCAGGTCATGGCCATCAATGGGACCAAAATAGTTGAAGCCCATTTCTTCGAACAGAGTGCCGGGAATGATCATTCCCTTCATGTGTTCTTCGGTTCTGCGAGCCAGTTCCCAGGCGTGAGGAATGACATTCAGAACTTTTTTGCTGCCTTCACGAATATGATGATAGGTCTTGCTGGAAAGCACCTTGGTCAGATAGTTAGACAGTCCTCCCACGCTTTTCGAAATCGACATATCATTGTCGTTCAAAATGACCAGCATGTTGGCTTTGAGGTCAGCCGCATGGTTCATGGCTTCATAAGCCATACCAGCAGTCATAGAACCATCACCAATGACCGCGACCGTGCGTCGTTTTTCACCCTTCAGGCGGGCGCTGGTAGCCATGCCTAGTGCGGCGCTGATTGAAGTGCTGGAGTGACCCACACCAAAGGTGTCGAATTCACTTTCGTCTCTTTTGGGAAAGGCTGCCAGGCCGTCTTTCTGACGAAGGGTGCCCATTCTGTCTTTTCGACCCGTCAGAATTTTATGAGGATAGGCCTGATGGCCAACATCCCATACCAGTCGGTCGTAGGGTGTTTCGAAGAGATAGTGCAGGGCGACAGTCAGTTCAACAACACCCAGCCCGGCACCAAAGTGCCCACCCACCTGACCAACGGAGTAGAGCAAAAATTCTCTGAGCTCATGGGCCAGCTGGGGCAGATCGGCTTTTTCAAATTGGCGCAGCTGGTCGGGTGTATCGACCCGGTCCAGCAAAGGGGTATCAGGCTTTGTTTTGGGTATTTCGTGAAACATGTTTGCTTGCGATCCAGGCCTCTCAGCCATAAAAGCGACGCTTGAAGACAGATACTCAATCAGCCTTCTGGTCCCAAGCCGCTTTTCGAAAATTCGATGTAGTTCCTCAATCACCATAACCTGTATGGGATGGGAAGGGGAAGCCTCAAGGCTTCCGGTAGCCAGTCAGGAATGTGGATAGCAAATGCCTGACAGCTTCCTGAGGCCTGACCGGGAATAGTGTTCGGCCTGCCCCCTGAAGATTTTTTTACCAGGGAATTATAGGATTGTACCTGAACAGGAGGTTTTTACTATGGAAATACTGTTATTACTCCTGAATCAGACACTTGCATGATGCTGTTTTCCGCAGAAAGATTGCGCTATGGCGCTTTTTCTTGCTTAAGAAAGCAGCAATATGCTTCCTGTGAATCATGTTTTCATCAATGCGAACGCTGAATCACATATTCTGCCATCTGCCTGAGAAACTTAGCCCGATCCCCAAAGCTTTCAAGGGAGTGAATAGCCTGTTGGCAAAGAGAACCTGCCAGCTCTCTGGCACCATCCAGTCCCATGAGAGCAACATAGGTGGGCTTATTCAGTGCCACATCTGCCCCCTGCTGCTTGCCCAGCACTTCGGTGTCAGCAGTGACATCAAGAATGTCATCCTGTACCTGAAAAGCCAGGCCAATGGCATCAGCGTATCGGGTGAGGTTAGTCAGCTGCTCGCTGTCAACGTTACCGCTTGAAAGTGCTCCCATAATAACGCTGGCACGGATCAGAGCCCCGGTTTTGTGGCTGTGCATCAATTGCAATTGCTCTTGATTCAGAGAGCTGCCCACTGAGTTCAGGTCCATGGACTGTCCTCCGCACATGCCAGCATAACCAGAAGCCTGGGTCAGTTCTCTAACCAGTCTCAGACGAACATGATCGGGTAGATCATGGCCAGGAGAAGTCAGTACTTCAAAAGCCAGAGTTTGCAAAGCATCACCTGCGAGGATCGCTGTGGCTTCATCAAAGGCTTTGTGACAGGTAGGCTTACCTCTGCGAAGATCATCGTCGTCCATGGCAGGAAGGTCATCATGAACCAGAGAATAGGCATGGATCAATTCGACAGCGCAGGCAGGAACATCAGCCTGGATGGGCTGGCCACCCAAGGCTTCAGAGGCCGCATAGACCAGGATGGGGCGAATGCGTTTACCACCGTTGAAGACAGAATAAGACATGGCTTCAACCAGTCGGTTACTGACCTGGCTGTTGCTGGGGAGAATGTTGTGAAGCTGCTCATCAACGCGGTTTTGATAACCCTTGATGTATTCCAGCAGTGTCATGAATTATTCGCCTTCTGTCTGATCGAACGGACGGGTTTCCAGTTGACCCTGATTTTCCAGAAGTTGCTGGACTCGCTGTTCTGCTTCGGTCAGGGCTTTTTGACATTCACGTGTCAGCTTTACCCCTTTTTCAAAGGCTTTCAGGGACTCTTCCAGTGACATATCACCGGATTCCATTTGCTGTACCAGTGCGTCCAGTTCAGTGAGCGACTGTTCAAAGGCAAAGCCCTGCTTTTTTTCCGGCATGCTCAGAAACCTTTCCATTTGCTTAAAGAGGGAATACCTGCCTTTGGGGTGACCAGTGACAGCCAGAGCGCTTGGATCATGGCTGGGATTGGCCGATAACCAGTCTAGAATCCTGATCGAGAATTGCGCCCTAGCTGTCTATTCTCGGTCAGGATCCTCACGAATGGTAAAAAGGATGGTACCCATATGGATAATTTAAAACGGGCTCAAGCATACCACAAATCCAGATTGGGACAGATTCTGGTGACCCGGGGCTACGTCACGGAAGAGAAAATCAGTGAGGCGATTCAACTACAGAAAGAAACCGGGGAGAAGCTGGGTGAGATTCTTCTGCAGAACAAGTGGGTATCACGCTGGCAGTTGAGAAGAGCCTTGTCGAACCAGACTCGGATGCGCTTTGCGGCCTCACTGACCCTGGCGCTGTTAAGTCCTCTGGAATCTGTTTCTGCAGCCGGTGAGCCGAAAGAAACAGCCACAAAGGATGAGCAGATAAGATGGTTCTCAACGCTGGAGAACTCTTTACCTGAAGGGGAGAGTATTAAGCAGCTGTCTTATGATGCAGAGAGTGCACGGGTAGACATTCGAACCACAGGAGAAGTAAGTCTAAAAGTCCCTTGCTCTGCTGGTGAAATATTGATTGATCATTTACGCCTGAGGAGCAGTGCTGCGGGTGGGAAAGACGTTCTGGAGTTGGATGATATCGACCTGAGTAATATAAAGATCAGGGTGAGGAGTGTCTTCAAAAGAAAAGGAGGCCAAACCGACGGTTCGGCCTTGGGAGCCTGTCAAACTTAATGCTTTAAAGCTTAAGTCCAACAGGCTTCAGGATTATTCAGCAGCCAGTCTGGCTTTGACTTCCGCTACATTGGCAGGCTGAGCGTCACCAGCGTTGTGTTCCTGCCACACATCCTTATCCATGGTTTTATCCAGGAATGGGAATTTCTTGCGGTTAAACACAGGAACAACACCGTCAGCAATCTGTTCGTCAAAGTCTTTCAGGACTTGCATGACGATACCTGACAACAGCAGGATAGCGGCAATGTTGATCAGGGCCATGACACCCATGGACAGATCGGCAAAAGCCCATACCGTCGGCAGGTTACCAATAGCTCCCCAGAACACCATCCCCATTACCGCCAGGCGATAAACCATCAGCAGGGGCTTGCTGTTTTTGATGAACAGCAGGTTGGATTCGCCGTAGTAGTAGTTGGCAATGATGGAAGTGAAAGCAAAAAGCAGAATAGCTATTGCAACCAGGTGCCCACCCCATGGACCAATCTCGCTGGACAGTGCAGCCTGGGTCAATTCGACGCCGGTTAGACCACTGCCAGGTTCCAGCATGCCGGACATCAAAATGATGGCTGCAGTGGCGGTACATACAACAATGGTGTCCAGGAATACGCCCAGCATTCCCATCATGCCCTGATTAACCGGGTGAGTAGAGTGTGCTGTAGCTGCGGCATTTGGGGCGCTACCCATACCCGCTTCATTAGAGAACAGTCCACGCTTGATGCCCTGCATCATAGCCTGGGAAACCATGTAACCCACGCCACCACCCATGGCTGTTTCAAGGCCAAAAGCACTCTTGAAAATCAGGGTGAACACAGCAGGCAGCTCGGACACATTCATGGCGACAACGATCAGAGCTACGGCCAGATAGCCCAGTGCCATGACAGGGACAATCATTTCAGCCACTTTGGAGATGGAGCGAATACCACCAAAGATGATCACACCGCTGACCAGTACAAGTCCGATACCAATGAATTCAGGCGCAATGTCGTAACTACTGAACGCAGCAGCGATAGAGTTGGACTGAACGCTGTTGAAAGCAAATCCAAAAGCAATAATCAGGGAGATGGAGAAGGCAATGCCCATCCAGCGTTGTCCCAGAGCTTTCTGCATGTAATAAGCGGGACCACCACGATAGGTGCCGTCGCCGTTATTGGTTTTGTAAATCTGAGCGAGGATATTTTCTGCGAAACTGGTTGCCATACCTAACAGGGCAATCAACCACATCCAGAAGATCGCACCGGGGCCACCCAGGTAGATAGCGACCGCAACACCGGCCATATTACCGGTACCAATACGGGCTGCAAGGCTGGTGCAGAATGCCTGGAATGCTGAAATCTGTTGGTTGGAGTTAGTGGCACGACTGCCCATCATGGTTTTGGCAGCCAGACCGAAGCGGCGGAACTGGACGAAACGGGTACGAACAGTGAAGAAAATACCGGCTCCCAGAAGCAGGTAAATCAGGACGCTTCCCCAGAGAATATTGTTCGATGCAGAAATAAAATCGTTCATAGCGCTTCCGGATTATTTATATGCCCAGAAGTTTGTTTGTAATCAACTTTATATAATATAAGTGAATAAACTGTGGCGGCCAGGTATAAACACCTCCTCTCTGGGTCAGCATAAAGTAAAGAAATATCAGCCAGTTAGTAGCTGCTATCAGTTGCAGGAGGCTCTGGATAGTTTCGGCGGGTGGTCTGAATTGCAGGTGTTAACGCGCATTCTTTTAAGGGTTTTTATCTAGATAATCCATCTTCATTAATGTTGAACAATAATGTTATCTATTTGATGGGTGGCTTTTCACTTGCTGAAAAAGCCACCAGAATCAGTGATGGTTATTTATTCAGAGGCCTTCTGCTTCAGGCAGGTCTGGAGCGGGAGCACCATTATCATCGTCATCTATATTGTCGGGTTTATCAGGCTGAATCCAGACATTGGCATCCATTGTCTGATTCAAAAAGGGGAATCGTTCACGGTAAAAAACAGGGGTTCGGCCCTTTTTAAATTGTTGGTCATAATCTTTCAGAACCTGCAGAGCAGGTCCTGACAACAGTACAATGACAATGAGATTAATCAGTGCCATCAATCCCATGGCAAGATCAGCAATAATCCAGACTGCTTCCAGACTGCTGACAGCACCCAGATAGACCAGCAAGATCACAACACATCGATAGGCCAGCAGCCATTGAGGGCTGTTCTTCATGAATAGAAGGTTGGATTCACCGTAATAATAATTAGCTACCACGGAAGTGAAACCAAAGAAGAGAACCGCGCCCATGATAAACCATTCACCCCAGGTCCCTACCAGATCTCCCATGGCTGCCTGAGTCAACTGAATACCGTTTAGAGTATTACCGTTTTCCAGCTGACCTGAGAGCATGACAATGGCTGCGGTTGCCGTACAGATAACAATGGTGTCAATGAAGACACTGGTCATGGAAATAATGCCTTGAGCTGCAGGGTGGTGAGGCCAGGGAGTCGCTGTTGCGGCTGCGTTGGGACCACTGCCCATACCCGCTTCATTGGAAAAGAGGCCTCGCTTGACTCCCTGCATGATGGCCTGAGCCACCGAGAAACCTATGCCTCCGCCAACCGCCTGCTCCAGGCCAAAGGCATGATTGAAAATCAGGGCTAAGACCGCTGGCATTTCATCAATACGACTGACGACGATATAAAGAGCGATAAACAGATAGGTCAGAGCCATCAGAGGCACGACCATCTCGGCAAACCGGGTAATCGTTTTAATGCCCCGGAAAATAATCAGCCCTGTAATGACGGCCATGGCCAGGCCAACTTGTTCCGGGCTCAGATAATTAGTGGCAGTCAGAGAGGCGGATACCGAGTTGGCATGAACCGCATTGAAAACAAATCCAAAGGCGATCAGTAGCAGGCTGGAAAAAATAACGCCAAGCCAACGGAGTCCCAAAGCTTTCTCTATATAGTACGCAGGTCCACCTCGAAAGGTGCCGTCATTATTATTGGTTTTATAAAGTTGAGCCAGAGTGTTTTCTATATAGCTGGACGACATTCCCAGAACCGCTACCACCCACATCCAGAAAATCGCCCCTGGCCCACCTATATAAATGGCGATAGCAACACCCGCCAGATTGCCGGTGCCTACATGGGCGGCCAGTGAAGTACACAGTGCCTGAAAAGAGGAAATCTCGTTTTTGTCCGTTTGCCGGGAACTGAACATGATTTTCCAGGCATGAAAAAAGTAGCGAACCTGAACAAATCGACTGCGGAGTGTGAAATAAACGCCTGCGCCTAACAGTAAATATATGAGTATGTACTCCCAGAGTAAACGGGTAGCGAGATCGATCAGGCTGCTCATACGATGTTCCGAAACTGGGATGTCCAGATAGCTTAGCAGAAGGTATTTGAGTGCATGTTCAAATGTGGCGACTAATGAATTACCGAACTTGAAAACTATTTGTTGCTTCAAGTCAATTTACAAAATCCTTAAGTTGTTAGAGTTCCCTCGACTCTGAACAATCTATGAACACTTAAGCCTCAGCCTGCTTTCCCAAAGCTGACAAAAGAGGCTGGGGGTATGGGGATGACCAGCTTTATCACAGCACTTCTGGCACTGGTGGCCGGATATTTTATTTATGGACGGGTGGTAGACCGTATCTTTGGTGTTGAGCCTGATCGCAAAACACCTGCTTTAACTAAAACCGACGGCGTCGATTATGTACCTTTACCGTGGTACAAGATCTTTCTGGTCCAGTTTCTGAACATCGCCGGACTCGGTCCTATTTTCGGTGCGATTATGGGGGTCCTCTATGGTCCTTCTGCTTTTCTGTGGATTGTTTTTGGCTGCATTTTTGCCGGCGGTGTTCATGACTACCTCTCCGGCATGCTGTCCATTCGCCATGGTGGTCAGTCCATTCCAGAAATTGTGGGTACCTATCTGGGCGAAGGTTTCCGCAAATTCATGCGAGGCTTTTCTGTAATCCTTCTGGTGCTGGTCGGCGTGGTCTTTATGATGGGCCCCGCCGGTTTGCTGGCAAACCTGGGCGGTGAAGGCATGCTGGCAAAAAGTGGATTTTGGCTGTCGATTATTCTGGCTTACTACTTTATTGCAACCATCCTGCCTGTGGATAAGTTGATCTCCAAGGTATACCCACTCTTTGGCGCCACACTGCTGATTATGGCGGTAGGTGTCGGCGGTATGCTGATCGTTAAGGGGCTGCCTATTCCTGAAGTTGGAGCGGATACTTCTCATCCTGCAGGATTGCCCATGTGGCCAATGCTGTTCGTGACCATTGCCTGCGGTGCGATCAGTGGTTTTCACGCAACCCAGTCACCCATGATGGCCCGCTGCCTGCCCACTGAAACTTATGGTCGTCGTGTCTTTTATGGTGCCATGATTGCCGAAGGTGCGGTGGCCCTGATCTGGGCAGCAGCAGCTATGGCTTTCTTCCCAAATGGTATTGAGGGACTGAATGACGTTCTGTCCCAGGGTGGTGCAGGGCTGGTGGTGAAGGAGATTTCTGTTGGCTTGATGGGAACGTTTGGTGGGTTACTGGCCATCCTGGGTGTGATTGCCTGCCCGATTACCTCTGGTGATACTGCGTTCCGCAGTGTCAGGCTGATCATTGCTGATGCTCTGAATATGGAGCAGACTTCTACCCGTAATCGTCTAATGCTGGCTGTTCCTGTTTTTGCCATTGGTTTTGCACTAACGTTCGTTGATTTCAATATTATCTGGCGCTACTTCGCTTTCTCTAACCAGTTGTTGGCCACTATTGTTCTTTGGGCTGCTTCCATGTATCTGGTTCAGAATGGCAAATGGCACTGGTTGACGACTGTGCCTGCTGTTTTTATGACTGCAGTGTGCGCTACTTATATAGTGATGGCTCCAGAAGGTTTGGGTCTGTCTACGGCAGTCGCTTACCCAGCAGGTATCGCAGGAGCATTATTAAGCTTTGTTCTCTTTATTGTCCGCTCTCGTCGCCTGACGGTCAGTACAGCAGCCGCTGCCTGATTCTGTAGAATGCTTCAATCACATTCCTGGCAGGGAATGTGATTGAGAACTTACGTTCGTTCTTTTATTTGGCGTAGCCTGAAGCCTTTAACTATCCTCTCCTAGCAGCCCGTCACAGATAAATGTGATTTCTATTCCCCACCGGTTTTTTCTCAGTTCATGGAGACTCCCATGAGAGATCTGATTCGTATTGCCTGCCAGATGATTGCTGTGCTTATCTTTCTTCAGTCTTCAGTGAATGCTGATGATACTGATTCAACTCAAATGGATCTTGGTATGGGGTATTCCTCAGATGAAGGCAGAGTGCTGGGAGCCAGTTGTCTGAAGCCAGGCAAGATCAGTCATATTGGCAGTGCAGTTGGAACTGTACACTTTGGCAGGCAGGTTTCATCCAGTGATGTTCAGTTAAATCTGGGAGTCAATCTGGATGGTTCGGTCAGTTACGATGTTTTCACGGGCAGTGCCAAGGTGAAATATGCACTGGAAACCGGGGAAGACAAGAGAGTCGAAACCTATACCTTTGTTGAAACCGTAGTGTCCGGTGCCAGCAGTATGAGTACTGCCGGAGTGGCTGAAGAGGCCCTGAACGAATTGTGGGGCAGTCAGCCTATTCCAAAGGGCCAGAGCAGTTTCGTGCCACGTGCGGTGACCGGTTTGTGGAATCAGCCAATACCGGGGGCAGCTTGCTGGTTTCTTTTCGGGGCAATTTTGACAGTGAGTACCAAAAGCACAATTTTGAAGAAGAATCCTCCGTCAAGTATGCCGCCATCGGTAATCTGATGGACTCACTGAAAGTGGCTCATGAAAAATCCAGTGTCCATGGGTATGTTGAGATTATGGCCATGCAGTTGGGGGGGGGCTCCCCAGTCGCTGGCAAAGTTGTTTGTGGGAAAAGATAAAAATGAAGAATATTTTGTCACCTCATGCCAGCTCAAGGATCTGGACAAGTGTAAAGAACTGGTGGGACAGATTCTCGATTATGCGGCCAATGACTTTTCCAGTCAGATAACGGATGCAGAGGCGAACGGCAGTAATCCCGTTTAATACAGTTATCGTTCTTATGGCGATATAAAGCCAAGGAAGCGGCTGAGTTCAATAAGTCCCAGCTGATGAGCCTTAAAGGCGGTATAAAAACCTGTTTCAGTAATATTCCTGACTGCAAGGAAACCGCCGAAGCTATTGTGAAAAACTGGAAAGAGGTGGATTCACAACTGTTAAGTGAATTGTCCGATGCCTGGTATTTCCATGACGAGAGCGGGGCCGATCTGCCTATTCTCGGTCAGGCTCCTAGGCAGTACCGATGACGATCTGGATTTGACGGGTGACCTGGCTTTAGGTGGTCATACCGATGTTTATACTGGCCCTATTACATTTCTGGATAGAACGTACACGGTTAGTTTTCGCAAAGTAGAAAACCCCATTTATATTGGTGGCTCAGAAAACAGTTGCCACAGGGTATTGGTGGAAGCGGGCTCTATTGGCTGTGTGTTGCATGTTTATACCAAAGATAACCCCAGAATTTGCGGCGGAAATGAAGATGAATCTCTGGCTATAGGGACCAGCAGAGTGCTCTCTGTCAGCGAGGGCGTCAAGCTCAGCCTGGGGTGTAAGCTAATGCCAGGCCATAAGGAACTCAATGTCCTTCGCAGTGGTCATATACATTGCTCCGGTGTGGATAAACCTCACCCTGATTGCGACTGGGTGAAATTACCGGAAGCAGAGCAACAATAAAGTTATTCTGTGTAGCTTGCTTGATCACCGTTTACATAAATAAATCGTATAAACGATGGGCCGGGAATGACTATGATTTCATACTTGAAAGTTGAATAACTGCTCAAATCAAAACAGAGAAATTGGATTTACCATAGAAGAGCCGGTATGAGGGGATCCGTATCTTCAACAATTAATCGATGGAGATATGGGGTATGAACAGTTTTATACTGGCTCTGGTCGCTCTGATTGCAGGTTACTTCCTGTACAGTCAGTTTGTGGAGCGCTGCTTTGGTATCGATACTGAAAGGCTAACTCCTGCAATGGAAAGAGCTGATGGTGTCGATTATGTAGTCCTGCCCTGGTACAAGATTTTCCTAATCCAGTTCCTGAATATCGCCGGTCTCGGGCCAATATTTGGGGCCATTCTGGGAGCGTTATATGGTCCTGTCGCCTTTATCTGGATTGTATTCGGCTGCATCTTTGCTGGGTCTGTGCATGATTATTTTTCGGGAATGATGTCTGTCAGACACCAGGGACAAAGCATTCCAGAAATTGTGGGCTTCTATCTTGGGCCACGTGTTTGCCAATTTATGCGGCTATTGTCGGTTGTTCTGCTCTTGTTGGTGGGCACTGTATTTATGGTCGGACCCGCGTCATTGCTCAGTAATCTGGGCTTTACCGGTGTGTTTGCCGATAAGACATTCTGGTTGATGGTCATCCTTGCCTACTATTTTTTGGCCACTATCCTGCCTATCGATAAAATTATTGCCCGTATTTACCCTCTTTTTGCCATTGCCTTGTTGTTCATGGCGTTTGGTATTGGTGGCATGTTGGTCATCAAAGGACTCCCTGTTCCGGAAATCGGAACACCTTCTGCGCATCCTGATGGGCTCGCTGTCTGGCCCATGCTCTGTATCACAATTGCCTGCGGGGCGATCAGTGGTTTTCATGCAACCCAGTCGCCATTAATGGCACGTTGTATTCCCAACGAAGTGTATGGCAGAAGAGTGTTCTACGGCGCCATGGTAGCTGAAGGTGTGGTTACTCTGATCTGGGCCGCAGCTGCTATGGCCTTTTTTCCAAACGGTATAGAGGGTCTGTCAGAGATTCTGGGTCAGGGAGGGCCATCGCTGGTTGTGAATGAAATTGCTATTGGTCTGATGGGATCACTGGGAGGTATGTTAGCCATTCTGGGTGTCATAGCCTGTCCGATCACTTCAGGTGATACTGCGTTCAGAAGCCTGCGTTTGATCTTTGCCGATATGTTTGGGATCAAGCAGACCGGTATGGTACGTCGGCTGATGTTAGCCGTTCCATTATTTCTGGCAGGCTATCTGCTAACTCTGGTCGACTTCTCGATTATCTGGCGTTACTTCGCATTCTCCAATCAGGCATTAGCCACAATAGTACTTTGGACTGCTGCCGTTTATATGGTGCGCCAGATGCGTAACTTCTGGGTGGTTCTGATTCCTGCAGGCTTTATGACAGGGGTTTGTTCTACTTATATTCTGATGGTGCCTGAAGGGTTTGCTCTATCCGCTGATATCGCCTGGCCCACAGGTATTGTTTTGGCTCTGTCTTCGGTAGTAGCTTTTGCCGTTAAAGCCACCATGAAGGATGAAAACGATGAAGAGTTGGTCTGAGCACCTTCCCATCAAAAACATCCCAGTCAGCCTCTGGTAATAGAAGAAGGACCTCTCTATTATCGGTTGAGCGTAAAACCCCGTACTTTGAGTGCGGGGATGTAAGCTCGTCGACGATAGCCGACTAATGCGGTGTTCTCTGCTGCTGAACGTACTGTTTGATGACTTCTATAGGAGCGCCACCGCAGCTTGCAGCAAAATAACTTGGACTCCATAGTGCCGA
>NZ_JBPCXO010000501.1:0-9910 GCF_051008435.1 Endozoicomonas sp. | reverse complement strand
AACGGATATTCTTCAATAGTTTGGAAGATTGCTGAATCAATCAACCGAACCGCCGTGGTACGTGATCCGTATGCCCGGTGGTGTGGGAGGAGCGGAGTCGTGAGGCTCCGCCCTATCCCGATTAGGCGCAACAAGACATCACTATCGAGTTGATTAGTAATTATGAAGTTTAAAGATCTTCTTGATTTACCATATGTAAGTGAATCAAACCGAGTACTGGATATTGCTTACTTACACGACAAGCTCCCTCAAACACCTTTAGATGTGATTGAGCGTAACTATTCAGCACCCCCTGCTGGAAATGGGTGGTGCTGAAATGCTTACCGCACAAGGGGTAGAAAAAGCTGTCTGATCGTTTAGCTTTCTGAAAAAGGAGTTTTTGACGAAAAATGCACTTAAAAAGCTGAGTTTCCACACCATATTGCCGCAACTACCCACGAGATAAACGAAAGTACAGCATATTTGCACCTCTGAAACTCAAGTGTGGCATGGCTTATAACCAAAACCTTTTATCCCTGCAAAATCATCAGGGGTGCTGAATAGTTACCATGCTTTGCACCTTAATCCACATAACCAAGAACCAGCTGGAGCTAAAAAGGAGTGAAATTTCACAATTATCCCAATATACGACAAAGGTTATTAGGGAATCATACAATGATGAAGTTTCAGAGCTGGTAGAAGTCAAAAAACTACTTGAGTCCGAGCTCCACAATGCAAAACCTAACACTTCAAAATAAAAAAGGGGCTAAAAGCCCCTTCTACTTAACCTGTCTAACCTACACTCTTAAAAATATAATTCCCTAATTAGATTTCAGAAATCAATTTACTTGAATTTTTCTTTTAGTTTCAAACAATATTTGTTAAAGGGATCAATTTGCAGCCCATTAGTCGTTAATGCTTTTGCTTCATCCTCTTTTCCCAAATGCAAAGCTAGCCAAGCTGCTCTTGAGTGATCAACAGCATCAGCTTCATTCTTTCTTGTGTGCATCACTCCATAAAGCCTAGTAACAAGTTCCCTTTTAGCACCATGACTATCAATTGTTAGCTCTTCATTATTTAGCATTCTATTCATTTTATTTGCAACATTTGAGAGAACAGAATAGTCAACATCTGAAAACTGAGATAGCTCAACAAGAGAATGTATCTCTTCTAAAGGCTCACCAAGTTGTTTTGATAGATTTGCAAGACTTCTCCAAGCCTCCATTTTATTAGCATCTTCCGTTTCGTTCTCAAGGAAGAGCTCCAGATATTTTTTAGCTTCTTTTAATAAAGCCACATTATCCGATTCCATAAGCCAAGCTGACAAAGCCAAACGTGCACCATTATAACTGAGTGTTATACCATCAATTATTTCTTTATTCTGAAAAAAAGATTTCGCATTAAAATCAATATTTTTCAAGTATCGAGAAAAGTTATTACTGAAATATAAATTTTGATCATCTAATTTTGAAACCCCAAACATTTGCAGTATTTTAACATCGCTCTGAATTTTGTTTCTCAATGGACTGACACTAGCTTTCTTTTTCCCAAAAGCTAATGCAACAAATGGTAATCCAACATAGTATTGCCCATCATTTTCACTTTTCAACTCTTCTATCATTGAATATTGAGTCAGGCTATCAATAGCTTTTTCCACCTCAAGCGGCTTATCGATAGAAGTCATTAAAACTGCTTCTAAAGCCAACCTAGGCACTGCTGAATTCCATGAAGATAATGTTAAAAACACTTGTTGCGCACACGGTGTAAGAGCCGAATAAGTTCTTTCAAAAAGAGCTGTTAAAACCTCATCCTTTCCAGCAATTAGCTTTGGTAATGACCTCCCCCTTTCATCCCTAGATAAATTCCCCAACATAACCTTTATAACATAAGGATGACCAGATGAAACATGATATATTTCTTCAATCATGCTATCTGTAATAATGCACTCGAGACCAAGACTTCTAGCTGTAACTAACACCAGCTCTTTTGACTCGTCGAATGTCATACCATGAACATTTACAGGATAATCACCAATAAAATCTCTGAGCCTGGTTGTAATCAATACTTTATTAGGATTTCTTATGTATGTATCTATCCAGTTAAATATTTCGATGGGGCTATCAGTAGTTTCAAAATTATCAAAGACAAAAAGACTCGATCCAATATCAGATTCTGTTAGTTGACTTTGAAAGTAATCTAAACACTTAAAATCTTTTTCACGTATTTCATTTTCAGAAAGAACTAACTCACAGTATCTTTTGGAGATATCATCTTTTGTAATAACATCTGCTCGTACAATTTTTGCACCACTAGCATGCAAGTCTATATCTCGAGAGCTAAACCAAACAATAGCATCAAACCTTTCTTCTTGATACAGATCTGGTATAACCCTTAGAGCTAGCGAGGTTTTACCGATCCCTCCCCTTCCTAAAAGAGTAACGACAGTTCTTCTATCATCAAGTAATAATTTTAGTAAGTCTCCCTCAAGTTCATTCCTTGATATGTATTCATAGGATAAATCTGGAACGTTTGAAAAACAATTACCTTTTGGTTCTAACTCACCTACACCTTCAGATTCACTTTTAGGCAGTTGACCTAATGGTTTAAGAAATTCAGCTGAATCACCTTTTTGCTTATCATCCGTACAATACGATAGTAACTCGTACTTCTTGATAGTAAAACTACCATTTGAAATATAAAAATCAGACAAGCCAGGGTCACTTAAGAGAAGAGGTATCTTCCAACATTTACTATCTAAATAGATGTAAACACCATCAGAAAATGTATAATTTTCACTCTTTTTCAAATAATCAAAGACATTATCACAATCATATATTTCTGTTACGCGATACTTACCGCTCAAGTTACGCTTTAAATATGCTGTAGGAATTTTCAACAGAGACAGATTGTCAATAGCTATCTGTATACTTTTAGCTAAAAGAGGTGCTGCGAGAGCAGCTTCTTCTAAGGGCATAGCACCGTGCCCTCTGGTTTTATTTCGTAGCTCAGAAAACAATTTGAACCAGTCTTTAAACGCCTTATTTCCTTTATTAGAAGTAGTATTTATCTCAAAAATATTACATGCTGAGATTAGATTTTCTACTGCCTGATATTGCCACTCTTGAGCACCCACCTTTTTTGCAATTTCAGCTTGATACGACCTAAACTCAAATGGCAAAATTTGAGACGCAGTACCAACCAAGAGTTCATCAACTGCTTTACTCCAATCTCCAAGGCCATTTGCTCTAACAAGTGAACTTAGTATTCTATATTGATGCCTATCTTTATCATTTGTGCTAAGCACTGACGTTGTTGAAAGAACTATTAATTTAACAATTGCTTCACCAAAGACAAGTAGATTCATAAAGTATGCAAAATCAGATTCCGATTTAGCAACATCTGCTTTCTTCTGAAGCATATCTATAAATTTTTGCATTATAGAATCCTTTGGTACCAACCCTAATCCGTAATCAAAAACCAGAAAACTGCCTACAAAACACCCAGTCAAGCACCTATTTGAACTTTAGTCATATAGATGATCATGAGTTAAAAACGACAATCTTCGCACATAGTTAGCTATACAAAGATGATACCATGTTGAATTATCTAAATTGAATAATATATATGCGCTGTTCAAAAACCCTCTTTATATACTATAACCCATGAGAATCCGTTGTTGATATGACTCTGAGAGTCTCTGCATAAGCTGGCTCTCTGTCGTATTATTCTTCTCATAGTGCAGAGCTATATCCGGCCAGATAATCATCTGCTGTAGCTCCTTAAGCACTGTCGTGAACTCCAGCCCTTTCCTGGCACAGGAGGAAAGGAAGTTACCCAAAACTAATTGGTAATTCTTACCCGAAAACGACGTGGGTTTCTTGTAGTACCGCTTGTAATGCAGATTATCGGTGTAGCTGGACTCTGGAAACTTGAAGACGATATCTTCCTGTAAGATTGTCCAGATAGGATCTATGTAGTTGCTGTTGTACTTGAGCTTGAAGGACTTCAGGCCGTACTTCCAAAGAGCTTGTATATGGTTGATGACATCGGAGTAGGTGTTCATTTTGACACCGATTTCACCCGTGTCGGTATTGCTGGTTCCCAGTGCAAATTGCTGGATAACAGAGTGATGAAATCTTACTTCTACTCTGAACACATCTTGGTCTGGACCGTAGCCAGAAGCACCCTCTTCTGTTTTCGTGCTTTCATCCCACTTGTGTTCCATGTAATCGAACTTATCGACAGTTCTGGCCTGTATGGTCTTGTTGTAGATCGCCAGCTGTACTGCACCCGCAGCACCGAACTTGAAGGACTGAGAACGGTCATAGATACAGGAGACTTCCGAGACATTGTATTCAGCGGTATCTATACCGTTGAACTGAGCCACTCGCCTGGAACGACAGAGCATTCGTTCGGAAAGATTGTTATCAGGCTTCCATCCCTGCATATCTACCGCCAGGTGGATAGCTGGATAGTGAGGTTCCGAGCTTTTGAGAATTCTCTTGGCAATTTTAGCCAGGAACTTATCAACTTCTTTTGGTGATCGACTGTCCAGGAACCATGGGGAGCATTCTATTTTCAGATGAGAGCTTTCCGTTTCTGCCTTGGAGTGAAACATTTTGAAGAAGATAATCACGCCTAGCTGATTGTTCTGTAGCCGGAACTGGTAGCCGGATGACTTGGAGCTTTTTCCCAACAGCCAATCCAGACCAAGAAACTGGTAGGTTTTCTCACCAAGGTCAATAGAGTGTTCACAGTCCGTAATGAAGCCCAGGTTCATTACCCCCTTGAACAGTTGCCTCAGCGTATCCACGTAGGTTCCTACGATCTGGAAGTTGTCCTGGTAGAGATCCGCTACTTTGCCGAACTTGGGATGAACGAACAGAAGACCTTTGTCACTGGGAACCGTGGAAGCCCTATCCTCTGAGAGTTCATATCTTTCTAATGTTTTCATAATAAATTCCTTTTTATAACTTTTAGTTTTGTTACTGCCTCTTATTTAAGACGTGCTACAGGAACGTCTGCCTGTGCGGGCTGCGCTGCGCTTTGCAGCCTCGCACAGGGGTTAGTCAGGTTTCTGCCGGTAAGGTCTGATTTCTCTTCGGTCGTTTCGGTGACTGTTTCGGTCGTGTCGTTTATCAGAGAGGGTTTCATCAAAGTAGCCATTCCTGACAATGGATTTGCAGAGGTACTCAGGCACCTGCATACGGGTCAGCCGTTGTGAGTAACAGATGCATTGCTCTTTTGATGTACCTTCCCGCCACAGAATGCAGTTCTGGGGCTTGGGGAAGGCTTTAGGCTTGGTCAGCGCATCATAAATGGGAGCCGTGTGTTTGAGTCCTGATAACCTAGGGGTACGTGCCTGGATATATTGCTCCAGGCTGACTGGTTCCCTGGCATTGTCCTTTGATAAGGGCAGAAAGCTATCGTTGGGGTTTGAAGACGCTTCCTCTGGCTTCTGTTCAGAGCGGGTTAGTGTTGAGAGGCCTTTATAGAGAGCAAAGACAATGATCAGCAGCAGCACCGGGATCAGTAGCAGGGCTTTGGGCAGTTTCAGCTTGTGGGTGTGTTCAAAGGCCGAGAAGTACACACCGAAGTACTTCTTTGGTTTGCCTATCACCGATTTAGACGCTTCCTGCTTTGCGAAATGATCATCAGGGTCAACACACTTATCCCACAGGTAGCGAGTGACCTTAGCGCTGCCCCAGAAGTTGAAGTAATGAGTGTGGTGACCCGCCAGACGCCGGATATGGATATCAAGAAAGTTAGGATGCTGAGTCACCAGGATAACGTCAAATGAGTCGTGCCGGTGTCGCTCAAATTTTGATGCGTACACGGGGACTCAATCTTTGCCCGAGCGTACAGGGAAGAACTCCTGCGCTTCATCCACGACCAGAACCGAGTAACCTTCCAGTTCATACCATCGATGGGGATCGTCAAAATGCCTCCAATGCAGATTGAGGGACTCAAAATCCTTGAAGGTCAGCTCCGTTCCTTCCGGACAATTTTTTTGGATTTCAGTAATGCTGCGAACATCATGCATGGAATAACAGCGTTTCACCCACTTCAGCCATTGCGCCAGTGGGTCGTGGTTCTCAAAGGGTTTTTCAAGCCAGGGCACATCGGCCAGTTCAACAAACCGTTTCTGGGCATGGATCGGTTGAATCGTGGCATTGAGAATGGATTTCTCGGCTTTCTTGAGAGTCGGGTAATAGATGTCATAGAAGTAGGCCTGAAAGGTTTTGCAGACCTGGAAGTCCAGCAGGTTGAGTTTGATGTTGTTGTAATAACGCGGTCTGCCCTGGTACTTGGCGTCGGTGCAGACGGTTTTGAAGCAGTTCAGTGACTTCGAAGCCCCCGGTCTTCCGGTAATGATGTGCAGCATGTTGGTGTCCTTTCCGATGCCCGCTCAGCCCCTCTTTTTATACTGAAAAAAAGAGCCGCTTCACCGGCTGCGGGTTGAACCGATGAGTTGGATCTCAGGCTCCACCGCCCAGGCCACCCGTGGGTGCATTCCAGACCGGTTTCTTCCTGGCTGCACCTCCGGCAGTCATCAGTCCCTTGATGACGATAATGGTGGTCAGTACCGAGAGCAGGATATTCACAGCGGTTGGAATGCCCAGTAATGAGATCATCTGGTACATAGCGATGGGCATCCCATCAAAGTTCTCCTGGATCTTGTCACCCAGGTATTCGGTCAACAGTGATAATCCACCGTAGGTCACCAGACCAAAGCCCAGCCCTCGCAATACAATCCACACGATGGGCAAAGCAAAGGTCATCATGACGCTCAGCATGGCTCCCCACATAATTCATCCTCCCTGTTAGAATGATTTGGCGATCAGTACCGCCACTGAGAACCAGGTGGCGAATAGAATGAAGTAACGGATGTATCCCGCCAGGTCGCACATGGGGTCAAAGCTGATGGCGAAGTCCTTGCCATATACGGCGAATGACATCGGTTCAGGGCAGCTGGCGGATTCTACAAAGCGCCCCTCTTCCGAGATCATGCCTTCCAGGTCGATCAGTGTGGTATCTGATTCATAGCTGCCCAGCGGTTTTGTGGCAGGATTGGCGTCAATCTGCTGCTGAAGCTCTGAGGTCTGCAACTCAAATAAACAGGCCTGCTGTTTCTCGTATCGTGCGATGACGCATTGCACGGCATCCCCCGTACAATTCATCGCTTTATCGCATTCGATACCAGAAACAGCAGAAGAGGGATTGTCATTTTCGGCCTGTTTCTGCGCCGCCTGTTTAATGATGGTTTCTCGAATAATGGTCTGGGTGTTCTGTGCCTGGGGCGTATTCTGATCCAGGTCTTCCTGATCCAGAATATCGTCCTGGATATTGCGGTTGGCATTACCGCCATTGTCAGGGTGATCCACCGAGTCCTCATCCACCTTGTCCCCATCGGGATAGATGCAAAGGTGTTCACCGTTCACGAAACGACAGTGGCTCTGCTCGCTTTTTTCAATACAAACCACTTCACCGTTAAAGGTGCCGCAGTTGTACAGTTCTTCTCGTGTTTCGTGATCGATGCAGACTTCCTGACCGTTGATGAACTTGCAGGTTCGATCATCGTTGACACAGAACTGGATTTCGTTGCTGGTTCGACAGTCCAGACCTTCCTCATTGGTTTCGGAGTAGTTCTCGGCATCAGTAATATCCTGATCACCTGCCAGGCACTCCTCTCCCGTAGCAACGTAATCGTAAGTCACTTCAGATAACAGATTGTTGTAGTCCCTGAAACCGCCGAGGTTTTCATAGCGGCAGCCGTTATGACAGCCCATAGACAGATTCAGTGTGCTGGCGACAGGCTGTGCATCAGGGCAGGAGAGCGTCACCTCATCACAGCCTCCGGTTTCAAGATTGTAAGAAGTATCTTGAGGGCAGCTGTTGCCGAAGCGGAAAATCTTGTCAGTATTGACGTAGTACCAAGTGACACCATTGGCTTCCAGTTGTTTCTTGTTGCAACGATAGCGAGTCTCGCTGATAAATTCAGAACCATTATCAATAAAGCCCTGTGAAGGTTTATATAACAGATCACAGACTTCTATGGCTGTGGGTCGTATAAAATTGGCATTGTTGTTGTACTTCCAGTAATAGGTTTCTGCCTGGACGGAATGAGTCATCAGCAAGAGCCATCCAACCATTAATACTCTCATGGCTGCATCATCCAGAAAGCCAACAGCATGATGACCAGATAAAAAGTGTTGGGATCAGTCGCAGACATAAGTGAAGTCATCAAAGAAGTTATGAAAAAATGCAGGGAGAATAACCTCCCTGCAAAAAGGAACCTTTAACGGGATTAGCCGAAAATGGCACCTTTAACCCACTTGAACACCACAGCCACCGCAGCAAGACCGACCAGTGCGGTACCCACAGCAGTGATGGCGGTGGTGCCATCCGTGGTCAGGGCGGTAGTGGCAGCTGAGATGTCAATTTCGGCAAAAGCCCCCATCGACATCACTGAGCAGACTGCCCCCAGAACAAGACCCCCAAGTTTCTTAAACATGATCATTCTCCCGAATGTTCTGTTTAACGTAATTGACGAAGGATCAGTGAAAAGACAAAAGCAATGCAGAACACCAGTAAAGCCGCTGCCAGCAATTCATTCACCTGTTCCATCGACACCTCTTCAGCAACAGGACTGACCTGAAGCTCTTCCAGTGTGATAAACGAAGCGTCACCCGAGCAAAGCACTTCCCCCTTGGGCTTCAATTCAAACTCATCACACAGAAGCACTTGCATTACTTCACCGATTTCTCAGACACGGTTTCTTTAATGCCCAGAATCTTGATTGAGATTCGTTGCTTTGATCCTGACATGACCTTGGTTTTAAATTCGTAAACTTTTAATGGCTTTAGAGATTGAAACTCATAAAGCAAGTCATGATCAGCACTGCAAATCATGACATCCAAACCAAAGATATTATGATCTTCATCTTCGCTCATGCCCGAGATAAAAACTTTCAAATAACGATCACTTTCAAATTCCGTTACTTTTGATCCCAGATAGAGTCCTTTAAATGAGGTTTCCATTTTCTTTATTTTCCTTTTTTTAATTAATCCTAATTTCATTAATAGCCATCAAAATAAACGAATGCAATAGCCAAAAATGAAATAAAAAACAAAGACCAATAACGACCAAAAACAAGATAAAAATAATTTTAATTATTGCTTTGAAACCTTACCAAGGTGCTATTCAATTTTTTTGAGGCGATGAGAAATCGCCAAAAAAAGTGAAGCACATTGGCATCCAAAGCAATAATTAAAATGAATCGCTAACAGTCAGTTTTACCTTCTGAACGCTCCAGGTACCAAACCGATTTACTGGACTTAATGTAACGGGCATATTCAACCCAAGACAGGGTATTACAGAATATATACGGTAATTCAGTTTGGATTTTTAATGCTTCATCCACTTGCCGAGAAAGCCGCTCAAAAGGATCTTCCTGATTAGGAGTCCTTGATTTTCTCAATTTTAATCCTTATTTATCAGTCATTTAGACTATAATAAGTATGGACACCTTAGCGTCCATACTGGATTATTCCTCACTTTCAAGCGTATTCTTGATCTTATGGATGTTCACCAGACGACGCTTGCCGATCTTGACCGAAGGAATCTTGTTCTTACGAATCCATATTCGCACTGTTTCCACAGTGACACCAACAGAGCGAGCGAAATCGTCAATGGTCTGAAGAATCAGGCCATCAGTATTGTCAGGTTTCATTCTTAAATCCTTTTTGTGAACGAGTGCGCATTAATGAATACAAAACCTGAATAATAAAATCAACCTTATTTTTTCCTGTTTACCATCGACCCTACGTCATAATCCAGATGCTATATTAAACGTCTGATGACCTTTATATTTGGAGATAAATCTGATGTGTAAAAATACTGTTCAGTTCCAAAAAGGCATTGGCATTAT
>NZ_JBPCXO010000500.1:0-7241 GCF_051008435.1 Endozoicomonas sp. | reverse complement strand
GTAGTGAGGGTGTTGCACACATGTCTGATCCTTCAGAAATTTTGATCCTTATAAATCAATCGTCTCCTGAAGGCTATTTCTGTTGCAACCCCTCACTTTTCATCAGCCAACCTGTAAAAGCCCCGTTAATATTAGTACCCTGCATACCTGGATATGCCAAGTATCAACGGCCTGATGCCTCCAGCAAGCCCCAGAATAATGATGAGTATATATACGACGAGCTTAAACGTTTACGCAAAGAGAACGCCAAACTGAGAGAAGAGAGGACCCTATTAAAAAAGGTAACCGTCTTCTTTGCCAAGGAGTGTCACTGAGGTTTCAATTGATCAATGACTATCGGGCACCGTTCAACTATGAGCTTGCGCAGAAATTCATAGATCTACCTAACCGCTAAATCCACCAGAATCAGCCGGAATTATCCAGATCACAAAGCTCAACATCTGCCCCTTTGACTCAGAGACCGAAGAATATTGTTTTGGCTTCGCAGACAAGCTCTTTATAATAAGCTTTTATTTCTGATCCAGCTGCTTATATGCCTATTGAACATCCTGATCCTATCTGGGTCCTCGACAGTGAAAGCCTTAACCATTACTGCCAGCAGTGGCTGGAGCTGGATGCCATAGCGCTGGATACAGAATTTATTCGCACAGACACCTTTTACCCTATTCCCGGTTTGATTCAGGTCGGTACCGGTGAAGAGGTATTTCTGGTTGATCCCCTCAGTGTTCAAGACTGGAGTCCTTTTGCCAAAGTTCTCCAGTCCGAATCCGTCGTCAAGGTACTTCATGCCTGCAGTGAAGATCTGGAAGTGTTCAATATTCTGACCGGTTGCCGCCCTGTTGCACTGCTGGACACACAGCTGGCTGCCGCCTACGCAGGACTGGGACATTCATTAAGCTACCAGAATCTTCTGAAAGCCTTGCTTGAAGTTGACCTGCCCAAGGATGCCACCCGCTCAGATTGGCTGCAGCGCCCACTGACTGAGGCCCAGATCAGCTACGCCACACTGGATGTAGTCCATCTGCTGGAAGCTTATGAGTTACTGCTTGGAAAACTGAAGGACAAGCCACAGTTACATTGGGTTAAAGAGGACTGCAGTGCTTTAGTGGTCTCTCCCTTGTTCCCAGAGCCGAGCGAAATCTGGAAAGATGTCAAACGAGCCTGGCAACTACGACCTCAACAATTGGCAGTTTTACAGAAAATTTGTGAGTACCGTGAACTGGAAGCCCGAAAAAGCAACACACCAAGAAACCGGGTCATTCCCAAGGGAAGTCTGTGGGCGATTGCCCGCTTTATGCCTGACAATGCACGCTCTCTCTCTTCTATCCAGGATATGAAACCCAAGACTCTGAGAAAATATGGCGACATCATCCTGAACCTGGTCCAGCAAGCCAAAGACAGCCCACAAGCCAACTATCCAGACAAACTCCCTGCCCCTCTGCCAAAAGTCGCCCGGGACTATGGCAAGCTGATCAAGGCCTGGGTCCATAACAAATCAGACGAGTTGAACGTTCCAGTGGAATTGCTCTTCCCTGGAAAAATGTCTAATGCGCTTTTACGACAGTGGCAGGACAGTGGTCGCTTTTCCGTACCCGACAGTATCAAAGGTTGGCGTCAGCAGGAAATTGCTGAACCATTAATTCTTGTACTGAAAGAATACAAAACCGACCAGAGGTGATGACGACGACTCGTTGTTCATCACCTCTGGCTCTGAGAAATTTTCAAGATAGTATTGATATTATGTCTAAAATTCTTGTCTCCATCTTCAAAAGCAGCAAACGCAATGAGATGTACCTGTACGTCGAAAAACGCGATCAGCTGGAAAAAATCCCTGAAGCTCTCCATCTGGCTTTCGGCAAAGCCACTCATGTTATGGACATGCTGCTAACCTCTGAGCGCAAACTGGCCAGAGTGGATACCGAAAAGGTAATGTCCGAGATTCAGGAAAAGGGTTTTTACTTACAGATGCCCCCGGCTGAAGAAGACTATATTCAGCACCTTCCTGAAGAACTATTGAGCTTTAATGACCCGCTATGAGAACGCCTTTCTGGCAGACCAAAGCCTTAAAACAGATGACCCCCGAAGAGTGGGAAAGTCTCTGCGATGGCTGCGGTCGCTGTTGCCTGCAAAAGCTGGAAGATGAAGAGACAGGAGAGGTTCATAACACCTCTCTGGCTTGCCAACTGTTGGATATCGCCAGTTGTCAGTGCTCAGACTATGAACACCGCAAGGAAAAGGTACCTGAGTGTCTGAAGCTATCGGTGAGTGATATACCTCATTTTCACTGGTTACCAGAAACTTGTGCCTATCGACTGCTGGCCGAAGGCAAGCCCCTCTTCGATTGGCACCCTCTGATATCAGGACGCCCTGACAGCATTCACCAGGCAGGCATCTCAGTCAGGGCCTTTGCACAGTCAGAAACAACTGTTCCTGAAGAAGATTGGGAAGATTATATTATCCCTCTGCATAATATCGACCACTAAGTTCGGCAGGCTCCTATCCCTGCCAGCTTGCAACAAAGTCATCAGGGTTGAGTTCTTCCACTTTCTTTTTGGGACCTGAGGGGGTTCCCAGATAAATAAACCCTAGGAGCCTGTCGGACTTATGCTTTCGAGCATAAATTTCAGTAGAACGAGTCGAATTATTCGATGGATTCGTGAGAATAGTTGACCTATTTAATCGAATTCTTCGAATAATTGGGCCGTTCTTTCTGGAATTTAGGCCGAAATAGTCTTAAGTCCGACAGGCTCCTAGTAGTCGTTCATTCTCGCCAAGGCCCAATTCTCTCGCCGTGTTCGGATGATAGGTCACCGCACCGGTTCTCCACATAGCACCTACCCCCTGGGCATAAGCGGCATGCAGAATATTCTGAGCGGCAGCACCCAATGACAGATACTGTTCGAGCTCAGGCACTTTTGGGTGTTCCTGCAGTTTACAAATCAGTGCTACCAAAACAGGGGCTCGCAAAGGTAATCCCTTAAAGCGTTCAATGGCTTCAGGTGCCAGATCTGGCTGCTCTTCCTGAGCAGAGCGTGCAAAAAGCTCTCCCAGTTTGATTCGAGCCTCTCCGGAAATTGTTAAAAATCGCCAGGGTCTTAATCTGGCATGATCCGGGGCTCTGAGTGCCGCTTTAAAGATAACGTCCAATTGTTCATTGCTGGGAGCCGGATCGGTCTGCACCGGATGTGAGACGCGTTGAGTCAACCACTCCAGAGGCCGATATTGATTGTCCATATACGATTAACCCTCAAAAGTTCCTGAACCGGGAACATCCGACAGCGGATGCCTATGAGTCTGTAGCAAGAGAAAAACCATGAATTTTTATTCGCTTTCAAAACAACGAAATCTTTTTCCGGTTACCTTAGCAGATTCATACTGCGATGGGGGCTGATGAAACCTTATCTTCTCCTGCTCTTACTGCCACCAGCAATCAGGTGGTTTTCCAGTGAAGAATGATAGTGTTATAGTCAGTACTTCTGACAAAGACCTGTCTGGGACGACAGGGTGTTCCCGCCATCCACAAACATGGGTATGATGGTCAAACCCGCCTGAACTGAACTTTTCAAGGCATTACAATAAGAAAGCATCCATGAGTGAGAAGTGCTCCAATCCCAATGACCCCGGGCATCTCCATGGAAAAAGAAGTGCCAGGAGTGCGATGGCAAAGCAAGCGATCTTCAGCAGTCTGAACAGTCCTGTCAGCAGAGATTATCAGGCCAGGGTTCTGGCTTATACTCTGGTCGCCCTGAGCATCGGCTTTGGGGTATACAAGGACACGCTCCCCAACCATATGGTGTTTTTCGGGGTTTATGCTGCTGTCTATCCCCACATCGCTACTTTACTGCTTTTCTTCCTGAATCAGCTTTACCCCAAGCAAGACAAAGTCGCCTCACTGGTGGCTGATTCCCTGAATTCCGGGGTCTTTCTTATTGCAGCGGGCCTGCCGCCCATAGAATCCATGATGTTCAGTATGATTCTGATGTGCAGCGGAATCATCCGCTATGGCCTGGTCTCGCTGGCGGCCATTCCGGTTTTGATGCTGGCTTCTGGAGGGGTCACTTACTTCCTCCTGCCTCAGCCTCTGATGAAGCCAATGCCGTTAAACGTTACGGTGGTAGCGGCTCTCTCGGTCATGATCTACATGTTCTACCTTGCCTGGATCATACGACAGAAACACAAGGTTTTCGTCGATCTCAGGGACAAGGCCAGAGCTCAGCAACGACGATATACGATTCTGGCCAGCAGTCTGACCAAATACCTGTCCCCTCAGGTCTGGCACTCTATTTTCGTGGGTCGGAAAAGTGCAAAACTGGAAAGTCAGAGAAAAAAGCTGACGGTTTTCTTCTCCGACATAAAAGGTTTTACCGAACTGTCTGAGGAACTCGAGCCCGAAGCCCTGACCGACATGCTGAACCAGTACCTGACTGAAATGTCGAAAATAGCCCTGAAATACGGTGGGACCATTGACAAGTTTGTCGGTGACAGCATCATGATTTTCTTCGGAGATCCACGAACCCGGGGGCCTAAAAAAGACGCTCTGGCGGCAGTATCAATGGCTATTGCCATGCGCCGTCATATGAAAGTTCTCCGTCACCAATGGCGCAAACAGGGTATTGAGCGGCCGCTCGAAATTCGTATGGGGATCAACACGGGTTATTGTACGGTAGGTAATTTTGGTGCCGAGAATCGAATGGATTACACCTTGATCGGTAAGGAAGTAAACCTGGCCAGTCGCCTGGAAAGTCAGGCCGACGCCAACCAGATACTGATCTCACATGAAACCTGGTCTCTGGTTAAGGACATCATTCTCTGCCAGTCCGTAGGAGTGCTTAGAGTTAAAGGCTTCAGCCGTTCCGTTCCCTGCTACCGGGTTCTCGACTTCCGTCGCAATCTAGGTCAGAAACAGAGTTATATGGATTTCGAAACCAAAGGATTTTCAATATACGTGGACGGGGACACTATAGATCATAAAGACAGAAAAGAGATCATAAGAAACCTGAAGGTAGCGGCTCAGAAACTCGAACGCGAAATACTGGCAGAAGACGCCTGAACAGCACGCCACCGTGATACCAACAGGACTGAATAACGCTCTTTTTGAGGGCTTATAGTCTTCTGAAAGCCACGCAGGCTTTTCAGAGTCTTTTTTTTCATCATCCCCATTGATTTGCAGAGTGTCCATCCCACTCGCTCCACCCAATCCATTATCTTCCTGTTGAACCGTTTGCCCCTCCTGCTCCGATGGATCTTGATCACTCGTTTCTTCAAATACTGTGAAGACTGCTGGCTCAAGCCCTGAGACAGAGGATAAAAAACCATCAAATGCATTGATCTGAAGATTTCCCTGCTCATTATGGAAAACACTCAGAGTGACCGGAGTGCAGTCGCTGGCTGACACAGGAATATTCGCTTGCACCAACCACACCGGTTGACCCTGCTGATCATGGATCACCTCAACCTGGTGAAACTGAATCAGTAACTGGCCAAAAAGTTCAGGTACGAACAAAAAATCCGTTTGCTGGGGATTGATCAAGCCTCCAGAAGTAAAATGCTGAGACAGCCACATTGCAGGGGTCCCATTGACATTCGCCTGATTCTGACTGTCTACTTGAAACTGGATTTCATTCTCAAACCGCATCATCTGACCAGCGCAAAATTCCAGTCCCTTGAGTGCTTTGAAATTAGCCTGACGAGGCCATCCCTGCCTCTTGAGTAATACAGTAGAAAGCCGCTCTGCGGGACTACCTCCCCTCAAAGCACGCCTATCCAGTGCCATGCACTGGTTCTGCCATTCGACTGTGAAGGTTCTGGTTGTCGCCAGGTTGGATAAATGCGTTGTGTAGGTTCTTGCTGCTAACGCAGACGTACAACACAACAGAGCAAGAAGTGCTAAAACAAAACCAAACTTTCTACAGAGGAACAGCACCGGGAACAAATCATTCTTTTTCACAAGTAAAGAATAGACTAATCCCGGCGTGTAAATGGGGGAATTTTACTGTCTGATCAGACGCAAATCGTCTTGCTCTGCCTGATCAGTGCTGCGCCATGGATTAATATCCAGTCCTCCCCGGCGAACATAACGGGCATAAACGGTCAGAGACTCCATTTTGAATCGAGCCTGAATTTCAGTGAACACTCTCTCTACACACTGCTCATGAAATTCCTGGTGCCCTCTGAATGAACAGATAAACCGCAGAAAAGATTCATGACTAATAGCTTCACCATTGTACCGAACAACCACTGTCCCCCAGTCCGGCTGACCGGTAACAGGACAGTTGGACTTCAGCAAATGAGAGTGGATTGTTTCTTCTCTGACGCCTTCGGCCTTTTGCAATAAATCAGGGCTGTAGTCATAACAATCAATGGCGACATCCAACTCATCCACACCGCTGCCTGGAGCCGGTTTGAATCCGAAGGTTTCCATCTCAGCCACGGTCATCAGCTTCACTTTAACCGGAGCGCCAGCAGCTTGACTGAGGTCTTTTTCCATAACAGCCTGAACCTGTTCCACCGACTCAAATTGAGTCTGGTTAAATGAGTTCAGATAAAGCTTGAATGACTTGGATTCGACCAGACTAGGGGAGTTACAAGGCAGCTCGAAGCGCCCGATCATGGCCAGAGGCTTGCCCTTCCTGTCCAGCCAGGACAGCTCATAACCAAACCAGACATCGCTGCCCACAAAAGGTAGATTTTCCGGATCTAACCCCAGCTCCAACTGCTTCTCCTTTCGGGGAATAGGGAACAAAAGTTCCGGATTGTACTCAGCCTGGTACTCACTGTTTTTCCCCAGTGGGGAAGCATTCACTAATTCACTCATAATTTCACTCTGACATAATCCTGTCTGACCCCATCCAGGTCAGACTACTTCAGAAATCAGCACCCTCAGGAAATTTTGACTATTTTGTACCCTGAATTGTGGATCGCAAAACTGTGGGATGATACGCAGATGAAGCATAGGCTGCCAGAGCCTGAAGAGCTTCAAGGATAAAAATTTATGGCTCTTCAGGGGTATCTGTGGGTAGGAATGAACAATTTCGAGGATAAAAGGGCATCGACAGCTGACTTTTGATAGTTTTTGTTGAAGGACAAAAAACAACAAAAGCCGCCGCCGATGCTCATAAAAACTATCCTCAATAAATGCCATAAACTCAAGTCATTTGTTTACGAAAAGGTTGAACTTGGTTTCTATCAAGGCTCCGAAGTCTTCAACGTCACTGTTATTCCCCGTAAGAATGGACAGGCTA
>NZ_JBPCXO010000499.1:0-8865 GCF_051008435.1 Endozoicomonas sp. | reverse complement strand
TCCAAGCACACAGGTCGCCCCGGTTGGCTGGCAGTTTGGAAGGGGTGGGCAAAATTACAGACCTGCGTTGAAGGCTGGCGCATAGCGCGCCAGTTCTTGGGTGTAGAGATGTGATAAAGAGATAGCCTTTAGGGCGGGGAGGATGTCAATTTATTGATCCCTATGGCATTCAATGGGAGTTTGAGCAAAAGCCTGAATAATACTGTTGACTGCTTCCCCATTGCCCGTTAAATCCTATTCTGATTCATCTTTCTGGATTTCAGGGGGAAGAAGGCTATCTTAATCTCAGGATCCATGTCTCTATAGCCTGAAAATATTCAGCGCATGGCTCAACAACGCTATTAAAACAACGACGTTATTAAAATAACAACAGGAGCCATCATGCAGAGACTGACCGGGTTCTTTGATCACCTGATGCGTCGCTACTTGCCTGACCCTTTTGTACTGGCTGTTTTACTGACTTTACTGGCTTTTATGCTGGGTGTGTTATTCACCCGGCATACTCCGGCAGAAATGATTCAGTTCTGGGGCGATTCCATTTGGAAACTGCTGACCTTCACCATGCAGATGGTACTGGTTTTGGTCACCGGCTATGTGTTGGCGGTGGCACCGATTGTTCATCGGTTTCTTGAGAAAATGTCTGGTCTGGCACGCTCACCCGGACAAGGCATAGTACTGGTAACGTTGGTTTCTTTTGTCGCTTGCTGGATTAACTGGGGTTTTGGGCTGATTGTCGGAGCCCTGTTTGCCAAACACATGGCAAGGGTGCAAACGGCCATTGATTACCGTCTTCTTATAGCCAGTGCCTACAGCGGTTTTTTGATCTGGCATGGCGGGTTGTCGGGCTCAGTGCCTCTGACCATAGCGACAGAACACCACTTTATGTCCGATGTGATGGGAGTTATCCACAGCTCCGAGACCATCTTTGCCCACTTTAACTTGATGATCCTTGTACTGCTGCTGGTCGTGATGCCTTTGCTGAACTGGTTAATGATGCGAGGTCTGGATAACACTGTCTCCGTGGATCCTGAACGTCTGGAAGAACCTTCGGTCACAGAGCCCGTTATCATGGATTCGCCTGCCAGAAAGTTAGAGCACAGTCGCTTACTGGCCCTGCTACCGGGTCTTATGGGGTTGGCCTATATCTGGATCTATTTTTCCAGCCATGGTGCCAGTTTGACCCTGAATATCGTCAATTTTATATTTTTGACGCTGGGCTTGATCCTTCATGGTCATGCCGGTCGTTTTCTTGATGCCGTGACTCAGGGTGTGAAAGGCGCAGGTGGCATTATCATACAGTTCCCTCTTTATGCCGGGATTATGGGGATGATGATGTCTTCGGGAATGGGGGCCGCTATGAGTGAGTGGTTTGTGTCTATCGCTTCAGCGGAAAGTTTCCCATTGCTGACGTTTCTCAGTGCCGGTTTGCTCAATATGTTTATTCCTTCCGGAGGTGGGCAGTGGGCTATTCAAGCGCCATCATGATTCCAGCGGCGATTGAGTTAGGAGTCGATCCTGTCAAAGCGGCCATGGCTATTGCCTGGGGAGATGCTTGGACCAATATGATTCAGCCCTTCTGGGCCCTGCCTGCTCTGGCCGTTGCCGGGCTTCAGGCCAGAGATATTATGGGCTTTTGCATCATGCACCTGTTAGTCAGTGGCGTGATCATTGGAGGTGTTTTCTATCTTTCTTTTTAGTGATTCTCTCGTTCAGTGCTAAGACATTTCTCGAATGTTCCGATTAAAAGAGCAGATACCGGCAAAAGGATAGGTTCCGGTAATGGCTTGAACCAGCAGTGAGAACAGGGAAGGCACAAGGATCGTGCAAACTTCACTCAATCATTTTTTGCCCAGTACATTGGCTTTAGCCATGGTGACCGCTTTTGCCCAGGCTGAAGACTGGAGTATCAGTGCTCCTCAGACCGTTGTGATTCATGACCCCCGTCGTATTGTTGTGGAAGCTGACATCAACTCAGGTGCCGAGTCACCTGTGGTAGAGGTTCAGGCACGGCTGGGTGGTATCAAGCTGGACACCGAAGTTCAGCTCAGCACCAGTGCCGCTGCAGGTGCTCCATCATCGCCTGAAAAAGCCACCATTTTTGTCAATACCACAGGCCTGCTTCAGGGCGCTCTGGAGAATCAGGGACATATTCGAAACGGCATAGTGATCATTGGGCAATCCATTCATGAAAATGGTAATGCCTACACAAGCTCGGGATTGGACGCAGCACATCAGGCTTCAGTGCAGGGAAGTTACAGTGTTATCAATGGCGGTGTGGTTGAAGCTATAAAAGATCATGCGGTCAACATTGGTTCTGACTCCTATATGGATTATATCCTGGTGGGGAGTAATAGCCGGATCAAGTCGTCAGGAACCGGAAGCAGTGCTCTCTATGTAGCCAGTGATGGACGTATAGGAGGGGAATTCACCAATGGTCACAACTCCAGAAATCTAACCATCACTCGAACCGAAGCTGACACTGTCATCAATGTTTCAGGACAGGTGATTGCTACCAATGGACGGGCTATTGATATCGTCGGTGGTGCTATAGGTAAGCTGCTGGTGGATACCGGAGGTGTAATCCAGGGTGGTGGATCTGATGCTGCGGGTATCTATGTCAGCGGAACCTATACAGGAACTTTTGAGAACAAGGGAACGATTGAATCAGGTGTGTTCATTCGTGGTGCTCATACTGCCAACCAGGGAGCTGGCTATTGGGCTTATGGTTCTGCAAACAGCTGGGCCTCTCTGACGGGAGGTTACATCGCCGTAGAGGGTGGAGTGAGTCAGTCGACCACTGATCATGCTGTGTACCTGGGTAACTATTCCAAAACCGACTTTGTAGTAGCTCAGGGAGCTAACACTAAAATTGAAGCCACCGCTGCTGACAAAAATGCGGTTTATGTAGCGGCCAATGCCCAGCTTGGAGGTACGGGAGGTCGGGGAGCCGACGATGCTGCCATCAGGGTTGTTGATAGGGGAGAGATAAAAGCAGCCAGTGACAGTGCTATAAAAGTTAACGGCACCTTTATTGGTCGTGTTCATGTCAATGATGGTCTGATTACCGGAGACAATACCACTGTCAGTGCTGTTGACTTTTCATCGGCCAAATCCCCGCTTAGCTTCCTTCAGGAAGGTGACCAGGCAAGAACCACCGGGTCTATTTTTGGCAGCACTGATTATAAGACTGACGTTGTAGAGTTCAGAGCCGGTGCGTTTGATGGAGCGACGATTCAGGACGTAGATCACCTGATTGTCAGTACCCAGACTTCCAGCATTGCCATGTCAGGCAATTTCACCTTACCGACTCAAACGACAGTGACTTTGCAGCCGCTATTCGATGCTGATAGCCAGGAATACACTGGCATTGATACAGCTAATCCGCTCATAACTGTTGCGGGTAACCTGGATGCTGAAGCGGATGGCAGCAAGGTTTTGATCCGGCCTGCTACACCTGTTGTATATCAAGCACTGGGCAGCGGCGCAACGCTGACCGTGGTGAATGCCGATAGGGTTGAAGGTTCGGTGAAAAACCGTTTGACGGTAGATTCAGGCAGTTTGCTGGTAGTAGCAGAGCCTATTGTGGACAGTCAGTCGGTCAAGGTGAAATTGACCGTGAATAAAGCGGCGGATCTCAAGAAACAGCTTGAGGCCAAAGGCGCTCGAAGCCGAAGTGCGGCCGCTCTGGCGGCAGCGCTTGATATTGCGGTCAGTTCATCGCCGGTCGATGCCGTGAAGTCGGCGAAAATGTTTGCTGCTTTGAATGATAACACCGGTGACTCAGTCAAGCTGGCCAATGAAGTTCAGCCTGAAGTTTCGGCCGGTGTTCAAAGAACGGGCCAAACCATGGCCAACACATCTCATAATATCATCTTTAACCGTATTCACGGCACCCGTCGTGGTTTTAACTATGGTGACCAGTTTGTCGACGGTGCGGCCTGGGGGCAGTTCCTTTACACCTCGGGCAAGCAAGGCGTTGTTAATAAGGAGCCCGGTTTTAAGAATCAGGCCTGGGGTGTCACTCTGGGAGTGGATGGCGAGCTGGAAGCCAATATCAGGCTGGGGCTTGCCATGACGTTATCCACAGGCTCTATCGACAGGGATGATGGAGCCAAAACCAGTCAGCAAAGTTATTTAACCACGCTTTATGGCAGCTGGAGTCATAGAGGATTGTTCATAGATGCCATGGCATCCATGGGGAATGGCACAAACGACACAAAAAAAACCGTGAATGGTCAATCCGTGAAAGGCAATTTCCAGACTGACCAGTGGGGCTTCAGGGTAATAGGTGGCACTGCCTGGCGTATGGGTAGCTGGAATCTGTCTCCTCAGGCTGAGTTCAATTATGGACTGATTCGTGCCCAGGATTATTCCGAAAAGGGCAATTCCGGGTTTGAACAAAAACTAGAAAGCGATGATTACATAACGGCTGAGCTGGGTGCTGGTTTTAAGTTCCACGGAGAAGTCTGGGGACGTCGAACGGTCTTCAAACCCGAGCTGAGTGCTATGGGTTATTACGACTTCATGTCGTCTGGCAGTAAAGTGAAAGCCACCTATCTGGCGGGTGGCTCATCCTACAGTGTCACCGGGCCAGACAGGGATCCCTACCGACTTGCTGTTGGTTTAGCCTTTGGTGTTAAGGCTGGAAATCATTGGACGCTGAGAGCAGGTTATGACCTTAACTGGAGTGAGAATTACAGCTCCGACAGCTTTTCAGCCAGAGTGCGTTATGAGTTTTAAATCAGTACGGGCATCCACAGGGAGAGTGGGTCATGAGCATTGATGGTCCCGGAAAAAATTCAACCCATCTGACTATTCTGAAGAACCATTTTCGCTCCGTTAGTGATAAGTGGAAGAGTAAGTGGCGCAATCGAAAAGTATCTGTAGAAACCCTGCCTGAAAAACGCATCCGAAAAGAAGCAGAAGCACTGACCCGCAATATGGAGAAAGAGCTGAAAGCCCGATCAGCTTATGTGCAGGGACAGTTAAAGAAAGTAGAAAAATTCTTATTAAAGAAAACGGACTTCAGGCCTTCCAATGGACTGGAGTGGAAGCTCAATGAAGGTCTTGATTCCGAGGCCATCAGGTTCCAGGAAGAGGGCAGCGCTGGTGTTTATCGTGATATTCACCTCATGCTTTCCCGCGAGTCCAGACAAATACAAAAGGCTCGGGAGCGGCTGGCAAATAAAAAAGAAGAGGTCAAAGAGGCTCTGATCAAGGCTCACCTTCCAGAAGAGGATCTTATCAGCCTTGCCAGTATCACTTCCCAGGAAGAAGCGGTGTTGCTCGAAGAGTTAAAAGAGATTCTGGCAGAGGAAATCACCGAGGAGATCAGTGATGAAGAAATGGCTGAGCTGGAGGCTTTGGCGCTGGAGGAGTTGAGAGAAGAGTGGGGGCTGGATAGCGAAGATGATGAAGAGTTTGATGATATAGAAAGTTTATTGGCCGAAATCGATAAAGAAGGCAGTCTTAGTCTATCACCTGATGATCTTAGTCTACTGCGTGAGATCGATCCTGAATTATCCATCCCTACGACGACCTTGACGGACAGTGAGCTGCAGACGCTCATGGCCGTTGGAAATGATGTAGAAGACAGTGAAGAAGCTGAGGTTGAAAAAGTTCTGAAAGATATCTTGAGTGATGTGCGTCCGGATACTCCGAACCAGTTGTTTACACCTGATGAGCTGGAAGAGATGCTTAAGGATCCCGAGCTGAGTGATTTGCTTGATAAGCTGGTGGACATTGGACAAGAAGATAATCCAGAGGACACCCTGACATCGGATGAGCCGCTGGGGATGGCGGATATCAGGAAGAAGCTGGAAGCCCTGGATCTGTCAGATCTCTCATTTCTGGCTAAAAAGCTTCAGGATCAACAGGATCAACAGACCGCTAATCTGGATGAGGTTATGAAACGGAATCGTCTGGAATCCACTCTTTCGGAAGTAGACAGTGAAGTGAGTGATAGCAATGATTCTGGTTATGCCTCAGAACTTGTCGATGACCTTGACGACCTGTCGATCTCATCACTGAAAAAGGAAGATCTGGAAGGCATTCTGGACAAACAGCAGTTGTCCGAACTGTTCACTACAGTGATTCAGCCGGTGTGGGAAAAGCATATCGAACAGGATGAGTCGGATACTCAGTTACTGGAAGGGGAGCTCAAGCTTCAAGATAAAAGTTCTTTGGCTGATGCCTTGAAAAGTCTTGCAGAAATCCCTGAGCTGAGAAACTTGAGTCGTCCACTGATGAAGATCGCGCGTCAAGCTGAGAAAGGAAAGCTACCCGATTCTATGGAGCAGCTTGAACGTATGCTGGACGATGAGATGGAAAATCCTCCCTCTAAAGTGAAGTTAGAGTCAGCCCCATTCCAGCGACAAAATGCTATCAGAAAAAAGAAACGAAAAAGACAACCACCCGCCTCCCCACCCTTGGCCTAATGAGTCTCTATTATTGGTCAGAGGTCTGATATAAGCTTTCACCTGACCAGGAGAATACGACTGTTTCTTGATGAAACTATTCTCAAAGCAGGCATCAAACTCAGGAAATAAAAACTTGTTGGAACTCTGCGCCGTTGATGATCTGGAAAATCCCGGAAGCAAAGGGTTTGAAACCGAAAAAGGTTCAATCTTCGTAGTGCGTCGAAATGATGAAGTCTTTGTCTATGAGAACAGCTGCCCACACTTTGGTATTAATCTGGAGTGGCAGAAAGATCGCTTTCTGGACAGTGAGAAGCGACTGATCCAATGCGCCACTCATGGAGCGCTGTTTCTGATGGAATCAGGAGAATGTGTGGCAGGCCCATGCCCTGGTGACAGGCTGACGGCTGTTTCTTCCAAAGTAGAAAATGGGGTTGTTTACCTGTTGTGAACAGTCATTCCATTTGGGGATGATGCTTGCAAGAAGCGCTTCATTCATCGTAATGAAGGCAGCCAGGTCTATATTTTAGATACATCAGAGCTGTTTTTTGATACGGGCGTATTCGTTCTTTGCCACCTATTGTTGCAACTTCTCTTGCTGCAAGTCTCTGAACCTGAGCGCCATTTCAATCTGATAAGCCTGTCTGGCTCAGGGCAGCCTATGATAACTTCTCCAGTAATGTGACTAGCACGCCGCCAAAATCCTCTACGTTAGCTACAATCTTATTGACTTTGGTGTTTCGATCTTCAGCTGATTTCACTATTTTCATCAGAGCAGTAAGCTTTTTTGCATCAGCAGGATTAGGTAGAAGCTCCTGTATTTCATCATCCGTCATCCGGGTAATGGATGACATTTTTTCAGCCAGCTTGGCATCAGTGCGGTCACCAGCGTTATCAACTCTTTCATCCAGATCGCTTTCAAAGCTGTCCCAATCAATGGCCATGGCTTTATCTCCTTATAGTGAATCTCTGATCTTGTGAAGCTCAGACAGGTATTTTTCAGCGCTGCCGATTTTGCCATCCGCATCATTTGCGCTGTCCAGTAACCCGGAAACAGCCTTGTCAGCTTGGTTGATCCAGTTACTTGATTGTTCATCGCCAATGCCAGTCATTTTGAGGTAGCGATCACGATTTTCAGCCACCTCGGAAGCCGATAACAGGAAGCTGGTAATAGTATTATTCATAGCTTTGGTCTGGTTAAAGTCTGCACGAATACTGTCTTCTATACTGCGCTCCAAGTCATCCAGTGGCTGGATCAATGCTAGGCGTTTAGCGTTGATTTTTGTCTGCAGTCTGGGCCCCATCAATACCAGAAATTTCAGGCGGTCTCTGTCGTTGTTGCTGCGTACTACCTGGTTCCACATATCCGCTACCTTGGAGTCAGAGAACACTTCCTTGGCAAAAATAGGTGTCCATTCCTGCTCAATAAACCGGTCAACCTCGGCGCGCTTTTGGTCAAAGAACCGGTTCAGTAATGTGATGTTAGCCTCTTCGATTGCACTAATCCGTTTCCCTAACTCTGCGGATATGGTCGGAGCCTCTTGTGGTATCGAGACACAACCAAGCATGGTTAACATGGAGAGCGCTGCCAAAGTCCTTTGTATCAATATGAACATCACTGCTGCCTTATTAGTTTTCCATGACGGGTGACGGTTGTTGGTTATGTCCTGGCGCGCTATTACGTCTTACGGCGTAGGCTGACAGCTTAGTTGAATAAGCTTGGATCGAATGATCGGAAGCGGTTACTGTGATGCAGGTCGTTGCTACCCGGTTGATCAGTCTTCCAAACCGGTCGATGATAGATGGATTTTGCAGCAACCTGAGATCGCAGTGGTCTGCCTTGCAGGCGGTGAGGTATCTCATGTCACCGTGATGCCGGTACCCTGTTACTTTGTCCAAAATCTTGATCAGCGTGTCGCTGACGTAAGGTATACGAACGACTTCAAAGAAAGCAATTAAACCGTTTTGCAGGTAAGCCGGAGGAAGTCTTGGGACAATATCTGCTGCGTTCACCAGACGATACACAGGTGTCTTGATGGAATCCCCGAATTGTGAGCATGCCACACGGGGGCTCCCGAATGTGTAGCAAGCACCAATACTATCTTCAGCCAGAAACTTTGTAGCAATCAAGGCCAGTGCCCCGCCTAATGAATGACCAGTGATGTACAAAGGGTAACCGTTGTTTCTTACTTCTCTGAGGGCTCCTTCAATCTCAGGTCTGACGCACTCAAAGGCTTGATAGAAACCTCGATGAACCCTTACTCCACCCATTTCAGTCATGGATACTTTAAGGTCTGTCTTGATATCTTTAGGTTCTTTTTCTGGGCTCTTTTGAAAAATGAGTGGGTAACCATGTATATTTACCCACTTCACTCACCCCATTGAACTCACCTGAAGGCTCACATGGAAGACCTGTTTCAGACCGCTCTTGGCATTACCGCTCCTTGGT
>NZ_JBPCXO010000498.1:0-7540 GCF_051008435.1 Endozoicomonas sp. | reverse complement strand
TGGCTCTATCCTTTGCTGTTCTCGGGATCAAAGTCAGTAAGGATAGACAAAAGAAAATGACGGGTATTTCCCATAGGTTGGAGGGCTGCACTGGGCAAAAAGTCGCCGCGAAGCGGCCTACCTTGTTACCGAGTTGGGAACCGACTTTGCTTTTCTGGCACGGCAAAAACGCATCACGCTGGATATGCGGGATTATTATATCGACCTGCTGTTTTACCATCGCCGCCTGAAACGGCTGGTGGCCATTGACCTGAAACTGGGTGAATTCGAAGCATCCTACAAGGGGCAGATGGAGCTGTACCTGCGCTGGCTAAAGAAATATGAAAAGGTGGAGGGCGAGAATGACCCTATCGGGTTGATTCTCTGTACAGGCAAGAACCAGCAGCATATCGAATTACTGGAACTGGATAAAAGTAATATAAGAGTGGCGGATTATCTGACCAGCCTGCCGCCTAAAGAGTTACTGGAAGCCAAGTTGAAGCAGTCGATAGAAGCCGTCAGACAGCAGTTAGAATATGGGGAAGAAGATTAGTTAAACAATGGTGGAGTGATCCATAAATCAGATATTGAAGATGATGCATTGGCTGCTTAGTCGTTTGAGGCTCGGTATACGTTTAACAAATGATCAATTCATTCAATTGCAAGCATACGAGGGTTTCAAAATGGCATCGAATCAAATGCGACCCGTTCACCCTGGTGAAGCCCTCAGGGAAGGTTACCTTAAACCTCTGGGTATGAGTGCCAACGCGCTGGCTATAGCCCTGAGAATACCAGCCTCGAGGATTAATGATATTGTTCTGGAAAGACGCTCAATAACACCGGATACCGCGCTAAGACTGGCGAGATACTTTGGTGGGGACGCACAGAGCTGGCTAAACCTGCAAACCGCCTATGACCTGAAAATCACCACAGCTGAGCTAGGCAATAGCCTGGAAGCGATTGAGCCAAGAGTTGCCTGATACACAGGGCATCAGACTGATTTTTTGAGCATAGTAAGAGAGGTTGTCATTAAATTCAGCACACAGTGTGTGTTGAATTGCAGTACATGAGCACGATCAGGCCAGAGCCTCAGTTCTGGCGGATATTCTGCCGTATCAGCAACTCAAGTTGACTGGATTTTTCTTCCTGTTTATCAAAACGCTCCCGTATTTCCTGTTTGAACGCCATATGCTCCTGTCTGAATTCAAAGAGCTCCTTGCGGGTGTCTCTGTGTTCATTGAGAATCAGGGCAACAGTATCCATGACACCTTTCAGTATCCGGTTGTTTTCATGAAAAGCCTGTTCAAGCTCGTCTTGTCGAGATTCCATAACTTCTACTCTGGCTTCAAGCGACATACAACTTCCCCTTTCATGTTTTTTACCGTGAAAAATATTTTGCTTTGCCATTTTTCATATTCGAGGATGGCGCAAAATATTTTTCTTCGCTCATGGCTGTTTATGCTGTTTGGTGAACAAACTAATAACATAGCAGAGCTTTTTGCAGTTTGTAGCTCCAACTTTTGGAGCGGGTCGCCCCGTTGGTTTGCTTATGGCAAGATAGTCGTCAACAGTCTTATGAGTGTTTGAAGGTTCAAAGAGAGGAAGGGTAATGAACAGCGTCGGCCAAAAGGAAAGGGCAACCCAGGATCGAGTTGTCCGCCTGTTTCAGGATCATCTGGATTATGGCTATCTGGGCAACTGGGAGTCGAGACAGAACAATCGCAATATAGAAGAAGGGCTGCTGACGACCTTTCTCTCCCGTCAGGGGTATAACAATGCCCTCATTAATAAAGTCTTGCAGGTATTGAGTAAGGAAGCGGCACTGGGTGGAGGCAAAAACCTTTATGATGCCAATAAAGCCGTTTACCGTCTGCTGCGATACGGCGTAAAAATCAAGGAAGGGGCGGGTGAGCAAAACCAGACTGTCTGGCTGATTGACTGGAAAAATCCGGAGAATAATCACTTTGCCATTGCTGAAGAAGTGGCCATCAAAGGGGGCAATAGCAAGAGACCGGATGTTGTTATTTATGTCAATGGCATCGCCCTGGGTGTGCTGGAGCTGAAACGCTCCAAAGTGGCTGTGGGTAAAGGGATACGTCAGAATCTGGATAATCAGAAAAAAGAATTCATTCCTCATTTCTTTGCGACCCAGCAGCTGGTCATGGCAGGCAACGACACGGAAGGCCTGCGTTATGGCACCATTGAGACCCCTGAAAAGCATTACCTGACCTGGAAGGAACAGAACCCTGCCTGGCAACCTGGCTTGTCTGTGGAGGACAAGTTCCTGCCTGGTGACGGTTGTGACCGTTCTGATAACCCTCTGGATTGTGCGTTGCTAAGGTTTTGTGACAAGGCACGATTCCTGGAATTGATTCATGACTTTATTGTGTTCGATTCAGGCATTAAAAAAACCTGTCGTCAGAACCAGTACTTTGGGGTTAAAGCTGCCCGGAAACGGATAGCTGAGCGTAACGGTGGCATTGTCTGGCACACTCAGGGCTCGGGAAAAAGTCTCACCATGGTCTGGTTGGCCAAGTGGATAAGGGAAAATATTTCTGACGCCAGGGTAGTGATTATTACAGACCGGACTGAACTGGATGAGCAGATCGAAAAAGTCTTTAACGGAGTCGATGAAACTATTTTCAGGGCTTCCAGTGGCGCACAGCTGATCAGCACCTTGAACAGCTCAGAAGAGTGGTTGATTTGCTCTCTGGTGCACAAGTTTAGTCGTCGTTCTGAAAAAGAGGATGATCAGGCAACCGATGACTTTATTGAAGCCATGAAAAAAAGCCTGCCCCATCAATTCAGGGCCAAAGGAGAGCTGTTTGTCTTTGTGGATGAGTGTCACCGCACCCAGTCGGGTAAATTGCACAAGGCCATGAAAGCAATCCTGCCCAGCGCCCTATTTATTGGTTTTACCGGAACCCCTCTGCTTCAGAATGACAAGAAAAAAAGCATTGAAGTGTTTGGTCGTTTTATTCATACCTACAAGCCTGATGAAGCTGTGAATGACAAGGTCGTGCTGGACCTTCGATATGAAGCAAGGGATGTTGGCCAGAATGTGACCGACCAGGCCAGGGTTGATGACTGGTTTGAGGTGAAAACACGTGGCCTTTCCGCTATTGCCAAAAGTCAGTTGAAGCAAAAATGATAGAATTGAAAAAGGGCGTGATCAGCTAGAAGCCGCTCTTGAAAGTGTCAAGGCTCTCTGTGAGCCCGTTCAAGCGCCTAAAAAAACAAGCGACTACCTCCATTACTTCTGCGCTGAAGATACTTGCGATAAAGAGGCGCTTCAGGAAAATGAACCTCGCCGAGTAGCGCTGTATAAGGCTGTATCTGCTTTACTTAGAGCCTATGCCAACCTGGCGAATGATATGCCGGAAGCGGGTTACAGTACTGATCAAATTGTCGCCATCAGGAAGGAAGTGACTTATTTCGATGATGTGTGCAAGGAAGTAAAGCTGGCCAGTGGCGACTATCTGGATATGAAACAGTATGAGCCTGCTATGAGGCATCTGTTTGATAATTATATCCGGGCTGAGCACAGTGAGGTTCTTGCTCACTTTGAGGAGCTGGGGCTGATTGAATTGATTGTAGAAAACGGCTTGGGTGAACTGGACAAATTGCCTGAAAATATTCGCAAAGACAGGGACTCTATGGCAGAGACCATTGAGAATAATATGCGAAAGGTCATTATTGATGAGCAGGCCAATAACCCCAGGTACTATGAGAAAATGTCTGAATTGCTGGATGCCTTGATCCTGCAAAGGAAGCAGGAAGCTCTGGACTATAAAAAGTATCTCAGGAAAGTGAAAGAGCTGGCCGAAAAGGTAGTGAAGCCAGAAGGTACTGGAGCAGGTGGTTATCCCGGCAGTCTTAATAGCTCAGCAAAAAGAACACTTTATGACAATCTGAATCGGGATGAAGCTCTGGCGTTGAGAGTCGATCAGGCGGTTCGAGAGTCTGTGAATGACGACTGGCGGAACCAGCGTTTCAAGTTAAAAAAAGTCCACAGGGCCATAGAAAGTGCTCTGGGTGAACAGGTGAGTCAACTGGATGCTATTGTTGAACTGGTAAAAAGTCAGGATGGTTACTGATGTGGTAATCACTTCTACAGGTGGAGAGCATTGATTGAGCACTGAAGAAGGCATCTATGTTATCCAGGGCATTCCTGTGGAAGTGGTCAGGAAGACAATTAAAAATTTGCATCTGGCAGTCTATCCACCCGATGGCAGAGTGCGTATCGCTGTACCAGAACATGTTACCGAGGATGCTATTCGACTTGCCGTCATTTCAAGATTAACCTGGATCAGAAAACAGCAGGCGGTCTTTACTGCTCAACCCAGACAATCCCCCAGAGAGATGATTTCGGGTGAGAGCCATTACTTTCTGGGCCGTCGGTATCGTCTTGAAGTCATAGTAAAGCAAGGCAAACATTCTCTCAGTCTGAAAAATAACCGCTGGATGCAGTTGTGTGTTTCTCCTGGAACCCGTCTGGAAAATCGTGAGCGAATCATGTCTGAGTGGTATCGGGAACAGCTGAGAAAGAGAATCCCAGGTTTACTTGATAAGTGGCAGCCTATAATCGGGGTTGATGTTGCCAAATGGCATGTCCAGAAAATGAAAACTCATTGGGGGACCTGTAATATCGAGGCTCGACGTATATTGTTGAATCTTGAGCTGGCAAAAAAACCGCTTGAATGCCTGGAATATATTCTGGTGCATGAAATGATTCATCTTCTGGAAAGGCACCATAATGACCGCTTTAAAGCTTATATGGATCGGTTTCTACCCCAGTGGCGGTTGAGTCGGGATCTGCTTAATGGAGAGCCTCTAGGCGGTGCAGGCTGGAAGTATTGAATTAGTCAGCAACAAAGTGTGTCTAATACGATTGTGCAGAATGGTACGAACTTAGGATTTGTCTCGAAATAACTTCCCGATTTACATTCGGATACTGTTCACCCTGAGCTTGTCGAAGGGTAGTGGTATTGGACTTCGACAGGCTCAGCCCAAACGGGTTTTGAGAGGTTGAACTGGGAAATTAATTTCAGACAATTCCTTATGGAAACTCTATGAATAAAGCCCTTATTAAAATCATACTTTTGATTCTGGTTCTGGCCGGAGCGGCTATCCTTTATCTGAAGTTTAAACCCGTAGAGAAACCCGTCAGTCCATTGCCAGAGCTAACTCAGCTGTTGGAGAGAGCTCAGCTTCAGGCTGAAGAGCTGGCTATGCCAAAGGCAGGCCCTATTAATCTGGCTGACTGGCAAGTGCTGATGCAGCAAGTGGCTGACCATAACGGCCTGGAGATTGGCGTCAGAGAGGGTAATGCCCAACAAGCTGAAATCTATATCAAGAAAGGGTCGGTAGAGTCTTTTGTAAACGGATTTGCGGATATGTATGCCAGAGGTCTCAGGGTTCAGAGTATCCGGTTACTGGAAGCCGAGGAGCCAGGGCAGGTTAAAGCTGAAACAGTGAAGTTGCTGGTCAGTCCGTAAGTACCTAACCCATTGCTTACGCATATTTTGGACGGCGGCTTTTCCAGCCTTCTGCGTTCCAACTCTGCTTACGTAGCTTAGGCTACGCGCACGGCGTTGTACCCGAAGGCATAAGCTCCTTGAAGGCTGAAAAAATTCACTCACCCAAATATTGCAAAGCAACTGGCCAGGTACTTAGCTGTCACCAAATAGTTTTCACATGACTGTATTTAAGGATTTTTTCGTCCGCTGTCACTAAGGGAGCCGATAGGGCTCTGGCTTGTGCAGTAATAATTCTGTCTGCGGGGTCTTTGTGGAATTCTCCAGGCAATCTAGTTGATTCCACAGCGACTCTGTTATCAATGGGTAGAAAGGTGACTCTATCTATTTCTCCAACCAGCTTGAGCCATGAGTCGATGTCTATGCTCAGAGTTAAATGCCCTTTGGAAGTTAGCATGGCAATTTCCCATGCGGAGATAGAAGAAACAACAATGTCACCTTTATTTTTCTGTTCTGTATCAATGCATTTTCTGGCTTTCTTGCTTAATGATGGATGATCTGAAACCCACCAGATCAGAGTATGTGTGTCCAATACGATCATTGCAGGACTTCCCAGTCATCCGATACCGGATCCGTTGGGTTTTCAAACGAGATGACGCTATCTTTCAGTAGTTCTTTCGGATCTTTTGCTGCATCTTCCTGATAAGGCTTGATGACCAGAGTTGGCTTCCCGTGAGAAGTGATAATGACCTCATTACCTGATTGCTCAACAGCCCTCATAATTTCGAGAGCCTGTGCTTTGAATACTGATTTGGAAACTTCAGTTTTCATACCTTATGCCTATAGTCATAATCCTATAGGCATATCTTAGTCGATCGATCATAGCCTGCAAGTTATGGTTAGCCAAAATGACCGGATTGAGGGAGAACGATCAAAGTTGTCTTTGCTCTGCTTCAAGCTCTTTCCTGGCATATTTGGCCCGATACTCTCCGGGTGTCAGGCCGGTATGTTTTCTGAATACACGACCAAGGTAGTCGCCGCCCTTAAAGCCTGTTCGGGTGGCGATTTCATCCAAATTCAGTTGATAACGACTCAGTAATAATTTGGCTCTGTCGATGCGCACAAACGTCAGGTAGTCATTGAATCCCATGCGACCTTCCTGGCGAAACAGTCGGGAGAGATGATTGGGAGTAATGGCAAACTCTTCTGCCACTCGGTCCCGGGTAATCTCCTGACCAAAGTTTTTCTGCAGGTACAGGCAAATAGCTTCCCAGCGACACTGGGTCCGATTCACGATACTGCTGGTCTCTTTGGGGATCATGTGTGAAGTGTGTTGGATCAAGGCTTCGGCAAGGTAATTGACTGCAGGGTTGTCATTAGGGCTGGAAGCGATGGCTTCAATGGCTTTCTGGATCAGGATTCCTTCATCGGAGAGCGGTTCTGTTATTGAAGTTCTGGCAAGGGAAGAAATCTGATCGATGGCACTGCACTGGTTCAAACTCAAGCCAATTTGCCGGTGGGCAAACATAAACGTCAGAGTTTGGTTTTGCTGTCGCCAGGTAGGGAGATCCCAGCAGTGGGCAGGAATATAAATAACCTCGCCGGGGCTGGCTTCAACAGAGCGTACTGCGCCATGATCACTGATCTGAACGTCATAAGTACCTGACAATACCAGTGATAGTCTGGGAAAGTTAACCTGGCAGGCATTGATAGGAGGCGCATCGTCATTCGTTGCAAACCAGACACGGGTAATCCTGCGGCTATTCAGAAACGCATTGATCTGTTGCTGGATTTGCAGGGCATCACTCATTAAAGGCTCTCATCGTAAGATGCCGCACAATAATGATAATTTTTGATCAATCAGATTTTGACCGGGGTCAAGTTTTTATCACCTTGATACAAATGTGAGCATAATCATCCAAATATCGGGTACTGCATGTAAAAGCGATTGAATATAGTTCTAGGAGTCTGTCGGACTTAGCCGACCGTAGCGAGAAAAAGTCCGGTTTGAGACAGTTTTTATGATTATTTGAGGCGAATAGCGAGCTATTCAACGAAAAGAATCATAAAAAATGGCCAAATCC
>NZ_JBPCXO010000497.1:0-1684 GCF_051008435.1 Endozoicomonas sp. | reverse complement strand
TCCGACAGGCTCCTAGACAGCTTCGATGGATTCGTGAGAATAGTTGACCTATTTAATCGAATTCATCGAATAATTGGGCCGTTCTTTCTGGAATTTAGGCCGAAATAGTCTTAAGTCCGACAGGCTCTTAGGCCCTGAAGTGACAGCAGTAGAACATTCTCTGCCTATACTTCACGGCTTCAAGAACAGCCTGTGTGGTGACTCCATGAGCAAAGCGTATGGCGGACTGACTGAAGATGAGTTAAAGGCTTTCTGGATGCCTTTCAGTTCTAATCGCCTGTACAAGGCCGCTCCTCATATTCTGAAAGAGGCTGATGGGCTGTACTTCAAGTCAGACACAGGCAAACGCGTTATGGATGCCGTCAGCGGGTTATGGTGTTGCAGTCTGGGCCATGGCCGCAAAGAGATTGCCGATGCTGTTTATCAACAGCTTTGCACGCTGGATTATGCTCCCAGTTACCAGCTTTCTCATGAGTTGCCCTTCAAATTGTCCCGTCGTCTTTTGAATTATCTGCCCGATGCTTTTAGTCAGGTTTTTTATGTTAATTCGGGTTCAGAAGCGGCTGAAACGGCTTTGAAAATGGCACTGGCCTACCATCAATTATCCGGAAAAACAGAGAAGGTGCGACTGATAGGTCGTGAGCTGGGTTATCACGGTGCTGGTTTTGGTGCCATCTCGGTTGGCGGAATACCTAATAATAGTCGTTTATTTCCCAACCAGCTGCAGTTCACTGATCGTTTACCGGTTGCCAGAGGCAAGAGTCCTTTTATTAAAGGCGAGCCCGAGCGGGACGATACCCAGGCTGAAAAGTTACTGGAGCTGATCGATAAATACTCCGCTGATACGATTGCAGCTGTTATTGTCGAACCGGTGAGTTGTTCTGGTGGGGTGTTGGTTCCTCCCAAGGGCTATCTGAAAAGATTGAGAGAAATCTGTACCGAGCATGACATTCTTCTGATCGTAGACGAAGTGATTTGTGCCCTGGGCCGCCTGGGGCATCCCTTTTCCAGTATTGAACGATTCGGTGCGATTCCGGACTTCATTACAACGGCCAAATCTTTGGCAAATGGTGTGATTCCGATGGGAGCGGTATTTGTTCGTTCTGGAATTTATGACATGTTTTTATCAAAGAGTGACACCCTGGTAGATTTCTTTCACGGCTATACCTTTACAGCGAATCCAGCAGCCTGTGCAGCGGCCATGGCCTGTATGGATATTTGTGAAAGAGAAGGTCTCTATTATCGGGCATCAGAACTTGAATCCTACTGGGAGCAGGCAGTGCATAGTCTGAAAGGCTTGCCTCATGTTAAGGATATTCGCAACCTCGGGCTGCTCGCGGGTATTGAGCTGGAGCCTGCTCCGGGTGAGCGACCGGGCTATCGAACCTGGCAGTTATTTCGAAACTGTTTTGATAAAGGTGTATTAACCCGGGCCAATGGAGAAGTGCTGGCGCTCTGTCCACCATTGATTATTGAAACGTCTGATATTGATCGCATTGTCAGCGTCTTATCTGATGAACTTGGCAAGTTGGAATAGTCTACCTGAATCACTGTCTATACTAGGAGCCTGTCGGACTTACCACTGACCTACTGCGAAAAAGCCTGATTTGGCCATTTTTTATGATTCTTTTCGTTGAATAGCTCGCTATTCGCCTCAAATAATCATAAAAACTGTCTCAAACCG
>NZ_JBPCXO010000496.1:0-16982 GCF_051008435.1 Endozoicomonas sp. | reverse complement strand
GCATTGAAACACCTAAATTTGGCAGAGGGGAATTATGTCTGACTAGGAGCCTGTCGGACTTATGCTTTCGAGCATAAATTTCAGTAGAGCGAGTCGAATTATTCGATGGATTCGTGAGAATAGTTGACCTATTTAATCGAATTCTTCGAATAATTGGGCCGTTCTTTCTGGAATTTAGGCCGAAATAGTCTTAAGTCCGACAGGCTCCTAGCACTAGGCTGAACGAATCTAATAATAGTCGTTGCTCAGAATTTCACAGAAGGAGAATGCCAACCTGACATACCACAACATGATTTTCCGAGACGATATACCGGGAAACCGAGAAAGATTTTTTGATTATGAAAGGAAAGGAAGTGAAGACTGTCTATTGATGTACAGAAGAACCACAGCAAAAAAATGGCTCACTGCAGACCAATAGACAGGCGTATAGCATCAATTGGATATTTTCAATAATAAAGTCATGCCAGACCTGTCAGAGACAGGTCCAGAATAGAGTATTACTTTCTTGGGCCTCTGAAAGAAACCTCTTTATTAATATTTTCCTTAACGGCAGCAACATTATCGGTGGCATTCTTTGCGAAAACCAGAGCCTGAGGCAAAGCACCAATCTCAAGCTTTTTAATGACCTTGTCAGTTGCAGTATCGATAACCTGAGCCGTAGCACTCAACTCGTTAACGTAGTAGACATACTTGCCATCATCACTTCCCCAGATACCATGAGGAAGGGTTTCAGTCTTGATTGTCTTAACCAGCCCAGCCTTCTCTGTACCATAGGTATAGACATTGATTTTGTTCTCACCTCCTACCGTGACATAAACCTTGTTGTTGGCAAACGTCAGGTGATTACTCACCTTACCGGTTTCAAACGTTTCAATGATATCCATGGTTTTAGTATCGATACGGGTAACATGACCATTATCTTTATGCCCAACCCACACTTCCTTGCCATCCGGAGAAGTGTTCAGGAATGGAGAGAAATTGGAAGGCATTTTTAACGTCTTGATAATATCTTTTGATGTTGTGTCCACAATCCAGAAATCATCATTAAAACTGGAGGACACATAAGCATAATGCCCATCATTGCCAAAGGTAACCATACCGGGACCTGAGCTCAGCTCAATTTTCTTGGCAATTTCACCACTGTCGGGATTAACAACGGCTACATGATTTTCACCACGAACCGTCACCCAAACTTCACCATTGTTATAGCGAGGCTCATGAGGGTTTCGCCCCACATAAACCGTTCTTTTTACATTGCCGGTATTGGTATCAACAAATACGACAGAGTTAGTTACTGTCGATACGACTGCTAGCTCATGCCTTTCAGGCGAGTATGAGAGACCATGAACATTGATCTGACCATTATAAAGTGGGCTGAAAATCTTGGCCTCACCCGCTGGCAAACCCAGCTTCAGATCCCCCACTTTGGTCATGTCATCAGCATTGATGATCGATACAGTATTATCATTCTGGTTAGCGGTATAAACCAAATCGGTAGCAAAAGATAGATTTGCACTCATTGCCAAAGCAGCAATCACTGGTAAACCAAACTTCTTCATTTAGATCTCTTCCATTTTCAAAATATGACAAACCTTCAATTTAAAACCAATGAATAAAAAATATTGAAGGTTTAATTAGCGCGGATTTACTTTTTCTCGACCTGCTTCATTTCAAGAAGCTGGTTCATGATTTTAATTTCATTTTTCTGATCAGTAATAATACCCTGAGCCAGATTTCTCAACTCCTCATCCTTGGAGGTTTCCAGAATAATTTCAGCCATATCTACAGCGCCAGCATGGTGAGGAATCATCATTCTCAGAAAGTCAGTATCATTGTCGCCGGTGTAGCCGGCACGCTCCATTCCCTGATGCATTTTGATCATGGCCTGACTATTTTTCTGTTGAAAATCATTTCCAGTTTTGGCCGAATGATCCACACCGTTATGAGCAAAAACCGTCAGTGGAAATACCATGCAAGCCAGCAGCGTAATCTTTTTCAAAGCAACATCACTCTATAGACGTCAAATACTTTTCATTTCTTCAAAACACAGTCGCTAATCAATAACCCTGTATATCGTCAAAATGCTTTCTTATCTCTAAAGACGACGCGAGTTATTATTTTATTTCCAATTTTATTTATTTTTTTTAAAAATTTCTCTCATTCCATTGAACAACGTGAAATACAAAACCATTTCTAAAGAAAAAACAGGAATCATGCAGAAGAGAGTCTGAGTGGAATAGAGTAAGGAATGATTAAGATAAGAGCGTACAAACAGGTCAGAGGCGTCATTGACACCCCTGACCAGAAAAGATCAGAGCAGTATACCCAGCATACGACGCAGAGGCTCAGCGGCTCCCCACAACAACTGGTCGCCTACTGTAAAGGCAGACAGATACTCAGACCCCATATTCAACTTGCGAATACGACCGACTGGAATATCCAGGCTGCCAGTCACGGCGGCAGGCGTCAGCTTTTCCATAGTGACCTCTCGGTCATTTGGAATCAGAGACACCCTGTCGTTGGCACTGGCTACAATGCTCTCCACTTCTGCCAGAGGCACATCTTTCTTCAGCTTTATGGTCAACGCCTGACTGTGGCAGCGCATAGCACCAATACGAACACAAACGCCATCTACAGGCACCAGAGCCTGACCGTCCAGACCGAGGATCTTGTTGGTTTCAGCCTGAGCCTTCCACTCTTCACGGCTCTGACCGTTTTCCAGCTGTCGATCAATGTACGGAATCAGACTGCCTGCCAGAGGAGCGCCAAATTCGCTTTGAGGCAGATCAGAACTGCGTAATAAATCAGACGTTTTGCGATCAATGTCCAGAATGGCACTGGCAGGATCAGCCAGCTCTTGTGCAACATTGTCACGAATCACTCCCATTTGAGTAATCAGTTCGCGCATATTACGGGCACCGGCGCCACTGGCAGCCTGGTAAGTCATGGCACTGACCCAATCCACCAGCCCCTCTCGAAACAGTCCACCAATGGCCATCAACATCAGGCTGACGGTGCAGTTTCCGCCAATAAAGTTTTTAACGCCAGAATCAATAGCCTGATCAATAACCGGACGATTCACCGGATCCAGAACAATAACACTGTCGTCCTTCATTCTCAGAGAAGAAGCGGCATCGACCCAATAACCATTCCAGCCACTTTCACGCAGAGGCTCGATCACTTTATTCGTGTAATCTCCACCCTGACAGGAAATGATGATATCCATATCAGCCAGAGCTTCAACCGAGTAAGCATCCTGCAGTGCTGCAACAGGCTTGCCCGAATCTCTAGTGATGAGTGGACCAGGCTGCCCATGCTGGGAAGTGGTGAAGAAGACCGGATCAATATTCGCAAAGTCATTCTCTTCACGCATACGATCCATCAATACAGAGCCGACCATACCTCGCCAGCCGACAAAACCGACCTTTTTCATAACTGTCCCTCGAAACCTTGACCTTAGTGAGCAACCTCCTGGCTGCTCACTGACAACTGAAAACTGTTAACTCAACGCTGAAGGCAAGCCACTACGGCATTACCCATTTCGGAGGTATCTACCAATGTGCAACCCTCTGAAGCAATATCACCGGTGCGCAGCCCCTGATCCAGAACATCGCTGACTGCTTTCTCAATAGCATCAGCCGCTTCGATCTCACCCAGGGAGTAACGCAGCAACATAGCCAGAGAGAGAATCTGGGCCAGCGGATTGGCTTTACCCTGACCGGCAATATCCGGAGCAGAACCATGAACAGGCTCATACATACCCTGATTGGCTTCGTTCAGGGAGGCGGATGGCAGCATGCCAATGGAGCCGGTCAGCATGGCAGCACAGTCGCTCAGAATGTCGCCAAACATGTTGCCGGTGACCATCACATCAAACTGTTTCGGCGCACGAACCAGCTGCATGGCAGCATTATCAACATACATATGGCTGAGCTCGACATCGGAGTAGTCAGAACCCATACCTGAAACAATTTCACGCCACAGCGCAGTCACTTCCAGAACGTTGGATTTATCAACAGACGTCAGTCGACCACCACGTTTTTGGGCCGCTTCGAAAGCCACCCTGGCAATACGCTTGATCTCAGACTCACGATAAACATAAGTGTTATAACCTTCGCGCTCACCACTTTCGAGGGTACGAACACCTCTTGGCTCACCAAAGTAGATACCACCGGTCAACTCACGAACAATCAGAATATCCAGACCTGCCACCAGCTCATGCTTCAGACTGGAGGCTTCAGCCAACTGCGGGAACAGCATGGCTGGGCGCAAGTTTGCAAACAGCCCCATTTCGGAACGCAGCTTCAACAGACCACGTTCAGGACGATTCATCATGGGCTGGTCATCCCACTTGGGACCACCCACTGCGCCAAAAAGAATACCATCAGACTTTTTCGCCACAGCCAGAACTTCATCGGTCAGGGGAACACCATGGGCATCCAGAGAGGCACCGCCTACCAAGCCTTCACTGATTTCAATATCCAGACCAAAACGTGTTTTGACGACATCCAGGACTTTCAAGGCTTGGGCCACAATTTCAGGACCGATACCGTCGCCGGGCAGGCATAAAATCTGTTTACTCACTTCCCTTTACCTCTTACCAGAGCAGCAGGAATGAAAAGGCATAAACCTCTCATCCCGCTGTTTGAAAAATTTTTGTTTACTTTCAATGAATAGCTCAGTGAATAGCTCAGTGAATCGCGTCAAACAACCAGGGCTGGCTTTCGCGATGACGCCCTTCAAAAGCTTTGATTGCATCCGCATCCTGCAATGTCAGACCTATGTCGTCCAGACCATTAAGCAGGCAATGACGTCTGAACTCATCAACCGAAAAGCTGAGTTCACTGCCATCCGGCTTGACCACTTTTTGTCGGTCAAGATCAACTTTCAGCTGATAACCTTCCTGAGCTTCAATCTCATTGAAGATTTCATCAACCGCCTGTTCCGACAGCGTGATGGGTAAAATTCCATTCTTGAAACAGTTGTTGTAGAAAATATCGGCAAAACTGGGGGCAATCACGCAGCGAAAGCCAAAGTCATCCAGTGCCCAGGGGGCGTGCTCACGACTGGAGCCACAACCAAAGTTCTGACGAGCCAACAGGACAGACGCGCCCTGATAACGATCCTGATTCAATACAAAATCAGGATTCAACGGACGAGCCGAGCAATCCTGGCCTGGCTGACCTTCATCCAGATAGCGCAGTTCATCAAACAGATTAGGTCCAAAGCCACTGCGCTTGATGGATTTCAAAAACTGTTTGGGGATGATCATGTCCGTGTCAACATTGGCACGATCAAGAGGCGCCGCCAGGCCGGTATGAATAGTAAATGCCTTCATGGTGTTAAGCCCCCTGTCCCATCACTTCTTTATTCATCAAGAGCCGTACATCAACAAAATGACCTGTTACCGCAGCAGCTGCCGCCATAGCCGGGCTCACCAAATGAGTTCGACCGCCAAAGCCCTGACGACCTTCAAAATTACGGTTAGAAGTGGAAGCGCAGTGCTCACCCGCTCCCAGCTTGTCTGCATTCATAGCCAGACACATGGAACAGCCCGGCTCACGCCATTGCAGACCAGCCGCTTCAAAAACTTTATGCAGGCCTTCTGCTTCAGCCTGTTCTTTCACCAGGCCGGAGCCGGGAACGACCAAAGCTTCCTTAACCGTTTCAGCAACCTTCCGACCTTTTACAACAGCTGCTGCGTCTCTGAGATCTTCAATGCGTGAGTTGGTGCAAGAACCGATAAAGACTCGATCAACTGGAATATCCGTAATCGGCATGCCTGCCGTCAGCCCCATGTATTCCAGGGCTCTTTCGTAACCTTCCTGCTTGGTTTCATCAACCGCATCAGCAGGAGACGGTACATAAGCATCAACAGGCAGAACCATTTCAGGGGAAGTACCCCAAGTCACCTGAGGCTTGATCTCTTCGCCTTTTAATACGACCACTTCATCAAAGACAGCATCGGCATCAGAATGCAAATCCGACCAGGCTTCAACGGCCTTATCCCAGAGGTCGCCTTCAGGAGCAAAAGGACGACCTTCTACATAATCGACAGTGATCTGATCCACTGCGACCATACCCGCACGGGCACCCGCTTCGATGGCCATATTACAAACGGTCATTCGACCTTCCATACTCATGGCACGAAGCACATCACCACCGAACTCTATTGCAGAGCCAGTACCACCAGCGGTACCGATTTTCCCGATGATGGCCAGGACCACATCTTTAGGTGTGACACCTAGTCCCAGCTCTCCGTCGACACGCACCAACATATTCTTCATTTTCTTGGCTACCAGACATTGGGTAGCCATGACATGCTCAACTTCAGAGGTTCCAATGCCATGAGCCAGTGCACCAAAAGCACCGTGAGTCGAAGTATGGGAGTCACCACAAACCACGGTCATGCCCGGTAACGTTGCCCCCTGTTCCGGACCCACTACATGAACAATGCCCTGACGGGTGTCCATCATGTCAAATTGGACAATATCGAAAGCATTGCAATTTTCATCCAGGGTTTTAACCTGAATTTTGGAGATAGGATCTTCAATGCCTTCAATACCGGTCTTGCGCTCATTGACGGTAGTGGGCACATTATGATCGGGCGTTGCCAGGTTGGCATCAATACGCCATGGCTTTCGGCCAGCGAGGCGCAGACCTTCGAACGCCTGAGGAGAGGTAACTTCGTGTAGCAGCTGACGATCGATATAGATCAAAGCCGAACCATCGTCCCTTTGACGGACAAGGTGGTTGTCCCACAACTTGTCATAAAGCGTCTTACCTGCCATTAGCTGAACCCTCATTACAGCACTTTCATTTTAAGGGTATCCTAGAACGAAGGAACAGATTACTCAAATTCATCTTTTTCATGCTATTAATAACTATTAGGAATACTACCGTTTACAATGAGGAGCGATCAGCTCACAGTGGGTGACAGACAGATGATTTGATTGAGCCAACTAACTTAGACCCCTTTCAACTCGCCACTGATGACTGTTAACTGAAAATGGATATACCGAGCCTTACTGCCTTTCTGACCGTTGCCGAGTGCAACTCCTTTTCACTGGCTGCAGAAAAGCTGCACCTGACCCAGCCTGCGATCAGTAAGCGAATTGCGGCTCTGGAAAACCATCTTGATACCCAATTGTTTGATCGAACCGGTCGACAGATCAATTTAAACGAAGCAGGTCGAGTTCTGCTTCCTAAAGCCCGTCAGATGCTGGAATTGATGAAAGATACCCGGCAAGAAGTCAGCAATCTGAAAACCCAGGTGAAGGGCCCTCTGGCCATGGCCACCAGTCATCACATAGGCTTACGCAGACTTCCAAACATTTTGAGAGAGTATTCCCAACGTTATCCCGAGGTCAAACTGGACATTCACTTTGTGGATTCTGAAGTGGCCTACGAGATGTTAAGCCGGGGAGAAATTGAGCTCGGCATCATCACACTGTCTCCTGACAACCCCGACCGCTTTCAATCACATCTTATCTGGGATGACCCGCTGGTTTTTATGGCCGCTAAAGATCACTCCTTATCCAGACTACAAAAAGTCAGCACTCAGCAACTGAGTGTGCATCAGGCGATTTTGCCAGGCTCAAACACGTTTACTTACCGACTGGTTCGCAAACTGTTTGAAGAAGAAGGCTTGTCTCTACAAACAGCCATGTCTTCCAATTATCTTGAAACGATCCGAATGCTCACCTCGATTGGACTGGCGTGGACCATACTGCCTGCCTCAATGCTAGACGATGATCTCGTTGCACTGAAAACACAGTGCCATACTCCTTCACGAAAACTCGGCTACATCATTCATAAAGAGCGAACCCTGTCGAATGCAGCCAATGCCTTTCTCGGCCTGCTGAATCAGGAAGCTGACTGAAAAACAGTCCAGTAGCCTGTCGGACTGAAGAAAACTTGTGAAGCATTATTCGAAAACACGTTTTCGAAGCTACACTTGCCTGATTCTGGGCGGAAAACCTCTAAAAAAACGTGTACAAAGCTTCATCTTTATCAGGGACTTTTGGCATTCGGCCATTACAGAGAATTCTACAGACGCTGTTCATCTGCCTGTTAAGCGGCACTGCCAGCGCTGTGATGATGTTCCGAATTGCCGTGAATGACCATCATCTTGGGGTCGTTTACCGCCAAAGCACACCTTCTTTCAGTGTTCAGCAGTTTTTACTGCAACCTTCTGATATCCAGAAAATGACCTTGCAACAGTTTTATCAATCTGGAGCGCCTGTTCCAGGATTGATTGTCTGGACTACTCTGGCCCCCTACCAGGAAAAACATCAGGCCAATCTGATCGATATTAACCTGGGTCGAGTCAGGTATCAGAAAACGGAGAACCTCAAAACCAATGTTTATGATTACCGCCACTGGCTGACCTCTACCGTTTTTGACTCCAGTTTTCTAAACAGAATCATGCGCTATCCGGCAGAGGTTTTGACACCACCTTTCTTCTATCCCGATCTGATCGAGTTTTTCACAACAATGAGTGTCAGAGACCTTCCACAATTCGGCAGGCATCAAAAGCTTCATGACCTGAGTATTTATAAACATCCTATTAAGATCCGTTTTCTGGATCAGCGCGAAGCACGGGAGAATGACGAGACGCTTCATTACCTTTACTGGGATTCTCAAGTCCTTTTTTTTGAATCCACTCGTCCTGGATTTTACTTATTAAATGGACAAACCATATACCGTAATGGCGAAGTGGAACTGATTGAATACCAGTTTAAACATGGGCAAGCCGTCACCTATCGACGAGACACACTTCGGAAAGAACTCGAACAGGAAACCGCTGTCAGAGTAAAAGCCAATACTCCCGTCAAACAGCCGAATTATACAAACCTGAAAACCAATCAGGGATCGTTGGACCATGACAGTGGTTTAGGCACGCTGACATCAACGGGTAGTTTGTCCAATGCTGCTGCTCCACTTCTTCCTTATTTTTACCTGCATTCATCGGGATTCGAAAAATTGATTATGGGCTTCTAATTCTTCGATGACCCTAGCCATTGTTATTCGCTGACCCGCCCCCATAATGCCTCTATCTTTCATTGAACTGATGGAGTGCTGTATGTTCAAGGCGCTGTTGCTAGAGCAGGAAGGCAAGACCACTGTATCTTCTGTCCAGGAACTGGACGACAGTCGTTTACCCGAAGGGGAAGTGACTGTGGCTGTCGACTATTCCTCTCTGAACTACAAAGATGGTCTGGCTATCACTGGCAAGGGAAAAATTGTTCGCAATTTCCCCATGGTTCCGGGCATCGATTTTGCAGGCACAGTGATCAACTCTGCCAGCCCTGATTTTTCCGAAGGCGACAAGGTCATACTCACCGGCTGGGGAGTCGGCGAAAACCATTGGGGTGGCATGGCTCAAAAAGCCAGGGTCAAAGCCAGTCAACTGGTGAATATGCCTGAGGGGCTCGACAGCCGAAGAGCCATGATGATCGGCACAGCCGGCCTGACAGCCATGCTGTGCGTTATGGCTCTGGAACAGTCCGGTGTGACACCCGAAAAAGGCGAGATTTTGGTCACGGGTGCCAGCGGCGGTGTCGGCACCGTTTCTGTAGCCTTATTGTCCAAACTCGGTTACGACGTTGTTGCAGTTTCGGGTCGTCCCGAAAACTCAGCCATGCTGGTTAATCTGGGCGCCAAACTGATCCTTCCACGAAGCCGTTTTGAAAAATCTGCCCGTCCACTGGACAAACAAATGTGGGCAGGTGTTGTGGATACCGTAGGCAGCAAGCTGTTGGCCAAAGTGCTTTCTGAAATGAATTATGGTGGTACCGTTGCAGCCTGTGGACTGGCTGGCGGCTTTGATCTTCCCACAACCGTAATGCCTTTCATTCTCAGAGGAGTAAACCTGCAAGGTGTGGACTCTGTTATGTGCCCAATAGAAAGGCGCACCCAGGCCTGGGAAAAGCTGGTCGAACTGTTGCCAGAAAGTTTTTACGACCTGGCCTGCCAGGAAGTAGCTCTGGAAGGCATCGCTGAATACGCTGAAGCCATTACAGAGGGTCAGGTTACCGGCCGTGTGATCGTAAGAATTTAACCCGGTACACTATTGGGACTCATTTATTTTCATGGCTTATGGCAGTTTATGACTGAGTCCCCTCTCCAGATATTGAACTAGACTGTAACTCCTCCCGACGTCCCAAGGTTGCAGCTCTATGATTCAGACAGGTTTCGGACATTCTTCAAAGTCCAATGTTTTTTCTAATTTTCATCCGGAACATTTGTCCAATACCTGCCTATTAAAACCTCTGCTGCCATGCATCACCCTTTCAAGTTTTCTGGTATACCTGTCTCTGATATTATTGAGTGGCCTGACTCAGGCTTCTCCGCCCTACTACCTTCTAAGATCCACATTGTCACCTGACCATCTGCAAACTCAGGTTGAACTCAAAAACTTTCTTGCTAGCCGAGATGTCTTTCTCCATTCAGGGTTCTGCGGAAAAAACAACAACCATATTCTTGTCAGCTCTGATACAGGACAAATGGCTTGCATTGAACGCTACCCACGATTCCAGCAAGCGATCCGGGGCGAACTCTACAGCTACCACTTCAGTCAATGGCTAGGCACTTCGAATATTCCAGCTATAGTCGTTACTCGACTCCGTTATGCTCACGACATCTGGCAACCCTGGAAGTCCAAATTGACAGGAATGGGATGGCATGAAGGCGATTATCTGGTTGTCAGTCACTACTACCAGAACCTGTCGGAGGTTAAGCTGCCTGAAATATTGAGAACAAAGAAAATACTGAGTCCAAGAACCAGAGGCCATGATTCCATGTCAGAGATGTATCAGTGGTCCAACCTTATCATTCAGGACTATATCAACGGCGAAAACGACCGACTGGTCAATACACTGGTCAATCTCGAGCAGAACAGCAGCATGTATTCTCACCCTGTTCATAACCTTGGGAGATCCTCAGACCAGCGACTGATTGCTTACGACAACGAGCGAAGTTTTGGCAAAGGTTATGACTTTGCGCTAAGCAAGTTTGATGATGTAACGGGGCAGAAACAACAACAGTACCAGCCACACGTTCTTTACCGGTTATGCCTCGTCTCTGACAGCGTACGAGAAAAACTGAACGACCTTTCCAACCAGGAAGATCCTGCAAAAACGCTTGAAGGTTATATCCAGTCGGTCGATTTTGAATCGTTCTCACTTATTGCTCCTTTAAGTAAGGAACATCGGGAAGTATTCAATCATCGTATACTCCATGTACTCAAACACTTCAGCCAGTGCCACCGTTCGCCCCGTATTAACCCTTAATTACTTCGAACCCTTTAAGTGCAATAGTTCGAGGTTTTACTGATTGAACTGAAACCACCATGAATGTCCGCCCTGTTCTGTTCGTCATAGGTCTTTTCCTGATGGTCCTGTCAGTACTGATGCTACTACCAGCCCTGTATGATCTGCTAACCGGTGCAGACGGCGTGTATTCATTTGCTCTGTCCGCTTTGATCACACTGGTGATCGGCTTACCTTTATTCTATTTTTGTCGTTTACCAGTATTCAGTCTGAAGCCCAGACAGATATTCCTTTTGACCAATTCCTCCTGGTTTACACTCAGTGCTTTTGCGGCATTGCCTCTGTATCTAGAATTGGATATCAGCTACACCGATGCTTTTTTTGAAACCATGTCAGGTATCACAACCACTGGCTCAACTGTTCTGAGCGGCCTTGATCACATGAATACTGGTGTCTTGCTCTGGCGCTCACTGCTTCAATGGCTTGGAGGCATAGGCTTTATTGTTCTGGCGGTGGCTGTGCTGCCTTTTCTTAAGGTCGGGGGCATGCGCCTGTTTCAGAGCGAATCTTCAGACTGGTCCGACAAGGCCATGCCCCGTTCTGGCAGCATTGCCAAACGGATCGTTTTTATTTATCTCGGTCTGACAATCTTTTGTGCCTACCTCTACTTTCTGGGTGGTATGAACGGGTTTGAAGCCATCAATCATGCCATGACCACCCTTTCAACCGGGGGCTACTCTACATCTGATAGCTCCATGGCTCATTTTCAGAACCCCTTCATTCATTGGGTAGCTACCCTGTTCATGATTTTCGGCTCACTGCCCTTTGTATTGTTCGTGAAGTTTCTCAGAGGTGATCCTCAGTCATTACTCAGAGACAATCAGGTTCAGGCCTATTTGAACTTTCTGCTCATTCTGTGGGGTCTCTTCACACTCTGGTTGTATATGAACAGCGACTATTCGTTGTTCAAGTCACTGACCCTGGTCGCCTTTAATACCGTATCTGTTATCACAACTACCGGTTATGCATTGACGGACTACACAACATGGGGCGGGTTTGCCGCCACCCTGTTTCTGTGTCTGACAGTTATTGGCGGCTGTTCAGGCTCCACGGCAGGCGGTATCAAGGTTTTTCGCTTTCAGATTGGTGCACGCCTGTTAGGGATTCAATTGAAACAACTGGCTCATCCGAGAGCCTGCTTTGTTCAGAGCTACAATGGCCAACAAATCACCAGTGACATCCTCAGATCCCTGATCGCTTTCTGCTTCTTTTTTGCACTCCTGACCACCACTCTAACTCTGCTTTTGAGTCTGCTGGGACTGGATCTTGTCACCAGCCTGAGTGGCGCAGCAACAGCCGTAGCCAATGTGGGACCTGGTCTTGGGGACACCATTGGGCCTGCTGGTAACTTTGCATCAATACCGGATGCGGCCAAGTGGTTACTAAGTGTAGGTATGCTGATGGGCAGACTGGAGGTTATTACAGTACTGGTACTCTTTACTCCTGCATTCTGGAAGGACTGAGTACAACCCGTTTGGAGCCTGACTGGCTCAAGACCGACAAATGTTTACTGATTTCTGGAGCCCATGGGTGTTGATACCTTGGGCACCACGAAAATGAAACATCGTCCGTTCAACCTTTTCTTGTCATACAGAATGGATAAAAGAAGCCAGGTCATCAGGCTGTCTGAACGCGCCTATATAAAATTCAACGTCTACATAAATAACATGCTTATTGAATACTCCCCTCTCATCCCCCTTGAGCAAAAAAGGATGGCTGATTTAATAAAGTACAAACGGTTACAAAAAAGACCCGCACTCACCTCAGTAACTGATGTAAATCAAATAGTATTTATTCACACTCCTGTAGTATTCTTCGCCGCCAACGATAGCATTGAAAGCAGGCTTCAATCTGTTTGATGCTTGATCAAATCAGCCATAAGCAGAAAGTGTCGTTTTTTCAGATCATTAAAACCAGACACTTCCAGAAGATGTATATTGCTTGCCAATGAATGATAATCCTCCGTCGCACCTTGTTAGTCTGATTCGTCAGCGTACTCATAATAACGGCTGTCAAACGGCCATCCGTTTTTCCAGCCACCACCAATGGCAAGCCATGAACTGGCAGCAGCTGGGAGAAAAAATCGACCAGGTTTCCCGCGCCCTGCTGGCAGATAAACTCCCGGTTCAAAGCAATATCGGGATCTGGTCACAAAACCTCCCTGAATGGACTATTGCTGACCTGGGCACCCTGCAAACCCGCTGTGTGACTGTACCTATTTATCCAACCAGCACCGCTGAACAGGCTCGCTACATCATTGAAGATGCAGAGATTTCAACGCTGTTTGTCGGTAAGCAGGAACAGTTCGATGGTGCTCTTGAACTGCTTGAGAAATGTGACTGTCTGAAGGCCGTTATCGTTTTTGATCCCCAGACCGACCTGAAAGGTTGTACTGAGGCTCAAACATTCAACGACTTTCTGGCTTCTGCCCCTGCAGACAGTGAAGAACTGAGAAACAGACTGGACAACCTGTCTCTGGATGATCTTTACACCCTGATTTATACCTCAGGAACCACAGGCCAGCCCAAAGGCGTAATGCTGGACTACACCAGCATTAGTGCTTCTTTTGAAGCCCATGACCATCTGATCCATCTTGATCACACAGACGTGTCCATTGCCTTTCTGCCCCTGAGCCACATTTTTGAAAGGGCCTGGAGCTACTACGTTCTTACCCGGGGAGCAGTCAACTGTTACCTGACAGATCCAACCAAGATTGCAGACGTACTGCCAACCCTCAAGCCTACAGTTCTTTGTGCCGTTCCCCGCTTCTACGAGAAAATTTATACCGGTGTCAACACCATGATTCAGAAAGGATCACCGGTAAAACGTGCCATCTTCAAAATGGCAATGAAAATTGGCTTCAGCACCATGGAGTTGAAACGCCAGGGCAAGACAGTTCCAGGCTATATGGAAAGCCTGAACCAGCTGGCAGACAAGCTGGTGTTCGGCAAAATCAAAGAAAAACTGGGCGGCCAGATTCGTTTCATGCCTTGCGGTGGTGCCCGTCTTGACGATGAGATCAACCGTTTCTTTCACGCTCTGGGCATCAATGTCAAAGTCGGATATGGCATGACTGAAACCACCGCAACGGTAACCTGCTTCCGGGATACCGGCTATCAGTTTGGTAGTTGTGGAACACCTCTTCCGGGCATTCAGGTCAAGATCGGACAGGAAGGTGAAATTCTGGTCAAAGGCCAGACAGTCATGCGCGGCTACTACAAAAAGCCTGACGAAACCGCCAAAACCTTTGATGCTGACGGCTGGTTAAAAACCGGGGATGCAGGCCTGATCGATGAAACAGGTCAGTTGCGTATCACCGAGCGCATCAAAGAATTAATGAAAACGTCCAACGGCAAGTATATTGCTCCTCAGTACATAGAAGGAACGCTGGGCAAAGACCGGTTTATTGAACAGGTCGCCATCGTTGCTGACGCCAAGAACTATGTTTCTGCCCTGATTGTGCCGGCTTTTGAAGCATTGGAAGAGCACGCGAAGAGCATGAACCTGAAATACGAAAGTAAAATGGAGCTGATCCGCAATGCGGATATTCAGGCTATGTTTCAGGACCGATTGGATCACATTCAGAGCGAGCTGGCCCGCTTCGAACAGGTTAAGAAATTCACCTTGCTACCCCGTGAGTTCTCCATCGAAATGGGAGAGATCACGCCTACACTGAAATTACGCAGAAAGATCATCATGGAGCGTTTCCGTAAGGAGATTGAAGCCATGTATAAACCTATTCCGTCGCGCTAAGCACTCACAGCAGGTCATTCGTAAAAGGATGACCTGACCCTCTTACTGCTGCAGCGGAAAGCCCTACTTGCCTGATCACTACCAAGTCGCCTATCCTTCGCCGCTTCAGTTTTTTGCCCTAAGGGGTTATTGACGTTTTGTTTTGGGCTCAGTGCTGCCGAAAAGCGGTCATATACCAGGCAAGGCGACGCAGATGTAGCTTTTCTACTTCAAGAAGACTTAACGCAGTACGACTGCATGGATGCAAGAGCTAGAGAAACGCAGGAGCAGTTACCGAGATGGCCGCTTTTCGGAGCATCCAAAGGACAGTTCCTGGAGCATCCATGACTGTGTTCCAGTAGATTGAAAGACATTGTGGTATTCCTGCTCTACTGCGCCTGGCCCTGAATGCTCCAGGAACTGCTGAGCACGAAAACAAAACGTCAACAACCCCTTCATCCACCTAAAGGTTTAAGTGCTCATGGAGCAATATAATTTCACTTATAACAACATCCATAACACCATTCGTGCTGCTGCAGAGAAGATCAAAGCGTCCGGATTCGAACCTGACTACCTGCTGGCTATTGGTGGTGGCGGTCTGATCCCGGCACGCATTATGCGCACCTATATCAATAAGCCTATTCTGACGGTTTCCCTCACACGCTACAGCGATGAGATTGGTACTGCGCCTTCTGAAACGCCCATCAAACTGCAATGGCTAGAGCCTGACACTAATCTGGATGGCAAAAAGGTTCTGGTGATTGATGAAGTCGATGATGAGAGAACAACACTCGAATTCACCCTGAACCATTTGTTTGATAAACACCCTGACACAGAATTTTCAGCCTTCGTCGTACACAATAAGTTAAAAGAAAAGAAAGGCACCCTGCCAGAAAAGCTGAGTCACTTCTTTACCGGTGAAGACATCCACGATTACTGGATCAATTACGCCTGGGATGCTGAAAATATCGATCAGTTTGGCAAATAAGAACCTTGCAGGTCAGTCAGACTGGCTGACCTGTAACCAGAGACTATCGAAAACCACTGGGACATTCTGTAAAATTCTAACCGGTTAGACGAAAAGCTGAGAGTACCGCTGGATGAATGACAAGTATCATATACCTGATAATTACGTCATCCCTCTTCTCACGGCTGCTGCCCAGGAAGGCTGCGACATAGAAAAACTGTCCAGGGATACAGGTATAGCCATAAACCCTCTTTCGGAAAAGGGTTCTGAACTGGCCGTTTCCGAAAGTCAGTTTCATCAGCTTTACCGAATGATTTCAGATCAATCCCAGGCTGAGGCCACCGAATTAAGCTCGAGTTACCGACTCAAGCCGGGGGCATTCAGAGAAATGGCACTGAATCTGATAGCCAGTTCCGATCTGAAAAAAGCACTCATCCGGGCCCATGAATTCTTACTGGAACAAGACCTCTCTCAAGATCATCCGTAGTTATTCAGAGTATCGGAGGATGGAGCAACCGCTTACTTGCTGCACTATGGATATCAGCAAAAAAGTAAGGATATTAACTCCTCCAATCAGCTGAGCATGGTTTATAGCCTCGCTCTCTGGTAAGGCCATTACCCCATTGACGGTTAACCTGATGGGGCCTCCGATGTTCAGTCTTAGCGAGTATCGTTATCACTTTGAATGTCCTATCCGTTTTGACCAGCCAGAAAACAGCATTCTTATTGCGTCGGAAGAACTCAGTGCCCCCATTGTTCAGACTCAGGAACACTTTAAACATCTGACAAAAGGCAATCTGTACAGTTTTTTCAATACAGAAACTCTTGACATCCTCCCCGCCCTAAAGAACGGGGATTCCTACAGCTAGACGGTCATGCCCGACCGCAAGAATGTTTCTTGCTGCGTTTACGTCACGCAGATGTTCAGCTCCGCACTCTGAACAGACCCA
>NZ_JBPCXO010000495.1:0-2876 GCF_051008435.1 Endozoicomonas sp. | reverse complement strand
TTCTGGGACTATCTGACAGACAGGTTAACAGGCAGTGGCTCGTTTCCAAGGCTGACGGACTTGATTGAAAAAGCTTCTCACATACTACCTTGTGGGCTTTGCAGCAGTTATTAAGAAGCTACGTTTTGTTTGTATTGAAAATATCGTTTTCTGTTTGTACAGTGCTCTCAGGATTGAACTGTTGAAACACCCAGAGGATTCGAATTTTCTCCTTCCGGTAAAACTCATTTCTGCCAACGATAACATCAAGAAAAGTCGTTGTAAGCTGTACCTCGAAAACAGTTTTCTGTGATCCGTATAAAGCACTGACATCAGGACGCCGGAAATTTTTGTTTTCGGTTCCCTTGATATGTTCTTCTTGCTTTGCAGTCTGAAATGAAGGGTCTACTAACAAAGCTTGATACAACCTGAACTTCATCTGCTTGTGCGCATCAGACTCTTTAACATTTGCAAAAGTCATTAAGCGCATATCTTCTTTTGAATACTGTCGATCAGTCTTATATGGGCACTCATTATCAATATCTTGATAGTGAGCAAAATGGGCTTTCCTAAGCTGTCCATTCTTCATAACAATATCACGACGAACTTTCAGTTTCTGCAAACACTTACTGCATACCAATGTCCCTTCAGAGTCCTTATTTTGTAGGTTTATTTCAAGTTTTTCACGCAGGTTGTCAAGATAATACTGACCTTTGAGTAAATAGTGATCAGCAGGGTGAACATTGCCAGAATTAAGGTCTAACACTTCCTCAACTGTGTAAAGTTTGCTCATTTCTATGGAAACCTAAACTGCATTACTTATGTCAATAACCAGCCTCTTTCTGGTGTCGTACTGCAAGCACCGTAGTAAGACCATTTTCTATTCGGTATAAAGCAACATAACCACTGTTACCAAAATCAATTAGCCATTCTCTAAATTCTGGTTCCATACCATCAACAGGACGACCAATCTCAGGTTGGCAGGCTAAAACCTTAACACCTGAGCGAATTTCTTTGATCGCACGACTGGCTGATTTTCCATCTTTCTGGGCCAAAAATTGGTGTAACCGTTGAACATCTCTAAGAGCAGAAGGAGACCATATCAGTCGTGACACTTAGGAATCTCCGAATTTTCACCCGCCTCAAGCTTTTCTAACCATGCATCCGCTTCTTCAAGTGTTAGGTGCATACCATTTTCTTGATAGCTGTTCCAAGCATCAAGGGCGTCCTGTTTGAAAGACTCTTTTTTCTCTTCACAAGCTACATAATGACGAATAGCCTCACACATTATCCAATGTGCTGATCGGTGTCTGGCTTCAGCTAAATTCTTAACTCTTCTTTTCAGATCTTCATCAAGTTTTACCGAGGTTACCATTTGCTCCTCCTTTAGTATTAAAAGGTATTACCTATTAATACTATATCATAAGACCTAAAAGTAAAGAAAACCCTCGTTTTGTTTACTTTTGTGTCAAGTGATGAGAATGAGCCTGTTCATAGGATTTTAGGAGTAAAGCTACTCGGTAAAGAAATCAATGTTAATATAATTCCTTTTGGAACGAGTTTATTAACTAATTCGGCACCTTATCAAGGAGAAACGGAAATGCTGATCGGTTATGCACGGGTTTCTACTGATGATCAAAATTTGAGCTTGCAAAGGGATGCTTTAGGGGTAGCCGGTTGTGAGAAAATTTTTGAGGATCAGATTAGTGGAACCAAATCAGAGCGACCTGGATTAAAAAAGACACTGCAATATGCCAGAGATGGGGATGTGATTGTCGTTTGGCGTCTGGATCGACTCAGCCGGTCGCTCAAAGCCCTCATTGAAATGATCACCCTTTTGGAGTCCAGAAACATCGGGCTGAAGAGTTTGCAAGAGGCCATCGATACTTCTTCAAGTTCTGGCAAGCTTATCTTTCATATTTTCGGAGCCTTGGCTGAGTTTGAGCGCAACCTTATCCGTGAACGCACTCAGGCAGGTCTAAAAGCAGCTAGAGCCAGAGGCCGAACAGGTGGAAGACCAAAATCTCTTAACCACGACAAAAGGCTGTTGGCTGTGAAGCTTTACGATGAGCGTAAGCACTCAGTTGACCAGATTTGCGAAATGATGGGAGTCTCTAAGCCCACACTCTACAAGTACATCGAGTCTGTCAGATCATCAGAAAAGGTTTCCTAATTCCATCCAGGCCTCCTTTCTGCCCTGAGCACCTGAATTGTTACCAGCCAATAGTTGCAATTTGAAGCACCAAAAGCACCAAAAGCATCAAAACTGACTATCCTCTTTCTGGAAGAAAAATAGTGCCTGTCACGCCTTACAGTTACTGAATAATTAAGTGGTGTATGTCTCAAAGCAAAGAGAAACGGATTAATATTCTCAGTCAGAATGAAATCGATGAGCTATATGAACGCCCGTCATTCAGCCTTGCTGATCGAGAAGACAGCTTCTCTCTGGACTCTCACATACTTGAGATTATTGCGGATATGCGAAAAGTAGAAACGAAGATTTACTTCATTCTGCTACTTGGGTATTTCCGTTCCAAGCCTGTCGTTCCGAAGTTCGATATAGGTGATATTACAGAAGACATCGAGCACATAAGAGACACTTATTTTCCCAAAACCACCCCAAGCTTTGACAAGCTGGCCAAGGGTACTCGCTCGAATCTTGTCAGCAAAATGTTGGAAGTGTTGGGCTTTGAGCGGCTAACTAAGAGTAAACAGGATGCCTTGGCTGATCGGCTGAAGGATGTTGCGACAATCTGTGCTGATCCTCGATATTAGGACTTACGCATTGATGGCACCTGCTAATTTTGGTAGCAGGTGGTCTTTACTCTTTGCAAAACTCTCAATGAATTTACCAACCGTCTCTTTAAATAGCCCCCGTTGGTGCTGATAAATATTCG
>NZ_JBPCXO010000494.1:0-7818 GCF_051008435.1 Endozoicomonas sp. | reverse complement strand
TTCGATGAATTCGATTAAATAGGTCAACTATTCTCACGAATCCATCGAAGCTGTCTAGAACGCTCAAGACTGTCGACTCGTTCTACTGAAATTTATGCTCGAAAGCATAAGTCCGACAGGCTCCTAGGTACCGATCGAGCGTAAATGGCTCGGCCTGACATTTAGGAACCTGCCCTATATCAGGTATTTACAGCTTTAAATCTATTAGACAGCTGGACCAACAATAACTCCTCGGATTGTTTCGATGATAAAACTATACGGCTTTGGTCAGTCACGTTCTTTTCGTGCACTTTGGGCTCTTGAAGAGGTCGGAGTAGACTATGAATACACTAACGTAAGAGTGGGTAGTACAGAAGAAGGGGGTTCACAGCACTCTTCTTACCTGAAAATTAACGCTCAGGGCAAAGTGCCGACGATGGTGGATGGCGATCTGGTTCTGACGGAAAGTGCTGCCATACTCAACTATATTGGCTCGCTGGCTCCGGAGAAAGCACTGCTCCCGAGTTTGACTCCTGCTGAAAGAGCTCAGTACGATGACTTCTGTTTTTTTGTACTGTCAGACTTGGAACAACCTCTCTGGTCAAAGGGCAAACATTCTTTCGTACTCCCAGAAGAACATCGAATAGAATCCATGCTTAAAACAGCCCAATTCGAATTCTCTCGCTCAATCATAGCATTGGATCACTACATGGAAGGCAAAGACTATGTCTTCGGTCAGCAGTTTACTTGTGCGGACATACTGCTGGCACAAACTCTGAACTGGGCCAATCGTTTCGAGTTTGATGTGCCTGAGCACTATCTTGATTACAGAGACAGACTGTATCAACGCCCTGCATGTCAGAGAGCAATCTCAGCGACAAAGTCCAAGTAAACAGTCTTTTTGATGCTGGATGTCCTTATGAAATTAAGGACATCCTTTGTTTATAGAACAACGACTACACAGATCACGATTACGCATAGCGTGTTCGCAAGGCTACTCCTGCATCCTGCCGTATCTGGTTTTCACTGATCGCTGCACCATTCCAGGGACCCAGCCCAACGCACATATATTCATAAAGTACTGTTGAGAAATGGGCAGAGTCTTCACTGTGACTGATCTGGGCACCACGCATGTTGTAATAGTGATGAATCAGTTCATGAGACAGCCCCACATAAGCAGGCCTTATTCCTACGGCGTTAAAATTCTTTCTTGGATCATAATACACACGGCTGTTAGTGCCAGGTCCATTCACCACAGGCATACCGCCATGGGTTGCCAGAAAAACCATAATGGCGTTTTTCATGTCATTTTTATCGCCATTAGCCAACCCGTGATAAAGAGGTCTTTGATAAGTCAACCAGCGTTCAATATCAAGATCCAGTACCCCCATATTATTAGGAGCATTGGCCACCAGACCTCTTAAACGAAACCTTGGGACGGCTCGAAGCTGATCCTTTAACCAGCCATAATCGTTCTGGTGTCCCATGGAAGTGATTTTGATCTTGAGCGCATTGACCAGAGTATTGGTATCTCCCGATCCCACTGCAACCGCAGAACGAACTCTGGCATTATCCCCCCCAAGACAGGCACATTCATTACTGCCCCAGCCAGCATGCCATTGCCGAGGAGCAACAATACCCAGTCGTTTACCATTGCCTACTCCCTGCAAAATGGCAGTAATCAGGTTTTGACCCGTAGGAAGAGCGTTGATACTGGCCAGATCCTGAGCCACTCTGGATTGAAAATCAGCAATCTGGTTATTTCCCATTGGCGACTCAGCAATACCGATGCCATTGGAATTACCTAAGGGGAGAAAGCCTTCTGCATCAGCAGCGTGCAGTGTGGGATTCCAGTATTTTGCCGGCATTATGACATCCTTTTTGTAGTACCAACTCTGGCTACATCCCTGCTGCCAGATTTTTGTGAGCGATGTAATTCAACCAATCAATACGGTAGGCGCCCCAGCAACAATTTTACCTCCATGGGCAGTACCGTCACCCAGCCTTGCAGCCGGTTTACCACAGATCATTACCGTGCCGCTGCCAGCGGCTATATTATCCGGAGGCCCAACACAGACACACATACTTCCGACGGTTGCGGCAGGCATATTAGCGATCAGTACCGTTGGGCCACCTGGGGTTACAATAGGACCACCGACATGAGGAACAGGACCTGGCTCTACTTTTGGACAGACATGCATGTCGGTCACTCTGGCTGCGGGCATTCCCATAATGGATTCCTTTTTTCTCGATTATATTCCGTAACCATTGACTCAGCTTACCGTTGCCTGCTCACCCTCTTCGCTTAGCAGGTACTCAAGCGGATTCTCAAGGACTTTCCCCCGACCACCGGCAGCCAGGTCAAGACCCTGACCAATGAAGCGAACATAGCGATCGTTAATGTCATCTTCAGAAGTATCTGCAGCAGATAGACAAATGGCACCCGTAACAGCGTGAGCAAATAAATAGGGAGGAGGAGGTACTGGAAAACTGTCACTCTCATTGACAGATCCGGTACTCCAATAGGCTGCCATTGCCGCCCAGCTATCCGGTGTTTTATGCTTTGCCTTCTCAGCCATTTTATAGGCCTGCAAACGATAATCTTCACCTGGCTGTTTAACCCAGGCTTCAGTAATCGATAGCGTTTGCTGTCTGAGACTTTCTGTTTCTGGCGTGTGAGTATATCGAGTGGCCAGACAGGCCCACCAAACCGCCTCTCTCTTTGGCAGCCCGTGGGCTATAAATCGAACACAATCAAGATACAGACTATCTTCAAGCAGCCTCTGAATGAAGCCAGCGGGTTGAATCTCAGGAGACAATAAAGACTCAATCTCTTCATCCAGTTCATAACGTCCGGTGACTTCTGCTGCTGTTTCTGCGCTGATCTTAACCAGGTGTTTCATACAACCCGTGTCCTCCATAAGAAGCCCTCCATGAGAAGCCCGCGAGATAAAATGATGTGTGTTTCAAGCTCAGGGCAGCCTGAAATAGCGTCATACTCTCTCCAGGCGCTCAGTTAATTTTGACCAGAGAGCCTTTGATATTCAACAGTGCACTTGCCTTGATATCCATCATGGCACCCGCTTCCACCTTGGTATTAGCCGAAGACTTAGAATTGATCATGGTGCCTTTGAGAGTAATGCCATTAGGATCAATCGTGATCGAAGACGCGCCAACCTTGAGTGTTATTTTACTCTTCGATTCTATTGTAATATCGCTTTTTGCCGTGGTTTTCTGGGTACCACCAATATCCTTGGTTTCGTTCCCTTTCTGGACCGTGACACTGCGATTTTCGGTCACTGTAACATCCTGATGCCGCTCGATGGTTTCAACATTGTCGTTGTGCACGACAACATTCCAATCCTTGCCGGCTTCAAAGTAAATTTCTTCACTGCCTTTTTTGTCATCGAGGCGCAATTCATTGAATTTACTGCCTTCATGCTGGCTTTTGAAACCGCTCTGTGTTTTGGAATAACCTGGACCAATATTGTCACTGTTATAAAGAGCACCGGTCACAATTGGACGATCGGGATTACCACTGAGATATTCCACAACCACTTCCTGCCCTACCCTGGGCACAAAGCTGGCACCCCAGTTATTGCCTGCATAAGGTTGCACCACTCTCAACCAGCCACTGTTTTCATTACTTTTCCAGGGAAACTGAACCTTGATCTGGGTATATTTGTCGGTACTCCCCTGTTCACCCGCTGCTTTTACATCCAGCACTTTAGCAACATCAGGGCTGCTGACTACCCTGCGAAAAGTATCGGAATCCGGTGGTGTATAGATGGCGCTTGGTACACAGGCAAAACGGTTGGAGTAACCCGAGTCACTCCCGTTACCATCCACCACAGTATGGGTAATCGCAGTGACCAGATACTGGCCAGATTCAGATTCAATCCTGTGGTCAATGTCAAAAGTGCCCCCGGCAAAAAGCTCAGGACAGCCACTGTCACCTGTGGCGGTATCGGCCGCACTCTCCTTAGCCAGGAGGGTATTTTTTACCTTCTGCTTGAAGTTCGACTCCGTCAGTTTATCGGTGTGATCTTCCTGCTTTTCATAATGGTAACGCCCATAATACTCTTTTATGGGTTGTTCACCTTTCAAGGCATTGTTCGTGGTTTTTTCAGCAGTGGTTTTCTTGAACCATTCCGCAGCTGAGTAAGGGAGGTAATCCCTGAACGCTACCTGGGTCGTGTGGTAGCCATAATTTCTTGTCCAGGCGTTAATACTGTTTTCAAGAGGGTTACTCCCCCCTTCAGAATAGGTAATGGCCTTGGCCAAAGCGGTGGGATAGGAACCGGCCTTGTCGACCAGGCAGAAAGTGTGCTGCCCATCCGAGTGCTCAAAAAAGTAACTCACCCCCTCTTCTGCCAGCAGACGACTGACAAACTCAAAGTCACTCTCTTCATACTGAACACAGTAACGCCGTTTCAGATAGGTGCCCGTGGTATTGTTTTTCATTTTTACAGAGCTGTAATCTTTCAGAACATCCGTGATAATGTCGGAAAAACTCATATTCTCGTAGATACGGTTCTGGCCGCCCAGAGTGGTGAACCAGAGCGCGGGGGCCAGTCTGGCTTCATAATTTCGCTTATTACCATCTACAAGATCATGAGCCGTGAACCCTGTTATATGTCCATGAAAAAACCGAGGAGTATCAGATGAACCGTTATGCAATGATAAAGTGACAGGCTGCCCCAAAATCTTCTCTGAAGTAATTTCAAGATTCTCGGACAGCATATTAATAGTGAAATCAAACAACCCCGACAGGAGTTCCACTCCCTTCAGCTTTTGTACAATAAATGCATCATTTCCTAAAGAAGTATCAATGGTGATAAGACGATTATTCTGGGACAGTGAAGACATTAATTAACACATCCATGATTACTTTTGCTTTTGTTTTTCTTGTCCAGCCTGATTCAGCCTATGCACCAGATCATACCCTTTCTCAATGAGAAAACAAAACGAATAGACCTTTATGCCAGGTATAAATCCTGTGTCTGGATTGATGAGGTAAAAGGCGCTAATATCGCTCCACAAATAAAATGACAGCTGTTTATAATAAAATCTGTCTTAGCCAGAGAATACCAAGGAGTAGGCGTGACTGGACGGAACCCGTGGTCTGAACACATCAATGCAGTCCTGTTCAATCGGCAGGGCGATGTCTTTACAGCTACCACAAAATCCTTTAATCACCGGCACGAGCAACTGAGTTTTCCGTCTGAAGATGAAGCGTGGGACTTTCTGCTGCAACTTGGGCACAGCGAATACTCTGATCTTGAAAGGAGTCTTAAAGATCACACTATTCTGCAATCCAACTCTTTCCGTAGTCCCAGACATCTGATTACAGCGGCGCTGGTCAGAGGTGAACTTAATGTCTTTGTCACTCACCGCAACCCGACCCAAAATCTGAAGAAAATTGAAGCACTCTACAGCCAGATCAAGCAAAACCTAAACCAGATCATCGCCAGCGAAAAAGCAGAAGCGCAGGCCATCCACCAACGCTACCAGACGATGAACGCGTTAGAGAAAAAAACGGCCCACGCGGGTCAGTTTGGCCAAGGCCTGAAGGACGCTGGCACCTCTTTTCTGACCTGGACAAAAGACGTGATTGAGGTCATCTCCCCACTCTTTCGCTCCATCCGACAGGTAAAGGCCTACCTTGATACCCCTTATGAGGGTTCAGTCTTTGAATGGCTTAAAAAGGTCGAACAGACCTATCGAGAAAGTGAATACAAAGAGCTGGTAGAAGCTCTGGGCTTTGACCCTCAAAAGGTAAAAGCCGAAGATTTCAAACAAGCCTGGGAAATCACCCAGATCATCTGGGACGACGAACAATGCCAGTCACTGCTCGTCCGCTTCGCCAAAGATTACTACCGCGCTCAACACCCATTGGAAGCCAGCGAGTTTGCAGGAGGCGCCGCCTTCGAGATTCTGCTGACCATTGTATTGATGTTCGCAACAGCCGGTGCCGGAGTGGCGGTACACATGGCCAGCAAGGGACGCCTGATCCGGCAAATGAAACTGCTGGGAGAACGATTAAAAGAGTTGGCTGTTCTTAAGAGAGAAGTGGATCGATACACGCCGAAAACTTCGATGCACAGTCGTTCATCGGGTAATATGGTTGAGGATCTTCCGGTTGAGGATCGGCGTGTCGTTAGGTCTTCACCTCCACCTAGGGTAGATAACACACTTCAAGAAAACAAATCATCTGCACTATTAACACATAGCGATAGCTCTAAACGAAACAGCAGCAACAGAAATCTTGATGGGATATTAGTAAAAGGAAAAATTCCAACCGCAAGACAAGGTTTTAATGCATGGTTTGACAATCTCTCTCCTGACGAGCTAAGCACTCTATGGGAAGACAATAACTACCGACCAACTATTGAGCGAAGAATTCGAAAATCTTCAGATGGTGGTGGAAACCACGAGTGGTTCAAAGTTAGCAAAACTCCAAAACTAAAAGAGTTGGGAGTTTCTATGAACGAAATACACTCGATGGTAACCCCAACTGAGCGCCTAAGATGGAAAGTACCCTTGGATGCGGATCATCCTCTAGCAGGCCAGCCAGGGGGGCACCGAATTGTTGATCCTGTTACAGGAGAAGTAACTGCACCTGGTTCAGGGTTGTATCATTCGGAACTCGATGATGTAATCGAGAACGCAAACACTATTGATGAACTTTATGATGGCGTTCATCAGTTAAGGGAAAGATGGCGGATTCCGGAAGATCTCTTACCACCTCGAAAATAAAACCTGGAGATATCATTGAAAACACTAGTACATGATTGGGTCGACTTTTGCACAGACACAAAGAGTTTTGACAAATCCTACTTTTCAGGCCTTTTTTTACTAGACCTCAGTGATGACGAGCTTCGTGCAATATTTCAATATTTCAATTCTGCTGAATCTCTGATCACACGCCTAAAAAATGTCAAAGCCTCTGGAAACCAAACAGGCCGACCATTTCTACAACCTGACAAGACCATTCCCAAAGAGCAATTAATTGAGTTCGTTAGATTAGACCTGCAAGAGAAAGCCTCTCTATGCCAAGAACTTGATGACGAAGAGCTCGCACAACTTATTAGACAAGCAAGGGTGGAATTTACCGAAGATAGTAAAGCAGTGATAGATAATTCAGGTCAAGACAATCCAAGTGAGTGGGTCTTTGAACTCATTGGTGATTACATAGATGAGGCCCGTGGCACCGACCTTAAGATACAAGCACTAGAAGAGGCCTGTTACGGCCTAGCAACTAACTACTATTTGGCATGGTACATAATGGCACCCCTCTTCCAAACAAGTATTGATTTTGAAAACTACTTCAACGTATGGCGCCACAAAGGGATATTTGTTATTCAAGAAGGAAGGGTTCTCGTCTCTTCGAACTGAACCCCAAATGAGAATTCGGGGTCAGTTTGCATTATGGTAGCAAACTATACAACAGTGACTTGAGCTTATGACTGACCCATTTCAGTCTTTCCTCTCTGACCTGGCTTAAGGATGTTGCCGAAGTCACATCCCCTCACCTTCGTTTTTGGCGGCGCATGAAAGCCTTTCACGAGACGTCTTACGAAGGCTCGGTTCATGAATGGCTGGCAGAGGCCAACCAGACCTATCATGAAGGCGAATACCGGGAACTGATCGAAGCCTTGGGGTTTGATCCTCAAAAGGTAGATACTGAACAATTCAAGCAAGCTTGGGCAGTCACCCAGATCATCTGGGACGATGAACAATGCCAGACACTACTGACCCGCTTCGCCAAAGATTACTACCGCGCCCAACACCCATTGGAAGCTAGCGAGTTTGCAGGAGGCGCTGCCTTTGAGATTC
>NZ_JBPCXO010000493.1:0-3018 GCF_051008435.1 Endozoicomonas sp. | reverse complement strand
ATTCTGGGCTAAACTTGGTCATGGCTTGCTCGAGGAGGAGTTTTTGAAATATACGACTTTTATAGTCGATTTTCTTCTTGAGCAAGTCTTGGTATTTCAGGGATGACGGCTTAAGTCAGTGCCATTGATTCATAGAGGCCTTTATGGAAAACACCGACTGGCTCTGGATATTCTATTCTGTGAAGCCGAGCCTGAACTTCTTCAGTTCGTTGACAAAAGCTGCCTGCCAGACGAACAGATAATAAGCTTGCTGGATCGCCCTGAACCTTTTGAAAATACTCTTAAGACGATTGTGAGCTAACCCGGAATCAATAGATCCTGGCATCAGGCAAATTCTATTGACTGTATGAACAGAGTTCACTTTCTACGACAGAGAATACATAATAATCCCCCGCTGACTGATAAAAACTATTCAGCACGGCACAAGCAAGATATCTGTGCAGAAGGAACAATAATAACAAGGTATGGATGATGTATAGATCAGGAAAGAAGGCCCCTATGACATGGGTGGCCATGGCCCTCAGCCTGCTACTCAGCTCGATCAGTAACGCAGCCAGCATTGAGGACTTTTCTCGCCACAGCCAATTCTACAATGTAAAAATTTCCCCTGACGGAAAACATCTTGCCGTTCTAATGAATGTTGAAGGACGCAAAACACTCGCTTTTATGAGAACCAGTGACCAAGAACTCTCTTTCGTTCTCAACCCCAGCACCAAGAGTCAGCCAGGTGAATACTTCTGGGTTAACAATGAACGTGTTGTCACTGAGATAGAGCTCTCCAGCGGCTCTCTGGAATCCCCCTATAGCCTGGGTGAATTAATGGCCGTCAACTACGATGGCAAAAAGAAGAAAATGATCTTTGGCTATCGATCAAAATCGGGACTGGCTTTCTCTGCTTATGGTGGTGAACTACTGCATAGTCTGCCCAATGACAGAAAGAACATTCTCATTACCCGATTCCAGCTGGCAGAAGGTGGTCAGGCCGTCAAAGCAGGCAAAAAAGATAATGAAGTCTACAAATTGAATGTTTATTCAGGAAAAACGCGCCGAATTAAGGGCTCCCCAGTACCCTCCAACAGCTTTGTGGTGGATAGGGACGGAGTCCCCAGATTTGTGGCGGGGTTAGACAAGGACTTTAATAACAAACTCTTTTACTCAGAAGGTAAAGGGAAGCCATGGAAACCCTTTAATATTGATATCAAAGGCGACTTTGAGCCCATTGGTTTTGATGGGAATTCATCTGTTTATGCCTACAAAAGCTCCTCAGGCGAGCCCCAGGGGTTCTATAAATACGATCTTGAAACCCAGAAGGAAACGCTTCTTTTTCAAAGCCCATTAGCGGATCCCACCCACTCATTACGACTGGGAGAAGACAACATCTTCGGCCTTCGTATCGATGAAGATTACCCCGGGTACTGGTATACCCGTCAAGATCACGCAGGCGCCGCTTTGCATAAGGTTCTGGTCAGGGCCTTTAATAATCAGAAAGTCACCATCACCAGTAAAACAAAAAATAATGAGAAGATTGTTATTCATGTATCAGGAGATCAAAACCCGGGAGAATTCTACCTTTTCGATACGAAAACTATGAAAGCACAGTTTCTTCTTGCCAGAAAACGCTGGTTGAAGTCTGACGACCTTTTACCCATGGAAGCGTTCAGAATCAAAACAGAAGATGGATTTACCCTGAATGGCTACCTAACATTACCGAAAGGCAAAAGCAGTAACCACCCAACAGTAGTCATGCCCCATGGCGGTCCCCATGCAAGGGATTACTGGGGCTACCAGCCCGATGTGCAAATGCTGGCCAATGCTGGATACGCTGTTCTGCAAATTAACTTCCGGGGCTCTGATGGCTATGGAAAAGAGTTTTTGAAAGCAGGCTACGGCCACTGGGGAACCAAAATTCAAGACGACATTACCCTTGCAGCCAGGTATGCCATCAACAATGGTATCGCAGACAAATCCAGAATTTGTATTTATGGCGCCAGTTTTGGGGGCTATAGCGCTTTACAAAGTGCCATCCGGGAACCGGATTTGTATCAGTGCGCCATCGGTTATGTCGGTGTCTATGATCTGCCATTAATGTATAAGGAAGGTGATATCAAGGATGTAGTCTGGGGAGATGCCTACCTTAACAAGACTCTGGGAACCGATCAGCAATCTCTCAGAGAACAATCTCCAGCCCTTCAAACGGACTCACTAAAAGCCCCCGTTTTCATTATTCATGGCAAAAAAGATGTTCGCGCCCACTATGAACACGCTGAAGTATTAAAGGCCGCTCTGGATAAAAAAGGGCATGAATACGAGTGGCTGGTTAAGGAAAAAGAAGGTCATGGCTTTTACAATGAAGCGAACCGTCTGGAACTAAACCAGAAGGTCTTACAGTTTCTCAATAAACACATTGGCAGTTGATTAGCCGCCTTTTTGAAGCCTCTGGCGCAGACGATATCACTGCACTGCGCCAGTGTTTATTATATATAAACGGCCCTTCAATTCTTCCGAAGCAGCTCCAGCTGCATGATGGATTGCTCAAACCCCTGACCGGCTGCCAGCTCATAGTACGTTTTCGAAAGCTCTCTGTTCATCGGGGTGCCATGACCCAATTGATACATCCTGGCTACCCAGTGCTGAGCGCAACCCAGTCCATTGTCGGCCTCTACTTTGAGCACCTCAAAGGCTTTGGCGTACTCGCCCTCCAGATAGATAGCCAAGCCTGATGAGCAGCGTTCATTGCTAACCGCTTCTTCAGCAGCCAGATGCAAAGGAAAAAAAATCAGAAACAGCGCCAGTCCCACAGCTTTCATATCAAACACTCCCTGTTTGTTCTATGCACTCTCCATACTGACAGAAAATTAAGAAAGAAATAAATTTTTTCTTCTCAAATCTGTCTAGGAGCCTGTCGGACTTAGCCGACCGTAGCGAGGAAAAGTCCGGTTTGAGACAGTTTTTATGATTATTTGAGGCGAATAGCGAGCTATTCAACGAAAAGAATCATAAAAAATGGCCAAATCAGGC
>NZ_JBPCXO010000492.1:0-3662 GCF_051008435.1 Endozoicomonas sp. | reverse complement strand
CGCCTTGTATCGTTGTTGTGCATCCAGGGTCTTGCCTTCGATTTTTTGCCACAGCTGGCTGGTTTCATCCGGATGCAGTTGCCGGTTATAGTGCTCCTGAGCCTGGCCTATTTCTGCCCCGGTTTCCCTCCCGCTGCCTGGGCGGCTACGGCGGCCATGAGTGCCTATCCTGTAGCGGCCTGCTTTATGGCGTCTTCAATCGTCCGGTAATTCAAATACTCGCATCCTCCTGGAATTAGCTTCAGATCATAAATACCAACGCATTCAAACTCGAAAGACTCAGCCTTGATTATCCAGTCTCCAATACATGTATGCGGATCACTGAACTTCCCTTCAATCAAATACTCGTTCATATGAATATCATTGTCAGTCAGATCAAAAGGCCCATCATCAACATCCTCAGAAGGTTTAAAATAACCCTTGCCGCCTCTCCTTGGGTCTCCTACATACTCTGAAATGTCTCTTGTTGAGCTGACCACATTCTTGAAACGCATGGTTCCAGTAGCTATGTCACCATACTGTCCCGCTGGATGGTTGCCAGTTAAAAACAGCTTAATAGCTGGCACTAATAAGTCACTACCATTCTTTATGGGTCTGCCATAAGTGCTTTCACAAACATGGAATTCATCAAAATTTTCTCTATAAATAATCATTCTGTAGTTCCTCTCTTTCTAAGGACAGTGCTTTTCATCTTGTCTTTATCCAAATCACCTCCATCACTATCATGAAAACCCTGAGCCCTATATCTTTCCAACAATGGTATTTTTTTCGCTACCACTTCCAGATTTAAAGACTCCAATACTTCAAGATCAGGTAGTTTGCCATATTTATTTGATCCATAGGCATTAATGGTTATTTCACCACAGGGCTTCAATACTCTGGCCGCCTCTGGCAACCAGTCCATTATACTATCTGTCCTGCTATGCTCCTTGGGAATGTAAGGGTTATTGGTGACTATCTCATCAACCGAGTTCGTCTTGACGGGCAAATCGATTGCTGAACCCCTGATCCCTGATTCAGCCCTTGTATCCAAGTTGATTGCACCGGGGTTCATGGAATGTTTCCCGCCGAACATATCAAGAATCACTTTCCCATCGTGATCAACGCTTAGCCCGTCGATCTGGGAATAATAAACCAACACCCTTTCACCGGTACCCGGATGCTCCAGAATCAGCCCCTGTCGCTGGTCGGCTTCCCGGCTGAAGTGGATCGGCAAGCCCTTATCTTCTGGGAGTGGGTAAACACCCGCTTCTACCGGTACGTCAGCAGGATACTCTGTCGCCTTCGGTGGCTCCCCGTGTTGCGGCAACCAGGTGCCCTTAAAGCCATTCGGCAGGGTAAAACTGTCCCTGTCCATTACAACCACCTCCAGCCGCTTGCCCAGGCTGTCGGTGTAGACGGTTGCCCGTGCTCGTTGTCACTCTGGTAGGTGAGGGTTTCCTGGACTAATTTTCGATCAGCAAGAGCCGAGGTGCTTTCAGGCGAAAACAGCAACCCCATCACGAAGAAGCCGGGATTCACGCTAAAGGGTTTAATCAGTTTCCCCGTTAATTCTGACCAACTCGCCTCTGGTAATGTGGCTGCAAAGGTTGAGGCAGCCAATAAAGAACCATCGTAGTTCAGTTCAAAGTCGCCAGCGCAGCTGCCTGCCTGACAATACGACTGCGGCTCGGTGTCTTTTCGCAGCTCGCTTCTGAGGAAATCGTTATCCGGGGGAGCCACCGACAAAATCATGGCTCCTGAAACTTTCCATCCTCCGAGTATCGATACTGATCACCGATTTGCCCGCATCAAGATACTCTTTTTTTAAACGGCTAATGTTTTCAAACTGAGCATTGCGATCAGCATTCTGACCCATGGTTCGCTTTTTTTGTAGCTTACGACGACGGTAGTGCATTCTCATAAAGCAGACGTGAAACAATATTCTTACTGGCAGGTGTACCAAGGGGCGCGAGCTTGTTGGAAATCTTACGTCGGGAAAGGTTAGTTCACTTTACCTCTTGGCGCATCGGATCTCCAGCAGTGTGATCACGCAAAACCCAATGAAAGTGATCAATGAGCTGTGAGTTCTTCTCAATCAGGGGTTTTCGTCTGCCCCTTTTTTTCTCTGGCAGGTAGAGTTCGGTTGCTCTTCTGACTCCATCTCAGCAATTCCACGACTTATGGTTTTCGGGACACAGCCCAATAACTCAGAGATGAACGCAATACCTCCGTGCCCAAGCTTAACAGCCTCAACAGGAGCGTAACGTCTACGATAACGCTCGTTGAGAGTGTTATAGAAAAGAATCATTTGAATGGCGATGGCTGGAGAATAATGGCTCAAGGCAGGGCGATCTCATTTGGTACTAACCCTTTAAATTCGGTGCCTACAGCCAGATTTTTGCACTCAGAAAAACTGAGTGGTTTGCTTTCTCTGAAAGCCTGTTAAACCAAGGCATAACAGTGAGTTATTGCCTTTATCAGAGAGCAGTCCAGAAGTATTTTCAGCTTGTATATGACCTTGAAAATCTGCAAATTCAGAGGTGGTTAGTGCCAAATGAGATCGCCCTGTGGCTCAAGGTAACTTCCTATACTTTATGTTGCTGAGCCTGTTATCCTCAATTAACAGCTGCATGGAAATCAGGAAGTTATTTCGGGACTATTCCTTACTTCATGATCCTGTCCTTAATGCGGGTTCTCCCATTAAACGATAACGGTTAGCAACTTGTTCATGGGTAAGAACGTTTTCCTCTGGGTCGTCATAAATAATGAGCCACCGCTCGCCCATCCTTGTGACCAACCAGTCAGCCAAATGACGGCTCTGGCCTTGGCTACTGAAATTCAATTCCAAATAGGTTTGAATCGGCTCGCCGTCCAACGCCTCACGGAATTCAGCTAATTCTGATTCTTCAAAGAAATCCGGTTCTTCAAGATAGAAATCGGAGATTACAAACCCGACCCACCCTTCGCCTTCACTGACATAGCACCATTCCTCATGAAAATAACCATTTAGCGAGTGGGTAAACTCTTCCAGCTCTTCCTGCGTGATACGCTCTGAACTAATAATTAATGCTGAATCGCTCATGACTTTATCCTTTATAAATCCAGTTCTAGTAACGTTTCAATGGTTGTTATAACCTCTGCCCCTACTTTTTCAAATGCCTTTATTTGCTGCGGCCTTGCATGGGGCGCAAATAAAATAACTTTCTTACCTGTCGGGTTCACTCGCTTGTCATTGATATAAGCTTCCAGCTGTTTACCCTTGTTAATTGACCCTTTGGAGTTTGTGACCTCAACGATGTAATTGGGTGTTTCAACATCAATTTCTCTTAATCCGAATGCTGTTCCATCGGGCCTGATGGTCTTGTTGAAATCAACCAACGACCCAACTTCATTAACTGCCTTGGCCACTTCACCCTCTAGCCTTGTGCCCTCATTGTCTGAATTGAGTGCTTCCTTGATCTTGTCCTCAAACCCTGTTGAATAATACACCAACACCCTTTCACCGGTACCCGGATGCTCTAGAATCAGGCCCTGTCGCTGGTCGGCATCCCGGTTGAAGTGGATCGGCAAGCCCTTATCTTCTGGGAGTGGGTAAACACCCGCTTCTACCGGTACGTCAGCAGGATACTCTGTCGCCTTCGGTGGCTCCCCGTGTTGCGGCAACCAGGTGCCCTTAAAGC
>NZ_JBPCXO010000491.1:0-17455 GCF_051008435.1 Endozoicomonas sp. | reverse complement strand
CGAATATTTATCAGCACCAACGGGGGCTATTTAAAGAGACGGTTGGTAAATTCATTGAGAGTTTTGCAAAGAGTAAAGACCACCTGCTACCAAAATTAGCAGGTGCCATCAATGCGTAAGTCCTAATGACGAAAGAAAAACATTTTGCTCCCTCACCCGGCCATTAATATCCGTTCGACAAAATGTTTTTCACGTTAAAAGCACGTAAGTCTTTCAACTCGATAAGGATTCTCATATATAGCGATTTCAGTTTCCGACCGAAGGCATTAGAATATGCGCCTATTCTAAACAGACTGGATCTTCGGAGCCCTGATTCCTATGTCCTCACGTCGTGAGCTAGCCAACGCCATCCGCGCCCTGAGTATGGACGCTGTACAGAAAGCCAAGTCCGGACACCCCGGTGCCCCAATGGGTATGGCTGATATTGCTGAAGTACTGTGGCGTGATTATCTGAATCACAACCCGGCTAACCCGGAGTGGGCTGACCGCGACCGTTTTGTACTGTCCAACGGTCACGGCTCTATGCTGCTTTACTCCCTGCTGCACCTGAGCGGTTACGACCTGTCTATTGAAGACATCAAGAACTTCCGTCAGCTGCACTCCAAAACTGCAGGGCACCCTGAGTACGGTTACGCTCCGGGTATCGAGACTACTACTGGCCCACTGGGTCAGGGTATTGCCAATGCCGTAGGTATGGCTGTTGCCGAAAAAACCCTGGCGGCACAATTCAACCGTGAAGGCCATGACATTGTTGACCACAACACTTATGTGTTCCTGGGCGACGGTTGCATGATGGAAGGCATCTCCCACGAAGTCTGCTCTCTGGCAGGTACTCTGGAACTGGGCAAACTGGTTGCGTTCTACGACGACAACGGCATTTCCATTGATGGCGAAGTAGAAGGCTGGTTCACTGACGATACGGTTAAACGTTTCGAATCCTACAACTGGCACGTTGTTCCAAATGTTGACGGACACGACCCTGAAGCCATTCGTGCAGCCATCGAAGCTGCCCGTGCTGAGACCACAAAACCTACTCTGATCTGCTGCAAAACCATCATTGGTTTTGGTTCTCCTAATAAGGAAGGCAAAGAAGACTGCCACGGTGCTCCTCTGGGCGATGAAGAGATCAAGCTGACCCGTGAGCGTCTGGGCTGGAAACACGACTCTTTTGAAATCCCACAGGACATCTATTCCGAGTGGAATGCCAAAGAAGCCGGTACTGCCAAAGAAGCCGCATGGAATGACAAGTTTGCTGCTTACCAGGCCGCTTACCCGGAACTGGCTGCAGAATACGTACGTCGTGAGAAAGGCGAACTGCCAGCCGACTTCGCTGAGAAAGCAACGGCTTACATCAAGTCCTGCCAGGTAGAAGGCGAGAAAGTAGCCAGTCGTAAAGCGTCCCAGAACACTCTGAATGCTTACGGTCCTATGCTGCCAGAACTGCTGGGCGGCTCTGCTGACCTGGCTGGTTCTAACCTGACTCTGTGGAGTGGTTCAAAAGGGGTTAAGCCTGCTGACGCTGATGGCAACTACCTGTTCTACGGCGTGCGCGAGTTCGGCATGACCGCCATGATGAACGGTATTGCCCTGCACGGTGGCTTCGTACCTTACGGCGCAACCTTCCTGGTGTTCATGGAATACGCTTGTAATGCTGTTCGTATGGCCGCTCTGATGAAACAGCGTCAGATCCAGGTTTACACTCACGACTCTATTGGTCTGGGTGAAGATGGTCCTACTCACCAGCCAGTAGAACAAATTGCCAGCCTGCGCCTGACGCCAAACGTCAATGCATGGCGTCCATGTGACACCGTAGAATCTGCGGTGGCCTGGAAGCATGCTATCGAACGTAATGATGGCCCAAGTGCTCTGATCTTCTCTCGTCAGGGTCTGCCATGCATGCACCGTGAAGACCAGCAGGTTGCAGACATCGTTCGCGGTGGCTACGTGCTGAAGGACTGTGAAGGTACGCCTGAACTGATTCTGATCGCTACCGGCTCCGAAGTAGAACTGGTCATGAACGCTGAAGCTGCTCTGACCGAACAGGGTCGTAAAGTACGCGTTGTATCCATGCCATCTACTGACGTCTTTGATACTCAGGATGCTGAGTACAAACAGAGTGTTCTGCCTCTTGAAGTACCTGCCCGTATCGCTGTTGAAGCTGCTGCAGCTGACTTCTGGTACAAGTACGTTGGCCTGGACGGACGCGTTATCGGCATGACCACTTTCGGTGAGTCTGCACCGGCCAGTGACCTGTTCCCATACTTCGGGTTTACTGTAGAAAACATTGTTGCTGCAGCAGAAGAGATTCTGGACTGATTGCAACAATAAGGAATCTATATTCCTGAAGCGCTGTTAAAGGCCTATAAAAAAAACGGCAGATGTTACAATCATCTGCCGTTTTTTTATGCATTTTAACTACCAGGAAACAACTCTGGCTGGCGTATTATGATGGACTCTGCTTTTAACAGAATGCTCTAAAACATGATCAACCAGAGATTTTTCTTCACCACAGTCTGAACTGCCTCCTCCATTGCTACCACCCCCTTGTGTGTCCTCAGTAAAGCTCACTTCCCAAAACTCCTGGTAAAGACACTCATAGGCGAAGTTTTATTCACTAATTACCTATCTGGTCTGCCATTCAAACTTATTACAAATTCGCCTATCAGCCATATTTTTTTATATCGATAAGATTTAAAATAGTCATCTCTTCTGTATACGACAGCAAACCTATTTTTTATCCCTCAATCCTGCGACGGCTGTGTCGCAACTCCGCGTCTGCGGAAAACAGACAGAAGGAACACAACAAAAAACTCTGATGACCATTCATTGAACCAATCTCATACCCAAGGAAGTACCATGACCATCAATATTGAAAACAGGAGCGACAGGCTACTTTTCATACTGACACTCGGCGCTTTAACCACACTTGGCCCTCTGGCCATAGACCTTTACCTCCCTGCCATACCGGCTATTGCACAGGCTATGGGAGAGCCTCTGAGCACTATTCAGTACACCCTCAGTGCCTATACCATTGGCTTTGCCCTGGGACAGCTGTTGTACGGACCGCTCTCAGATCGTTTTGGCCGCAGAAAAATAATGTTTCCAGGCTTGATCGCCTTTCTTATTACCAATGTTCTGGCCGCACTCTGTGAAACCGGTCTGCAACTGATTATTGTTCGAATTCTTCAAGCTATGGCCGGCGCCGCCGTGATGGTGACCATTCCCGCCATGGTTCGGGACCTGTTCCCACGTCAGGAAAGCGCTAAGGTAATGTCGTCTATTTTGATGGTCATGACCGTTGCCCCTTTGATTGCCCCGCTATTGGGTGGGCAGATACTGAAATTCCTGGGTTGGGAAAGTCTGTTTATTTTCTTGGCCATTTTAACCGCTCTGGCCATGGTTCTGGCTGTTTCAAAAGTACCGGAAACCCTTTCAGACGACAGAAAGCTAGTGATTCCGGCCAGCCAGTTGTGCCTGACCTACCTGTCAGTCCTGAAAAACCGCGAAGCCATGGGCTGCATACTCTGCCATGCTTTTTTCTTTGGTGGCATGTTTGCTTTTATTGCTGGCTCACCTTACGTGTATATCGATCTTTATGGGGTCAAGCCAGAGAGTTATGGCCTGCTGTTTGCGGTGAACATCATTGCCATGATGGCCATGAACATGATCAATATTCGTCTGATCGGCCGCCTGCAACTGTTCAGTATTCTGAAAGCAGGCTGCACACTGGCTGCTATCAGCTCCGTCCTGTTGCTGGTCATCGCCAAGTTTGAAATAGCCGGACTGGCAGGCCTGATGATCCCCATTGTGATCTACATCAGCTGCATTGGTCTGACAGGCCCTAATTCTAATGCTCTGGCTCTGTCACATTTCCCAAAATCGGCGGGTACAGCGAATGCCATGGCGGGTGCCTTGCGATTCACCATAGGTGGAGTTTCTTCTGCAGTGGTAGGACTTCTTCATAATGGAACAGCAGTACCTATGGCCGCTGTCATGGCCATCTGCGGCTTGCTCTCCGTTGCCTCCCTTCTGCTGGTTAAGAACCAGGGCATTCCCCTGGATGAACAGACCCCGGAAGGTACTCCAGCCTCTGAAGCCAAGGTTTCTGCCTGATAGAGACACGGTATAAAATCATTTTGCCCCGCCGTATAGCTGTATGCCCGGGGCAAAATATTTTTTAACAGCTATAAGCATTCGCATCCCAATACCGCTTATAATACTGGCTCAATTCAGCAGTATCGGACCTGACGCAAAACTATGTTTCGAATAGCCATCAACGGATACGGTCGTATTGGCCAGTGTGTTCTTCGTGCTCTATACGAGAATGGCTATCGCAAAGACTTACAGGTCGTGGCCATAAACGAGTTGTCTGATCAGGACACCCTGACCTATCTGACTCGTTATGACACCACTCACGGTCGCTTCCCGGCCAAAGTAGAATCTGCAGAAAATCAGCTCATAGTGGCAGGTGATCGCATCCAGCTGCTTCACGAAACCCAGCCAGAAAGCATTGACTGGAAAAACCTCAATATTGATCTGTTGCTAGAGTGCTCAGGTTCATTCAATGAAAGACAGTTGGCCGAGCAACACATCGAAAGCGGAGCTGGCAAGCTGCTCTTTTCACAGCCTGCCCAGCCCGATGTAGACGCCACTATTGTCTACGGTATTAATGAGCAGGACCTCAATCGTGATCAGCGGATTGTGTCCAGTGCCTCCTGTACCACTAATTGTATTGTTCCGGTCATTAAAACCTTGAATGATGCACTTGAAATTGAGTACGGCAGCATCACCACTATTCACTCAGCTATGAACGATCAACCGGTCATAGATGCCTATCACCAGAGTGACCTCAGGCTGACCCGTAGTGCACTTCAGTCCATCATTCCAGTCGATACGGGCCTGGCCAAGGGGATAGACAGACTTCTTCCTGATCTCCAGGGCTGCTTCAAAGCCAATTCAGTCAGGGTTCCTACCATTAATGTTTCCTGCATGGATCTCTGTGTTCATGTAAAGCATGAAACGACGGAAGCAGAAGTGAACCAGATTCTTGAACAGGCTACCCATGGTCGTCTGGAAGGTATTCTGGGTTTTTCCAATGAACCCCATGCCTCAGTAGACTTCAATCATGATGCCCGTTCATGCGTTGTGGATGGCACCCAGACCAAGGTTATTTCCGGCAAGTTAATCAAGTTGCTTTGCTGGTTTGATAACGAATGGGGCTTCTCCAACCGGATGCTGGATGTAGCCAGTTACTGGTTGAAAAAGTAAGTCTGTGCACTGGGAACTTTTTTCTGACGGTCTATCAATGAAAAAAGTTTCCCTTCATTTCTTCAAGATCCCTCAGAGTCAAACATCCATTCTGATCTATTTCGTTAAGTCCTGAAAACCCTATTGATTCACGTCATATCTGGCCAAAGCTACGTACCGACTGTCATATTTTTGTGCTATTGTCCGTGCAAATTCTACCCTTCAGTACTGTTGTCTGTTCCTGGCAGCAGTCGAGCTTCATTGAACCGTGCTCGGAGGCTGACTGAGAATAGTGCTTGAACATAAAGTTCAGTAGAACGAGCTATTTATTCTCTGCCAGACTCCTATGGAGAGACCCTGATGAACGTATTGAAAATGACTGACCTGGATCTGGCTGGCAAACGTGTCCTGATCCGTGAAGACCTGAACGTTCCGGTTAAAGACGGCAAAGTCACCAGCGATGCCCGCATCCTTGCCTCCCTGCCTACTATTAAACGCGCATTGGAAGCCGGAGCCAAAGTCATGGCTACGTCTCACCTGGGCCGTCCGACAGAAGGTGAGTACGATGAGCAGTTCTCCCTAAAGCCTGTTGCAGATTACATTAGTAACCTGCTGGGCAAAGAAGTTCGCCTGGTTAAGGATTGGGTAGACGGTGGTTTTGACGTTGCCGAAGGTGAACTGGTCATTCTTGAAAACGTACGTTTCAACAAGGGTGAAAAGAAAGACGACGAAGCACTGTCTAAAAAAATGGCCGCTCTGTGCGACGTCTATGTGATGGATGCTTTTGGTACGGCTCACCGCGCTCAGGCTTCTACACACGGTGTCGGCAAATTTGCTGAAATTGCCTGTGCTGGCCCACTGCTGGCGGGTGAACTGGACGCCCTGGGTAAAGCTCTGGGCAAGCCTGAGCGTCCAATGTGCGCCATCGTTGGTGGCTCCAAGGTTTCCACTAAACTGACGGTTCTGGAATCTCTGTCTGACATTTGTGACCAGCTGATTGTTGGCGGCGGCATTGCTAACACCTTCCTGGCCGCTGCTGGTCACAATGTTGGCAAGTCTCTGTATGAAAAAGACCTGATCTCGAACGCCAAGGCGCTGATGGAAAAGGTTGATGTGCCTATGCCGGTAGACGTGATCTGCGGCAAGAAATTTGACGAAAATGAGCCAGCTGTCGTTAAGCTGGTGTCTGAAGTGCAAGATGACGACATGATCTTTGACGTCGGTCCTGAAACTCAAAAACTGTTCAATGAAGTGCTGAAGTCATCCAAAACCGTTCTGTGGAATGGTCCAGTGGGCGTCTTTGAATTTGACCAATTTGGTGAAGGTACTCGCTCGATGTCTCTGGCCATTGCCGAGTCTGACGCTTTCTCTATCGCAGGGGGGGGGGACACTCTGGCAGCCATCGACAAGTATGGTATTAAAGATCGTGTGTCTTACATTTCTACCGGCGGCGGTGCCTTCCTGGAATTTGTTGAAGGCAAAAAACTCCCCGCAGTAGCCATGCTGGAAGAAGCCTGCAAATAGCCCTGAGCCAAAGATAGCCCTGAGCCAAAGATAGCCCTGAGCCAAAAATAAATCAGTGCTTCCCGAGCAGTCAGATTCGTTCTGACTGTTCTTCCTACAACCTTATACAGTCTGAACTAAGCTCTGTTACTCATTCATTGAGTTGTGGAGAAAAACTTTGTTTCAGCTTCATTTTTATAAACGTCTGCAGTCCTTCTCAACATACCAGATAGCCCGTAGCCAACCGTTTCTAACATTCATCCTTGGCCTATGCCTTTTCGTCAATGCCAACTTAGCCAGTGCAGATACATTGAAAGTTGCCGTAGCCGCAAACTTTCATCATGTTCTGGAAAGCTTGAAAGAAGAGTTCCGCTCTCAGCACGGACACACTCTGGAATTACATTATGGTGCGTCCGGAGACCTGAAAGATCTGGTTAGCGATCCCGCACAAAAGTTTGATGTGTTTCTTTCTGCTGACAACCTGAAAACGGAAGAGCTGGAACAACAGAATAAGGTTTTAGAAAACTCCAGAAAGATCTATGCGCAGGGTTTGCTGGCATTCTGGCATGGTCAGGGAAATTGGGTTAAACCTGAAAATATCAAAACCTACATCACTGAAAACAGTCCGCCTGCTATTCACATTGCTGACCCTGAAGACGCTCCTTATGGACATGCCGCAAAATCCGTTCTACAGCAGTATGAACTTTATCAATCACTTAAGGAGCAGGGAAAACTGATGGTCAGTGACCATGTCAGCGAAGCGTGGACGAATGTACAAAATTCTTCCGATGCAGGCTTTGTGCCTGCATCCCTGGTGATAGAAACGGATGGCAGTGGCAATGTAATTGTCTTCCCTGTGAGCGTAACACTGGTTCCCCAATCACTTTATACCCCGCTGCTTCAGGAATTGGTGATTCTCAAGACGACCGAGCATAAAGCAGCCGCAAACTCTCTGGTTGATTACCTTCTTACTGACGAAACTCAACGCTTTATCACAGCCAATGGCTACTTAAGAGCGCCTGTCGACACCGAAGGTTCAGGCAATGTATCCAGCCCTGCAGCATCCGTTCACAATCATGAAACGGCCTTCTTAAAAGTCATGGCCGTATTACGGCTCATTAAAGCCAGCTTTCTATTAGCAAACGTTTTCTTCTAACCCTTGCACTATTTTAAACTGAGTATCAGTAATGTTAATCAACGTTATAGATGTTTAGCGGTGCATAGTTCTATCATGGGAATTATAATAAGAGTCTTTGAATAGAAATTGCGATGTAGCTGCTCAGATCGTAGCCAACTGAGTCAGATAGCCTCTAGAATATGACACTCAAAAGGTCTCATATTCGACTATCAGTACTTTAGTGCTACGCAGCAGAAAAGCATTCAGGGAATATGTATGCAGAATGAAGAGTGCTTGCAAGAGGGATGGTACCTGCTCAAAACCCGGCCTCGCCAGGAGCAGAGAGCGCAGGAAAACCTCGAGATTCAGGGATTTGATGCTTACTGCCCACTGGTTAAGGTTCGAGCCAAAGGTCTGCTGAAGGAAGAGATTCTCTTTCCCAGCTATGTGTTTCTCTACCTGGATCTCAAAGATCTGGATCGATATCACAAAATCCGTTCGACCCGGGGTGTGAATGAGATTGTGTACTTTAACCGGATCACTCGCCAGCTCCATAAAGATGGCCGCCTGAGCAAAAGTCAGGAACAGGATGTTCAGGCTTTGCTGCCCAAGCCTATCCCCAATGGCCATGAGGTCATCAAGGATATCCGATTAATTGTCGAAGCCCTCAACAGTAATGCAGAGGGCAAAGAACCTGCTTCTGACAAAGTGGTCAGCTTCAACCGGGGTGACAAAGTGATCATGAACCATCCTCTCTATCAGGAGTTGGAGATGACATTTATGGCAGATCTGGGTTCAAAGCGGGGGTTGATTCTGGTGCAATACATCAAGAAGCAGCGAAATACTGAAGGCGAAACTGTCTGCGAGGTTGTTTCCCAGAAGGAAATGGAAGTCAGACTTGAGGATCTGGAAAAAGCCTGATGAAGGGCCGTCCTGACGCCATGATGCAAGACAGCCTTGAGCCTAATCCTCGAACAGAGCACCGTATGCTGAATCCAGAAAGCCTGAAGGAACAGATCAAGCCTTTGCGGTTTCCTTTGGAAGCTCAAGGCTTGAACGCCTGCCAGAATCCGGACATTAGAGAATACCTCAACTTCTATGGTATAGATTTCGACACCGGTTCGGCTGATGTCAGTCACTTTATGGGGTCAATCAACAGCTACGACTACAAAATATCCTGTCATCTGTTTCAGAAGAAGAATGCCAAAGGCACATTTTTTCTCCTGCATGGTTACTATGATCATGTGGGACTCTATGCCCGAATCATCCGCTTTCTATTGGAGCAGAACTTCAATGTGCTAGCTTATGACTTGCCCGGTCATGGACTCTCCAGCGGTAAGTCCGCCACGATTCCGGATTTTTCTGTCTATACCCTGATTCTTGAGGACATACTGACGCATTGTGAAGGCCATCTGCCCAAACCATGGCATGCTTATGGCCAGAGTACGGGTTGTGCGATCCTTACAGATTGTCTGATCAACCGGGAAGCTCATCAAAAGCCCAGCCCCTTCCAACAGGTTGTTTTGTCGGCACCTCTCGTCAGACCCTGGATGTGGAGTCTTGGACGCTTGCAGCTACAACTGGCGAAGCTGTTTATTACCCAGCTGCCTCGTAATTACACAGAAAATTCCAGAAAAAAATCGTTTCTGGAACTTTCACATAACGACCCTCTGTCACCCAACATTTTGCCCACACAATGGGTGCTCGCTATGGATCGTTGGATCAGACACATTGAGTCCAGCAAAATAAAATCTCCTGTCAGTCCACTCATTGTACAGGGTACATTTGATCGGACTGTTGATGCCAAGCACAACATTTCTGTACTCGAAAAACGTTATACCCAACCCAGTGTCTATTATCTTGAAGATGCCAGACACCATCTGCCTAATGAGCTGGACGAAACCATTGATGATTACCTCAACTGGCTCACCAGCAAGCTGAAAGCTGAAAAGCATTTCAGTCAGCCTGATTCAGATAGATAAAATGACATCTGACGTTTATTTTACACCTACCACAACAAAGAAAAGGAATGGGAGTAATATATTGGTATTACTAATATTTTTTGATAGATTTGAGCCATAAAAATTTTCTCTTAGCAGTGTTGCTTTAGAGTGGTTCTTGGGCTAAATGATAAGGATGATCAAGTTACATGAAAGTAAGTTTTGTAAGGTCGACACTGTATACTGACCTTGACCCAATGGATTTCTGGGTTGAAATTGTTAACGACAGCATCTATCGATCCAGCAGAAGCAAAACCCACCCCAATATCAAGAAAATCCGCCCCATAGACGTCAAAAGTGCAGTAGACCCATTTGTCCCCAAAAATAAGATAATAATCCCTTGCTCGGATAAGGGTGTATCTTTTGCTGATAGCCCTGCAACTTTAAGAAGAAAGGGATTTTTTCGCGGGCAATGGATATGGGAAGCCAGTCCGGGGCCATTACCCGAAGGCTTGGTCATCAATTATCAGAACAAAACCCACCCTCTGCTCAATGTCTGTAGAGTCATGACTGAGGAAGAATTCCTGGAGAAAATTAACACCATGATTAAGAAAGGCCGACTTTTTCAAATCGATCAAAAAGTATAGAGAAGAGACATGAAAAAAATCATCAGCCTGCATGCCGATTTAATTTCAGAAGCATTACTCATTGCGGAGCGAGAGAATTTTATTGAGGCTATTGCCATACTAAAAAGCTATTCAGAAGGTCAACTTTCCCTCTCAAACCGGAATGCTCAAATTCTGATGAACATGCTCATTTTCGAGGGTTATCGAGTCTCTCTGTGCTATCCATTCGCCGACGAAGAAAGTGATAACTACAACGAAGATCACGCCGACGCTCAGGATGATTACTATTATGGCCTATATATTAAGTTATCCAGTGAGCTTGAAGTACATTTTGATATTGTACGTACTGGGCAAAAAGTGTAACACCCTTGCTTAAAAAACCGTTTCACACCCAATATTCCTAAAGTGCGCCCTGAACAGATCCATCACATTGCGGTACTGTAAATGGGCGCGATTTAGCTTAGTAATTATTTCTTTTTGAGACGTCATCGGTTGAATACTCAATGAATTCCCACTCCATACCATTACCGTCGAAGTAGTAATGACGTCTGCGAAATTCCCCTTCTTCCTGAAAATCTGGAATCAGCTCATAACCTTCTGCCTTCATCCTTTGATCAAGCTCATCAAGCTGATCAACCACAAAGCCAATATGATTCACTCCAAAGTGGGTGTAATTTGGCTTTCTGGCCTCGCCTTCCGGGTATTCATTCAAAGCCATATAAGTCGTTTCATTGCCGAAATGAACCCAACGTCGGCCGCGAAACTCTCCGCCACCTCTCACTCGAAAGTCTGGAAAGGCGGTCCCAAGGATTCGGGTGGCCTCTTCTATCGAAGGTACGGTGACATTGGCGTGTTCGAGATAAGCGTTCATAACTCCCTCCAGATATATAAAGTTTTTTGTTTACATATCCAGACTATGACACCCTCCCGGATTTGTAAAGTATTTTATTTACTAATTAGATTAACCTCCATATACTGAAGCTATGAAAAGTGAAAAAGCCCAAGACAGAATTCTGCAGCTCCTCAAGACTGAAGGCGCAAAAACAGCCGTTGAACTGGGCAAGACGCTCGACATCACCAGCATGGGCGCCAGGCAGCATCTAGAAAGAATGGAAAAAGAAGGTCTGGTATCCAGCGAAGAAGTCAGTAAAGGTGTTGGTCGTCCCAAGAAACTCTGGCTGTTAACTGAGAAATCACAGTCACACTTCCCCGATCGTCATGACCAGCTCACGGTCGATATGCTGATTTCCATCAAAGATGTGTTTGGTGAACAGGGTCTGGATCAACTGATAGAACACCGTTCAAAAGAAACGGCACAGCAATATCATGAAGCACTGAGCCCACAACCAGATCTGGAAAGCAAAGTCAGAGCTTTGGTCAATGTGCGTTCCAGCGAGGGATACATGGCTGACTATGAAGCCACTGAAAATGGCTTTATCTTCTTTGAGAACCACTGTCCTATCTGTTCTGCGGCTTCTGCCTGCCAGGGATTTTGTCGATCAGAATTGGAAGTGTTTGAAGCGCTTTTTAAGGGGATAGCAAAGGTTGAGCGCCTGGAGCATATACTCCAGGGCGCCCGGAGGTGTTCTTACTCGATTACTTCGATTTCCTGAAGAGACTGATCAGACATAACATATAAGCTACTACGTAGACGCTAAAGATAAACGTCATCCAATGAGCCATGTTCATACCCAGAAACAGCCAGCCATCCTGCCCGCAAAAACCGGAAGGCAGAAACATCTGAGGCCACCACTCATACAGCGGCAGATCAAACGGGAAAGCAGGCAGAGCTTTGCAGGTCATAAACAGATCTTCGGGTGAGTAGTAACCCAACATTTTTATCGAAGCATCCAGACCATAAGCCGCACCGGCAATCCAGATAATGTACCCAACACCTCTTGCCAGTTTGTTTTTTGGTGCCACCAGCATAACCAGCGCTGCCACGCCAATCAGCAACACAGCCAAACGCTGGTAAACACAGAGTTCACAGGGATCCAGATACATTACGTACTGAAAATAAAATGCCACTGACTCAAGAAATACAGCGGTCAGCAACATGATCAGCCAGGTAGTTCTGGCGTTTTGCCAGTCACGAATAGCCCCCAGAGGGTCCGTTCGGAAATCAGTCCAAAGATGGGATAATTTTATCAAAACAGTGCTTCTCCAAAAGCCTGTATATTGTTCTAAGTATGCAGGAGACTCGAGCCCGGAAAATTCATAAAGCTGTTTAACTCAGGGCAAGGACTGCGGAAACAAAGGAACATTCGTTTTTGATACATAGAAAATAAACGAACACCACTCGTTGGCTACTCGCTGGCTCTTTTCCCGCCGTGACAGCATTTTGTCGTCAGATCCATGCAATAAGTATGAATATGCCGACAAAATAGCAGAGCGAGAAGCTCGACACTTTATGAGATTTCCAGGCTAGTCAAAGTCCGTAAACTAAAGATACTGCATGCACCCATGGAGTGTAAGACAGATTACAAGAAGCTGACGGAGTCCAATAATGCTTATAAGGTCAACAAGTAGTCAATCAGTGAATAGAACTGATCAAACGACCGAATGCTATTCATGTTGACCAGATACTGGCCATTTACCACGAAACTGGGCACAGATGGCAGAGTTTCTTCGTACATTTTCCACTTTTTCAGTCGAGCCTGCACCACTGGATCTTTCAACCCTTCTTCAAACGCTTTCTTACTGAGGCCACTTTGCTCCAGTGTTGCGAAGAATGCCTCTTCACTTTTCCACTCCTTTGAACTGTCCTTCTGCACCACTTCAAACAGGGTGTCTTTTACCTTCTCGGCCTGAGCGGTTCCCTGAACAATTACCAGTGCTTCACTGATCCGGTCACCAAATTCAGCAACATAAGCAATATGTTTCTGCTTGAAGGAGACATCTTTCCCCTCCATTCGATTCTTCACAGTGTCGATCATTTCCTGATCCCAGCGGTAGCAACTGTGACAATAAATAGAAAAAACCTCGGTCAGGGTAGGTTTACTGGCTTTTTCAAAGCTGGCTGGTAGCCGGGTGTAGTCTTGTCCCTCTACAAAGGCTTTTGCAAAAACAGTCATGGGCAATGCCAGCAGCAAAAAAATCAGGGCTAACGGTTTTTTCACGAAGAGGTTTCCTGTTCACTCAATACTACCTGCGATCAATATCACCCTGAGATAAAATCATTATTTAACGGGGTGATTTAATTCACATATTTAACACCCATCCTCCATCAGTTTTCTTGATGGCCATATAAGGACTTAGACCTAAATGAAATACATTGGCGCTCACGTGAGCGCAGCCGGTGGTGTAGAAAATGCGCCCCTGAATGCCCACAAGCTCGGTGCCACCGCTTTTGCACTATTCACTAAGAATCAGAGGCAGTGGAAAGCCAAGCCCCTGACCCAGAAAAGCATCAACCTGTTCAGGGAGCGTTGTGAGAAATACGGTTATAAACCCGAACAGATTCTTCCTCACGACAGCTACCTGATCAACCTGGGTCATCCTGAGCAGGATGCCCTGCAGAAATCCCGTGACGCGTTCGTCGATGAGATTCAGCGTTGCATGCAACTGGGCCTGGACAGACTTAATTTTCACCCTGGAAGTCACTTGAGAAAAATGGCTATTTCAGACTGTCTGTCCCGCATTGCTGAATCGATCAATCTAGCTCTGGATCAGAGTGAAGGCGTTATTGCGGTTATCGAAAACACAGCGGGTCAGGGCAGTAATCTGGGCTGGCGTTTCGAAGAACTGGCAGAAATTATTGATCAGGTTGAAGACAAAAATCGGGTGGGGGTCTGCTTGGATACTTGCCACACTTTTGCTGCCGGGTATGACCTACGAACACAGGAAAGCTGCCAGGAAGCCTTTACTGACTTTGACAGTACAGTAGGTTTTCAATACCTGAAAGGTATGCATCTGAACGATTCCAAGTGTGAACTGGGATCAAGAAAAGATCGACACCAAAGCCTGGGGCAGGGTGAAATTGGCTGGGAAGTCTTTCGCTTTATCATGAAAGATGAGCGCTTTAATGGGATTCCAATGGTGCTGGAAACCATTGATGAAACGATCTGGCCGGATGAGATTGAAGCTTTGAAGATGATGCAGTAGAAGAGTTGGGGCCGGACTTATGTGCGGCCCCAGTCAGGATCAGTAAAGAATCCGGCAGCGAATAGTACCGTCGATTTCTTTCAGCTTCTCCAGTGCGATCTCACTGTGATCAGCATCAACGTCAATGACCACATAACCTACGGATTCGTTGGTTTGCAGGAACTGACCACTGATGTTGATATCGTTCTCAGAGAAGACTCTGTTCACCGCGCCCAGAACCCCTGGAATATTCTGGTGAATATGCAGGATACGATGCTTGTCAGGATGACCAGGCAATGAGACTTCCGGAAAGTTAACAGACGACAGCGTTGTACCATTGTCACTGTACATGGTGAACTTCTCGGCAACTTCACGACCGATATTTTCCTGAGCTTCCTGGGTACTGCCACCCACGTGAGGTGTCAAAATCACGTTATCCAGTCCACGCAAAGGACTGACAAACTCATCATTGTTAGAACGGGGTTCTTCAGGGAAAACGTCGATCGCAGCACCCAGCAGCTTGCCGGTTTCAATCACACAAGCCAGGGATTGAATTTCTACGACCGTTCCGCGAGAAGCATTAATCAACACACTCCCCTCTTTCATGGCAGCAAACTGTTCTTCCCCAAACATCCATTTAGTGGCTGGCGTTTCAGGAACATGCAGGCTGACGACATCGGACATGGCCAGCAGGTCATTCAGGCTGCTCACCTGTTTGGCATTACCAATGGAAAGTCTGGTCACTACATCGTAATAATAAACGTCCATTCCCATAGATTCAGCAAGAACACTCAGCTGACTACCAATGCTGCCATAACCAATAATCCCCAGCTTCTTGCCACGAATTTCATAGGAGTTTGCAGCGCTTTTCTTCCAGCCACCGCGATGGGCTACAGCATTTTTTTCTGGAACCCCTCTTAACAACAATATGGCTTCCGCCAAAACCAGCTCAGCCACAGAGCGGGTATTAGAATAGGGTGCATTAAAGACTGGAATGCCACGTGACGTTGCGGACTCCAGCTGAACCTGATTGGTTCCAATACAGAAACACCCTACTGCAATCAGCTTTTCAGCAGCAGCAAAGATCTCTTCTGTCAGTTGGGTTCGGGATCGAATGCCTACAAAGTGTGCTTCGGAAATCCGGCGCTTCAGCTCGTCTTCCGGCAGGGACTTGGACACATAATCAATGTTGGTGTAACCGGAAGCTTCAAGCACTTCCACAGCAGACTGATGAACCCCCTCCAGAAGAAGGAATCGGATCTTACTCTTGTCCAGGGAATTAGAAGGCATAACAATAGCTCAGATGTCTTATTATCTACCGTGAAAAGTATTCCAGCCAAAATAGATAGAGATACTTTTCCTGGCTTGGCTGCTGAACAATCTTTTATCAACTGACTCGGATTGTTTCTCTCGCTCAAGGTCGACTTGCTCACGAAGCTCGCATGAGCTTCCATGACTTTTCTGCCGTACTGCGCAGCTGGCAAAGTTGTTTAATGGTTCGCCATGGAAGTTCTTCACATCGATGCCCGAAAAGAAACACTACCCATGGCTGAATACAACCGGAGTCATTCTGTAGCGCTGGAATAGTTATAGTAGCTAGTTTTATAACCGACCGGGCTGGGGATAATAGCATACAAAAGAGAAACACCCTTACCTCAAACGGATAAACCCTGTATTTATTATCCAATCACCACTACAGGGCTTAAACCTCGAATGTAGAGCAGTTATGATAGGTGCTCAGACACCTATACTCGATAACGTAGTCAGAATCTGTCTGATAGCCTGAGAAAGTGCAGGATGGTCTTCAGAAAACTTGATCGCTTCCTGCTCAAGCTGCTCATTATAATCCTGCAGGGGAATGTCACCCTCTGCCTGAGCCAGAGCCAGCTGCAACTCATCGGTAATCTGCTTGAGAGAACCTGCAGTGCAATCATCCACAGGCTGTCCTTCAAGCAGATCATGCAGGTTCTGAATATTGATGTGGAGTTCTTCGGACATGGCGTGCTCCTGTGATCAGTTAAACCGGGGAAGTGAATGTCTTGTACTGTGAATGATAGCTGCAGCAGGAGTACCCGGCTGATAAATACTAATGACGTGCCAGGCCATGAGCAAAATAAAAACACAAGAAAAAACAAGCATGAAGGAAGCCTTATGAAGTACAGGCACCACTGGCTAAGTGGCGACCGTATTGATCTGCCTGCGGGAAAAGTTGTCTGTGTTGGGCGTAATTATGCTGAGCACATCAGAGAGTTGAACAACCCTCTGCCCGATGACCCGGTTTTGTTTATCAAACCGTCAACATCACTGGCCTCATTAGACATTCCCTTTGCCATTCCCGTTGATCGTGGTGAAGTTCATCACGAAACAGAAATCGCGATCCTGATTGATACTCGACTCCATAATGCCAGCGAAAATGAAAGCATTAGTGCCATCAAGGCGATGGGCCTGGCTCTCGACCTGACTCTTCGTGATGTCCAGTCTCGCCTGAAAGCAAAAGGGCTGCCCTGGGAAATAGCCAAAGCTTTTGATGGCAGCTGCCCGGTCTCTGGTTTCATTGCCAAGGAACATCTGTCCAATCTTGATGACATTCACTTCAGCCTCAAGATCAATGGTGAAACCCGCCAGAAGGACACTTCAGCTCATATGCTGACGTCTATCCCGGGGCTGATCAGCTATATAAGTCGCCACTTTACACTGGAGCCTGGAGATATCATTCTCACGGGGACACCGGCCGGTGTGGGACCATTGAAGCAGGGTGATCAGCTGGAACTGTCTATTTCTGACCGGTTTACTCTGACAACATCTTGCCTTTGACCTAGGAGCCTGTCGGACTTACCACTGACCTACTGCGAAAAAGCCGGATTTGGCCATTTTTTATGATTCTTTTCGTTGAATAGCTCGCTATTCGCCTCAAATAATCATAAAAACTGTCTCAAACC
>NZ_JBPCXO010000490.1:0-29472 GCF_051008435.1 Endozoicomonas sp. | reverse complement strand
GGATTTGGCCATTTTTTATGATTCTTTTCGTTGAATAGCTCGCTATTCGCCTCAAATAATCATAAAAACTGTCTCAAACCGGACTTTTTCTCGCTACGGTCGGCTAAGTCCGACAGACTCCTAGAGCTATGGATGATGGTCGGTTCGACAGAGTAGGCAATGTGCCCGTCTAATCTCTTCACAGGATGAAGTCGCGCACAAAATATTGCTCAATCAGCCATGATTCAAAATCGTCCTGCCGTTTGAAGACGGCAGGCAACAAAAACCTGGCAGAAAGTTAAAACAGCAACTGGCCAGAAATGTCGCATCGCCCATGCCCTGAATAAGAGCTGGCGACTCGATCGCGTCATTTCCATAGCAAAAGTAGAAGAGTAAGACGATGGATTTCAGACTGCCCAATCACCCGTTCCTGAAACTACTGGATTTCAGTGCAGAGCATATTTCTGCCCTGCTGGACCTTTCTGTTCAGCTAAAGCAGGCCAAGAAAAGCGGCAATGAGCCCCGCTTTCTTCAGGGCCGCAACATCGCACTGATTTTTGAAAAAGCCTCCACCAGAACCCGATGCGCTTTTGAAGTAGCCAGCTTTGACCAGGGAGCCAATGTGACTTACATCTCCGGTGGGTCACAGATGGGCAGCAAAGAATCTGTGAAAGATACTGCCAGGGTGCTAGGCAGGATGTACGACGGCATTGAATTCCGTGGCCACTCCCAGCAGCATGTAGAAGAACTGGCTGAATATTCAGGCGTTCCCGTTTGGAATGGCCTCACCGATGACTGGCACCCCACTCAGGTTCTGGCAGACTTTCTGACAATGCTGGAGCATGGCAACAACCGTCCTTTGAATGAGCTCAAGCTTTGCTATGTTGGCGATGGTCGCAACAATGTCGCCAACTCTCTGCTGGTCGGCTGCGCCAAAATGGGTATCGATTTCAGAATTGCTGCCCCCGAGGGTTACACGCCTACTGAGGAATTACTGGCACTCTGCCAACCTTTAGCAGATAAGTCTGGTGCCAAACTCACGGTCACCCATTCTGTAGAAGAAGCCGTATCTGAATGTGGTTTTATCTACACCGATGTCTGGGTATCCATGGGTGAACCGGTAGAAGCCTGGGACGAGCGTGTTCGACTAATGAAACCTTATCAGGTGAATGCTTCGATGCTGGAAAAAACCGGCAATCCGGACGTTCGTTTCCTGCATTGTCTACCCGCTTTCCATAACGACGAAACCACTATTGGACGGGAAATTGCCAGCAAATATGGCATGTCTGGCCTTGAAGTCACCGAAGAGGTTTTTGAGTCGGAGCACGCTATCGTTTTTGATCAGGCAGAAAATCGTATGCACACCATCAAAGCAGTGATGGTAGCGACCTTAGGAGCCAGCCTGACTTAATACAATGTCAACCTGAACTCCAGAAAGAGCGGCCAGCTTTTGCATTAGATTGGCTTTAACAGGTCAACTATTCGCATACACCCAACGAAGCTGTCTAGAAAGCTCAAGGCTGTTGGCTCGCTCTACTGGAATTCTTGACCGAAAGTTTAAGCCTAACAGGCTCCCAGGGAACAAATCCGAGAAAAAACTCTTAGCTTTTTCTGGAATATTTTTACCTGACTTCCAAAGTGAAAGCGTACAGGATCCAAGCGATCCAGCCCGATCGAGGCGACAGAAGAACAAACTTGACAAAGTCTGGACGCTGACAAGTCTGGAATTGTCTACTATTGAGTAAATTTTGCATTGCATCCAGGTTGCTGATTGAGACGATGGAGCTATTTCTCCCGAACAGTCAGCAGCCTGGTAAGACCTGATCGTCCGTCCCTCAACTTTATAGGCGACAGGTACCAGATGATTAACCCGGCTCGTTAATTCGGGCCTGAACAGCCATTAACCACAGAGACTGTGCTTTGTTCCTGTGGTGATGAAACTATTTCATGGCAGTTACATTCTGGTTCAGTATCGGCTGGCTACATTTTGATGAATCGACAGAAGTGTTGCTTCTGTCATTACAGGTCCATCGAAAAATCCACCTCTTATTGATCCTGATACTGGTCAATCATCCCGATTTTTCCGTTCCCAAGCAGTATAGAGGAGCAGCAATGCCCCAGAGTCTATTGCGATACACTAACATTCTCAGCATTGTTGGTGACTTGATTCGCGTTCAAGTGCCTAACCTGACGGAAGGCAATGCCCGGGCCAGTTATGGCGATCTGGCGATGATCGAGCAAAAGGGGCAGGTTTATTCCCTGGCCCAGATCATCAAGATTGATCATGAAGAAGTATCTCTGCAGGTATTTACCGGGACCAAGGGCCTGTCCACTGACGCCGCCGTCTGCTTCCTGGGTGAGCCAATGAAGGCCACCTACTCCCCTAACATTCTGGGCCGTATTTTCAACGGCGCCGGTGAACCCATTGATGGTGGCCCGGCTCTGGAGCAGGATCCCAAAGTTGAAATTGATGGCCCGTCGGTAAACCCTGTCCGTCGTGTACTGGCGTCAAGAATGGTACGAACCAACGTTCCAATGATTGACGTATTCAACACCCTGGTAGAATCGCAGAAAATCCCTATTTTCTCGGTGGCCGGTGAGCCCTACAACCGCTTCCTGGCACGTATTGCCATCCAGGCTGAAGCCGACGTTGTTGTCTTCGCCGGTATGGGCCTGATCTTCGATGATTACCACTTCTTCCGCACTACCTTTGAAGAAGCGGGTGTCTCCTCTCGTACTGTCATGTTCACCAACCAGGCTTCTGACCCGACAGTAGAACGTCTGCTGACGCCTGATATGGCTCTGGCAGTGGCAGAACACTTTGCCGTTAACGAAAGCAAGAAGGTTCTGGTTCTGCTAACCGACATGACTTCCTATGCGGACGCCATGAAAGAAATCGGCGTAGCCATGGACAAGATTCCGGCCAACCGGGGTTACATGGGCGACCTCTACTCACAGCTGGCCAAGCGTTATGAAAAAGCCTGTGACTACAAAGGTGCCGGTTCTGTCACCATCCTGGCGGTCACCACCATGCCGGGTAACGATGTCACTCACCCGGTTCCGGATAACACCGGTTACATCACCGAAGGTCAGTTCTACCTGCACAATGGCGTGATCGATCCGTTTGGATCCTTGTCCCGTCTCAAGCAGATGGTTCAGGGCAAAGAGACGCGTGACGATCATGCTCACATCATGAACACCATGATCCGTTTCTACTCTGATTCTGTGAATGCCCAGCAGAAGCAGGCCATGGCCTTTGAGCTGTCCAGTTATGACCTGAAAGCCATCCGGTTTGGTGACACGTTCAAGAGTCGCTTCATGATTCTTGATGCCCGCATGAGTCTGGAAGAAGCCCTGGATCTCTGCTGGCAGACACTGGCTGAATGCTTTGAGCCAGAAGAAACCCTGCTGAAACAGAGCCTTCTGGACAAATACTGGCCCGGTATCGCCGAAGCCAAACAAAAGGCTGGCGCGGATACAGCAGCTGGTGCTGCAGCCCATATAGAGGCGTAAACCATGGCCAAGGTAGCCCTCAACAAAAGCTCACTGAACAAAGAAAAGCGCAGCCTGAAAACCTACAACCGTTACCTGCCGGCGCTGGAATTGAAGCGCCAGCAATTAATGGCTGAACGGAAAAAGGCTGAAGAGGCACTGGCAGAAACCCGGTCACACCTTGCGGATTTAGAGCGTCTGGTCAGGGAGCAGCTTCCCATGCTGGCCCGTGAAGACGTTCCCGTGGAAGGACTGGTTAAGGTCACCAACGTCACCCTGATCGATGAAAATATTGTAGGTACCGCTGTACCTAAAGTAGAGAACATCTCCATCAGCGTGAAACCTTACAGTGATCTGGCCAAACCAGTCTGGGTCGATTTTCTGGTTGAACTGCTCCAGCAGATGGTACGCCTGCGCATTGAATACCAGGTGCGCGTACTGCGTCATAAAGAGCTGGACAAGGCAACCCGGACTACGTCCCAGAGGGTTAATCTGTTTTCCAAAGTACTGATTCCACAAACCCGGAAGAGTATCCAGAAAATCCAGATCTACCTGTCTGACCAGGATCGTGCCAGCGTCATGAACGCCAAACTCTCCAAGGGTAAAGTACTGGCTCAGGAAGCCAGGATGGCCAAAGCCCGGGAGCTGGAACCAGGGGAGGCAGACGTCAATGGCTATTAAACGACTGAATAAAATTACCCTGTACGGGCCCGGGGAAGACAAAACCCGGATTCTTCAGGGGCTCCAGGCTCTGGGGTGCATGCATCTGATTCCACTGTCTGATGAAACCATGGATCAAAGCCTGCGTATGCAACCGGCACAAGCCAGTGAAGCTCTGGCCTGGCTGGAACGTTCGCCACGCAGCAGAAGACAGCTCAAGGATAAAAACCAGGTCTGTATCGATCAGGTGGTAGCCGAGGTTCTGGACAACAAGGCTTCCGTTCGGGAGGTTTCTGACGCCCGCGACAAACTGGTTGAACGTATCCGCGAAGTTCGCCCATGGGGTGAGTTCAGTTTTCCAAGACTGACAGATCTGGATGGCCAGCGCTTCTGGTTCTATGTTGTCCCTCTGGGCGAAATGGAAGAACTCTGTGAAGCACTCGGGGAAAAAGACCTGCCCTGGGAAGAGATTCACCGGGATCATCGCGAAGCCTATGTGATCGTGATCTCTGCCAGTGAACCCGCTGAAGACCTGCTTCCGGTACCTCGCTCCCATGTGGGCATGGTGCCACTGTCCCGGCTTGAAATGGAACTGGAAGAGTCTGAGCACCTTCTGGAAGAACTGCTCGCAGAACGTGAAGCATTAACCCGCTGGAATTATCTATTGGGTCAGGCCGTCGCAGCCAAGCAGGACCATGCAGCACTGGAAGAAGCCAGCAGCGGTACTCAGGATGAAGAAACCTTCTTTCTGGTCCAGGGCTGGGTAGCAGTATCGGAGAAAAAAGCGGTAGAGGCTTTCTGTCTGGAAAACAGTGTCGCGGCCATTTTCGAAGAACCGTCTGACAAAGACAGTCCGCCTACTCTGCTGGAGAAATCCGGCAACATCGGCGGTGGCTCGGATGCTCTGGGCTTTTTCCAGACACCAAACTATCGTACCTGGGATCCGGGCAACCTGGTCTTCTACTCGTTCTCTCTGTTCTTCGCCATGATCATGAGCGACGCCATGTACAGCTTGCTGTTTGGTGGCATCGTCTTCATGTTCCGCCAGAAACTGAAAAAGACCGAGGCCGGTTCACGCCTGATGAACCTGGCGTACTTCATGTCAGCAGCAGGCGCTGTCTGGGGTGTTCTGATTGGCAGTTACTTTGGTGTAGCTCCGGGCACAGGCGGCATTCTGGGTCACCTGGCCTTTGTCAATCTGAATGACTACAACGCCATGATGAAACTGTCTGTCTTTGTCGGTGTCACTCATTTGATCATCGCCAACTTCATGACGGCAGTGGTCAATCGACGGAGCAGTTACGCGCTGGCTCCTATCGGCTGGGCATTGATCATGGGCTCGGGACTGTCCATCTGGTTGGGTATGACCCAGACCTTGCCAGCGATTTTTGCTGACCGGGTCGGTCCTGCAGGCCTGATTATTGGTGCGTTGCTGGTGTTCCTGTTTACCAGTACCCGACCGGTTCGCTCTATTGGCAGCCTTTGCCTGAGAGGACTGGACGGCCTGAAAGCGGTTTATAACATCACTTCCGCTTTTGGTGACGTGCTGAGTTATATGCGTCTGTTTGCACTGGGTCTTTCCGGTGCGTCTCTGGCCATGACATTCAACACCCTGGCCATGGATGTAATGGACTCCAGTCCAGTCATCGGAGTGCTGTTCAGCGGCCTGATTCTGCTGCTCGGACACACACTCAACTTTGCTCTTTGCATCATGAGCGGTGTCGTACACGGCATGCGTCTCAATGTTATTGAATTCGTTAACTGGGGTCTGTCCGACGAGGGCTACCCATTCAAATCTTTTAGAAAGCAAGAGGACTAACCATGGATAATCTGATCTTGGCCCTGGGCTGGATAGGCGTATTTTCACCGGTTGCGCTGGGTGCGGTAGGTTCAGCCATCGGCTGTTCAGTAGCCGGTCAGGCAGCTTGTGGTGCCATGCTGGATGTTGAAAGTGGTTACGGAAAATTCATCGGTCTTTCCGCCATGCCTTCTTCCCAGGTGATTTACGGCATCGTAATTATGTTCACCCTGAGCGGTATCGGTGTTTCTATCAACAGCGCTCCTGGCCTGCTGGGTATTGGTCTGCTGACGGGTATTGCCCTGATGTACTCTGCCATCTACCAGGGTCAGGCTGTTGCAGCCTGTATCAATGCCTCCAAGAACAAGCCAGAAGTCTTTGGTCTGTCCATTGCTCCAGCCGCAATTGTTGAAGGTTTTGCGGTATTCGCTTTCGTATTTGCTCTGGTTCTGGGTCAGCAGATCGCTGCCTGATCAGTTAACGGTAAACACTAGACAGTGGACGGTTAACTCCGTTCACTGTGAACCAGAGGAATAGATTATGACAGCAGCAATCAATCCTGGTGGCCAGAGAGTCTCTGTGGGCGTTCAGGAGCTGATCGAAAAACTGCGCAATCAGGGCGTACAGGATGGTCGAGACCAGGCTGCCCAGATCGTCAACGAGGCCGAAGCTAACGCCTCCGAGCTGATTCGTGAAGCCCAGGCCAAAGCTGATGCTATTGTCAGCAAGGCCCGGGAAGAAGCTGACTTTATTTCCAAGGCCGGTCAGGAAGCTCTGCAACTGGCAGAACGTAACGCTGTATTGGAGCTGAAAGACTACCTGCTGGAAAAATTCTCCGGACAGATCAGTGCTCTGGTCAGCGGCTCCCTGGAGAAGGATGAAGTGCTCAAACAGATGATTCTTGAAGTAGCGGGTGAGAATAACCTGCATGGAGAGAAAAACCTGGAAGTGGTTCTGCCACGCAAGGTCATCGGAGTTGATGAACTGCGTGAAAATCCTGACCTGGTGAAGCAAGGCCCACTACTGGATTTCGTAACGGCTCAGGCAGCTGAGATGCTACAGGAAGGGGTTACTTTCTCTGTAGGTCACACCGACCAAAGCGGCATTAAATTCCGACTCCATGACAAGGAGATCGAAGTGGAACTGAGCGACGAAACTGTCACTGCCGTTCTGCTGAGACACCTTCAGCCTCGTTTCCGGGCCTTGCTCGAAGGCATCGTAAAATGATGAGTTGAGAGTATTTAGTTAACAGTATCCAGTGACGAGTCAGGTGTTATCAGTCAGACGTTTTTCTACCTATGACTGAAACCTGAACACTGTCAACTCACTACTGTTAACTGATCCTTTCAAGGAGAATGAGATGGCAGAAAATGCCTATTACACCTTGCTGACTTCACTGCCTCACATCGACTCACTGTTTGACAGCAAGATCACTCCGATCTCTCGTCTGCAGCTGGATCGACGCCTCTCCATGTTGAATCAGGAAGACAAAGATACCCTGATCAAAGTGGAGCAGCTGATGCACTGGAGCCACCTGGGTGACGATGTTGACGAAGCGGCCCTGATCAGGCTGGCCGCTCGTTTGCACGCGGAGCTTCCCAGTCAGATGCTTCGTGAACTGGTCAACTGGCGACTGGACATGAGAACCGTTATGGCAGCACTGCGTCGTAAAATGCAGGGCAAGCAGGCACCGGGTGACCCCCAGTGGAGCTACGGTACTCGCTATGCCTACATTCGCCGTAACTGGAGCAACCCGACACTGGGTCTTCAGCACGCGTTCCCATGGATTCCCCTGGCCATTGACTGCCTGAACAAGCAGGACTATCTCATCCTGGAGAAAACTCTGCTTGAAGCAGTCTGGCGTCGACTCGACGACGCTGGAAGACAGCACAGCTTCGACTTTGAAGCCGTAGTGATCTATGTGTTGCGCTGGAATCTGGTCGCACGGTGGACAGCCTACGACGGTGAGCAGGCACTGGAACGCTTTAACGAATTAACTGATCTGGCACTGGGCGAGTTTGCCAACCAGCTGCCAGAAATCTGATAAGCAGCCATGAATAAACTCCGCACCACCTTCTGAAAATGACATGGCTGAAAAGCCTGAGGTGCATTGTCATGGTAAGCAGTAAAACAGCTTTTGGAAAACTCCAATGAGTGAACAGTTAAACACAGAACTGGAACAACAGGCTTCGGCTCGGGTTGTTTCCGTGATGGGTGATATCCTCACCATCAAAAGTCTGGGCACCAAGCCTCTGACCAAGAACGAAGTCGTCTATGTAATGCCCAGCCGCCGTGCCAATGAGCAGGTGAATGAGCAACTGATGGCGGAAGTCTTGAGGGTTCGTGGCGACATTGCGGATATTCAGGTCTACGAAGACACCCGTGGTGTTGCTGTAGGCGATGCCATTACCCAGACCGGCCAATTGCTCTCTCTGGAGCTGGGTCCTGGCATTCTGTCCATGATCTACGATGGCTTGCAGAAGCCTCTGGAAAGACTGGCCGCTCTGCACGGAAAATTCCTGCAGCGCGGTGTTCAGATCGATTCTCTGGATCGCAGCCAGACCTGGGCCTTTACGGCAGTCGCCAAAATCGGCGACAAACTGCATGCCGGTGAAACGTTTGGTACCGTGCCAGAGGGCCGCTTTACCCATAAGATCATGATTCCCTTCAATACCGAAGGTGAAGTTGAAGTGATCTGGATTCAGGAAGGCTCCTTCAGTGTTGATAAAGTCGTGGCCAAGGTCAGGAATCAGCGTGGTGAAGAAATCGATCTGACCATGGTCCAGAAATGGCCTGTACGTCATTCCATTTCTGAAACCCTGACCAAGAAAGGGAAAACTGAACGTCAGTACCCTGATACACCACTGGTTACGACTCAACGCATCGTGGACACCTTCTTCCCGATCGCACGTGGTGGCACCGGCTGTATCCCAGGACCTTTCGGCTCCGGCAAAACGGTACTGCAGCACTCGTTCTCCCGTTACTGCGATGCGGACATCGTAATCGTGACTGCCTGTGGTGAACGTGCCGGTGAAGTGGTGGAAACCATTGAAGAGTTCCCACACCTGCAGGACCCCACCACCGGCGGCTCTCTCATAGACCGTACCGTCATCATCTGTAACACCTCTTCCATGCCGGTAGCAGCCCGTGAGGCTTCTATCTACACCGGTCTGACACTGGGTGAATACTACCGTCAGATGGGCTACAACGTTCTCGCCCTGGCTGACTCCACTTCCCGTTGGGCCCAGGCCATGCGTGAAACCTCCAACCGTCTGGAAGAGATTCCGGGTGAAGAAGGTTTCCCCGCTTACATGGACTCCTCCATCAAGGGCGTATACGAACGTTGTGGTGTAATTCGTAACGAAGAAGGTGACGAAGGTTCCCTGACCATGGTGGGTTCCGTTTCACCAGCCGGTGGTAACTTCGAAGAGCCTGTGACCCAGGCAACTCTGAGTACCGTTAAAACATTCCTTGGACTGTCGTACGACCGTGCCTACAAGCGTTTCTATCCAGCCATTGATCCCCTGATCTCCTGGTCTCGCTACCTTGACCAGCTGTCAGAATGGTACGGGAACAACCTGTCCGCAGAGTGGGTGGATACGGTTAAGGAAATGCAGGCCCTGCTGGTGAAAGGCGACAGCATCAACCAGATGATGCAGGTAACCGGTGAAGAAGGTATTACCCTGGAAGACTACGTGACCTTCCAGAAGTCCTTTTTCCTGGATATGGTTTACCTGCAGCAGGATGCGTTTGACGACGTGGACAGCAGCTGCCCCCTAAGCCGACAGAAAGCCTGCTTCGAACTGGCTGTCAGCCTGATCGGTCAGCAATACACCTTCAGGGATAAGGAAGTAGCCCGAGACTATTTCGTGAAACTGACCGGCCTGTTCAAGAACCTTAACTACTCACACGATGGTTCTCCTGAATACAACGGTTATCTTCAGAAGATCGAAGAGTTAAGAAATCAGTACCTTGGTACCTCTGCTGCGGCCTGAGATTGAATTTCTTAAAAAAGAAAGCCGACATTACGTCGGCTTTTTTGATTATTTAATGATTGGATTAATACTTAAGTACCAAATAGAAAACCTCCCAGTTACTACATCAGTCCTACTTTTCTCTCTTTCTCCTCTATCTACCACTAATCAGAGCGTACCATTAGGTAACACGTACGATCAGCTTGGAAAACGTTCTCATCTCTTGACAGATTCCTTGGTCAAAATTTACATATTTAGCCTCTTGAACTTGCAGCTCGCCATTTAACTGCTAAAAGTTTTGGGTATTTAAAAATTCTCTCAACAGCTTACCGAAACAGCCATGAGCGATTGGAAGTTACTTCATCGCCTGGTGTGGAAATCACTTTTCACGGTAATAAAAGTACTCAGTTCTGAGGTAGTAGAATGACAAATGCTCGCCCCAATGCATTGAGCCTTGCTGTGGCCGTTGCAATCAGCTCATCCATCATTGGCACACAAGCACTGGCAGATCGTACGATCAGAACCCGGTCTGTTGATATACCGAGCGATGGACATGAAGAGTTCACTCAGAGTGAGGTAACTGTTAAGCAGACGCTGGATGCTCATCAGCGGCCTGTAGCCAACTCATATACCACCACCTACCCTGATCAGGGGCCTGACAGACAAGACCATCAGGCACCATCAGACACCTTTACAGATACACTGTCAGGCGTCGATGGTGGGGTATCAACGGTTGATACCTATCGAACCGGTGGTGATGAAGCCGCTACAGGTTACACAAGATTGGTAAAAGTGGGCGACGAAAGCGTCTTCAAGATCACCCATGATTTTGATCAGCAAGAGATCGTAATCGAGGTTCGTCAGGGAATGACCGATGATGCATCGGTTGCAGCTGTTAAAGGCCAGCTGGGCGGCGATGAAGCCGTCAATGACGTTTCCAAAATGTCTAATCCGGGGCAACTGGCAGGCATCTTGAAAGGGGCACATGCAAGAGCTGGGCAATTGGGCGGTGCAGAAGATTTTGTAGAACTGGTCAAAGTGGAAGTGGAAGTGGTTGAGGTGAATGGGCGCAAGTTCCTGCGTTCCCTCACAGCCGGGCAGGATGCTCCTCAGTTGGACGATCTCAGCAAAACCCTGTATATCAATGATGATGTCATACTGACAGCAGCAACATCAGCTTATACACAGGTTCAGGTATCAGGAGACGATGCGGACCTTGATTCACTCAATGGTTTGATGACTGATCAAAAGCCTGTGGGCTTTGTAGTACGTGGCCAGCCCGGAGATCAGGATCAACCACCGGCACAGCCACTCCCCTATCCGGGAGACTACCCCACACTGGAAGTGACTCAGGGGGCAGGTGATCAAATCCTTATTGTTCACGGCCAAAAAGTTAACCCTGCAGACGTCGCTTTTGTCATTGCTCTGACGACTGATCTGGATGAAGAAGCTGGCGTTGCTATTCCACGTGCCTCTCTACCCGCATACAAGCAAGCGATTCGAAGCCGACAAATGCAGATTCTGGATGGATTTGCCAAGACATTGCTGGATGATCCACAAACCCAGTTTGATGATGCAGACATCACAGAGACGATGAAGCATCTGGCAAAGTTCGAGTTCCTCCATCAAGCGATGATCAGCGCAGATCCTGAAGCGGGTGATGAGTTCCTGCTGACCAGCAAGCACCTGGGCACGGCAGAAGTCTGGATGGGGCCGGGCCTGGTTAATGTCTGGTTGCGTAAGTTCTTCAGCTTTAGGCCTTCTCTAAGGGCTCTCCTTGGCAATCAGGTATTCATAGCCAAATTCACACCTGCTATTACTGAAGTGGCTGTTGAAGGCACGGAAGACGCCGACTTTGCCAAAAAAGTCGTCGCAAAAATGGCTAAACAGCTGGTTGAGATGGAGCAGGATTTAAAGAAACTCCAAGACAAAGAAGGCCAGCTGGCACAACTGAAACAGCAGTTACAGAGAGCTGAGCAGCGGGCCAAGCTCAGCGATGAAGAAAAAGTCCGCCTTAGAATGCAGAAGCAGCAAGTAGAAGATGAACTGGCTCAGGCCCGCCGTAATCTGGAAGCTAAACAGCTGGAACTGGAACAAGCTCAGGCAGAGGCACAAAGAGTACCACAGCTGGAACAACAAGTTCGTGAAGCCAGAGCTGCTGCCAGAAAAGAACAAAACAACAAGACAGCCAGAGAGCTGAAAATCGAAAACTGGAATGATGATCTAGACCCTGATCAACAAGACGAACTGATTAAAACCAAGATCCAGGAAGTCTTTAGAGCGGTTGCAGAAGCCGCACAACTTAAGGATGAAACTGTCAAAACCAAACTGGCGGCGATTGAGGGTCAGCTCGGTATTGTGCCAGACAATGAAGACGATCTGGACGCTCGCTCTCAAGCCATTCAGCAACACCTGCAGCAACAGGCCGACCAGCTGGATCATCGCTCCAGAGTTTTGGCCAAGGAGAAACTGGCCGCAGTAGAAGGTCAACTGGGCCTGGTGCCTGATAACGAAGATGATCTTGATGCTCGTGCACAGGCAATTCAACAGCACCTGCAACAACAAGCCGATCAAGCTGATCAACGTTCCCGGGCTTTAGCCAAAGAAAAGCTGGCGGCTGTCGAAGGTCAGTTAGGGCTGGTACCTGACAATGAAGATGACCTGGATGCTCGTGCACAGGCCATCCAGCAGCATCTGCAGCAACAGGGTGATCAAGCCAGAGTTCTGGCCAAGCAAAAGCTGGCTGCAGTTGAAGGCCAACTGGGTTTGGTGCCCGATAATGAAGATGATCTGGACGCTCGCTCTCAGGCAATTCAGCAACACCTGCAACAACAGGCTGACCAGCGTTCCCGAGCTCTGGCCAAAGAGAAACTCGCGGCGGTCGAAGGTCAGCTGGGACTTGTCCCAGACAACGAAGATGACCTGGATGCCCGCTCTCAAGCCATTCAACAGCGCCTTCAACAACAAGGTGGTCAAGACAGGGATCTGGCTAAACAGAAGCTGGCAGCCGTAGAAGGTCAGCTGGGCCTGGTACCCGATAACGAAGATGATTTAGACGCTCGTTCGCAAGCTATTCAGCAGCATCTGCAGCAACAGCAGGATCAGGCTGATCAGCGTTCACGGGTGCTGGCCAAAGAAAAACTGGCAGCCGTAGAAGGTCAGCTGGGACTTGTCCCAGACAACGAAGATGATCTGGACGCTCGCTCTCAGGCCATTCAGCAACATCTTCAACAGCAGGGAGCTCAGGCAGACCAACAAGCCAGAGCACAGGCCAAGGAAAAGCTGGCCGCTGTTGAAGGTCAGTTAGGTCTGGTTCCGGACAATGAAGATGATCTGGATGCTCGCTCTCAGGCCATTCAGCAGCACCTTCAGCAGCAAGGTGCAAGAACGGATGCAGAAAAAACCGCAGCTATCAAAGCTCGCTACGCAGCCATCGCCGCACAACTGAATATGCAAGGCTTTGATGATGATGCGGATATTGATACACAGCAAGAACGTCTGCTGCAGAAAATTCAGGAACTGAACGCTCAAGGTGGTGCGCCGGACGATGCTGACGTCAAGGCCAATCAGGGCGCTTTAGCCGCCGTTCTTGATATTCAACTGGATGAAGACGGTACCGTCAACGATCGTAATGCTGCCCTTGAAAAAGCGATGCAGGGAAAAGTCGATAAACTCACAGCACTGGAAAACGATCTGGAAGACGCGAGGACACCAGGTCATCCCAGAGCCAAGCCTGAAGTGCTTAAGAAACTGAGTGAAGTGGAAGACGCACTCGAAATAGACAACCTTAATCCTGGAGATGATGAGTACCTGCGTCGTCAGATCATTTCTGACGAGATGCAAAAATACATAATCGAAGCCAGGCAGCGTTCAGAAGAAGATGCCATCGAAGTACTGAAGACACTGGAAAAAAAACTCGACATTGAAGTAGCAGACGGCAATGACAGGGAAGCAAGGCTGGCCAAAGTCCGTGAGAAGCTTGGCGGTGATGTATCAGAAGAATCACTGAACGAAATAGAAATAGCCCTGAGAGACGAAGATGACGAGGCAGAGCCACAGGGAAACAGAGATGAAAAACTTCAGAGACTTCGTGATCGACTGACTGCTGATGTAGAAAAAATCGATGAAAGAGCCAGGGAAAAACAGACCGAACTGCTTGAAGCTGCAGAAGACCGGCTGGAAATCGACATTGATGAAAACGCCGAAAAGAGAGGCAAGGCTTTCAGAGAAGGATTAGCCGAACAGCTGGAAGTTGAGTTTGATGATGATGCTAACCTGGATGACCAGAAAGGCGCTCTCAAAGGCAAAATTCAGGAACTGACTGACGAAGTCGGCCAAGGCTTTGCCGATGAAGATGTAAAAAGAGGCAGAAACAATGCGATTGCCCAACTGCTCGGCATCGACGGCTTTGATGAAGACGCAGAAATTGATGACCAGAATACTGTTCTTCAGGAAAAACTCCAACAACTGGATGGAGACGTAGACAGAGCGGGTGTAGTTTCTGTTAAAGATCGAGTTTCAGATATTGATTCCGAGCTTGATAAACATATGGCTCGTCTGGCACCCAAACCCGAATTCGCTCTGGAGCGCGACGTAGCCACTTCCAGACGAGCCCTGGCAGATGCTGAAAGCAAGCGTGAGGCTATTCACAAGCAACGCCTTAAAGTGGTTGGTCGAGCTGGCGTTCACCCCATATCGGATGATGAAGCCACTGCTATTAACCAGAGAATGAAACAGATTCAAACCGAACTGGGCCTTAACCCACCGGATGAACAAACCACTGAAGAACGGGTAGATGATATCAGGCAGCACCTGCAGGGAGCAGGAGCAGGAGCAGGAGCAGGAAGAGGCGATGAAGCGGTTCAGAAACTCAAGACGGCTGCTACGGATCTGAAAGTACCTGTAGAAGGTGGTCAAGATCTGCTGGAAGAAGCTAATGCTTACTTAGGTGCTATTACAGCCCATGCTGCCACTCATGGAGTGGCAGAAGTCGAAGAAGTAGTGGGTGAACTGCCGGAAACCAGAAGAGAGTACACTCGAGTCACTGGCTTCCTTCGTGAACATGACCAGAAGCATCTGGATTTTACTAATGCAGAAAATGCAGAAGGGAATGCACAGCGTGATCTGGATAATAAAAAGCAGGAGATCACCGACTTACAGGGCGATGATCAGCAAGCAAAAACAAGACTGGAAAACGAAAGAGATCAGATTGATTTAAGGCTGAAGCAAGCCCAAGCAGCGGTACCCGTGGCAAGAGCCGCTCTGGATGCTCATGATACGGCTCTTGAAGCTATTGAAAAAGACATGGACCTGGATCCCGGAGTGGGTGATGACCATGAAGCCAGAATTAATGCACTGAGACACAAACAGACACAATTGGGTGGTGATGATGGTAACGGAGGCAAGATCCAGCGACTGACTCAGGTAGTGATCCAACTGGATGGTGAAGCTGAGGCTAAAGATCGGGAAGTAGCCGGAAGAAACGAAGCTCTGAGGGCTGCACAAGAAACCTTACAAAATGCAGGTGAACCCGTCCAGTACACGCCAAAGCAGAAAGATTTGCTGATAGAGATGCATGCTTATATGCAGCATCCTCTCAAGAATAAAGCCCTGAGAGCTGCCATTGGCCTGCTTGAAGCAGCAGGCAAAGAAAAACCCTACCTGATATTCGACTTTGACGATGAATATGCCCCCATCCGTTTGCAGTCACTGATCGGTAAGGCTCTGTCCTACGACCAGGCCAGACATATTGTGGAAGTCTTCAGGGAATTGAAAACCACCTTCCCAGGTGACCCAGTAGCTGAGGTAGATCCTTTAACCGCCTATGAAGAAGAAGAAGTCCAAGACCGGGGTTTGAGCGCCCTTGAAGAAGTCCAAGACCTGGCAAGCCGAGTCCTGGCTGAAATGAAAACCGGTGCGCAGCAATACGACGATGAAGTACATGGCATGAGAGAGACAGCTATGAACTATGTCGAGGCTGACCCACGGGATCTGAAAGACTTTTCAGAGTACTTTGCTACAAGTTCTGCCAGCGGTAACAAAATCATTATGTTGTTGCGTGATGGCCTGATCAGCAAAGTTGAACTTGAAAACTATATGAAGGCCGTCAAAGGTGTAGATGGTTTTGACACAGTGGATGAGTTTGAGCACTTCCTCGGCTACAAGCATGGTGTCAATGTGGCTAAGTTCAAGGCCGTTGTCCACTTGCTGTCTAAAGACGGGGCTGATGAATTCATGCAACGGGCCTTTGCACCTGTGACTGTGAATGCTTCTGGTCCGGCAGGTATGAAAGAATCCGTTGCCGGCATGAAGGAATACGCCGCTTCTGTTATTGCCAACTATGTTCTTGACGATATTGCCTTTGAAAACGGTCGTAAAACCGCCGCATTCCTCGCCAACGTTCAGGAAACTCTGACACCTTACGCCAATGCGATCGGAATGTCTGAGTCAGAATTGCTCAAGATTATCAATGGTACTCTGATGCAGGCTCACTCAGCCGCTGTTGAGCAACAGGTAGTTGATTTCTGGGTCAAGCCTTCTGCCTTTCTGGTTCAGGCTGTGACTTGGTATTTCAGCAGCTATAAACCTCTGCTGACCACCAATACCGCCTGGCAGGCAGCTAAACTGTCTTTCTCCAACATGTCGTACCTCTACCTTATGGATCTGACCAACAGAGGAGATTACCTGCACAGGCTCCCAACACCTTTCCAGAGCTGGATGGAACGCTATGGCGTTGACCTGGATAGAACCGGTCAATATGCCTTCCATAGCCGTATTGAAGAAACAGTCGAAGTAGGCGGATTAGCGATGCCGTTCGGTAAGGCCGCCTCTTCTGTCATATTGCTGAAAACCGGCACAATGCTATTTGCCAGACAGTACAACGCCAACCCTCAAATGTATCGCAGCATTTCCCGACTGGTTCCGCAAATTGTGAGATCCATGGGCTCCAGACAAGGGATTCAGGTACCGCTGCTACACAGAATGACACCACAAAAAGTGAAAACTCTGACCTCTACTACTGCAGGCGTAGTATTAGGCCCAGTTGCAGTAGCAGGATCATACGCCTACGGATTGGTATCTGGATTTACTTACGCTCAGACGTTCGGGGTAGCACTGGCAGCTGGTGTCAGTTATGACTTCTTCATGAACGACAACAAGATGCTCACCCAATGGCTGGGTGGACCTCTGGGTCGCGGTCTTGATGCCATTGAGCGCTGGAGGGGTACGGGCGAGGCCTACGATGAACACACAAAACGAACCGCTGTCACAACACCTCAACGCTACGGTGAATCTGACGAAGCTTACGCCAAACGTGTTCAGGAAAGTAACATGATGCATGGCTGGACACGCAACGAGTCATACCTGCAGTTCCGCGAACGTCGTGATCGCACCATGAAACTGTTCGATCAAGGCTGGGAGAAATACTTCAAGGAGAACGTGCCCAGATGGTCATTCTCACACTCAGAAAGTATTCCTTACTCTCATACTCTGGGCGCATTCTACGAATGGCAAGAGGGAGATGATAAGGAAGTTCCTGTTCATGATGAAAGAGAAAGTCAGAAACCAGGCTTTACACCTCCACCGGTCGGTGATGACTTTGAAGAAGATGAGCAGTGGGATAGCAGCAGTAAGTCAACTCAGAAACAGACCTCTACACCGGCGTCTACTGTGACTTCAGCGTCCAGTGAAGTGCCAGTACCGTCTGTCTCATCCAGTGCCACCCAGACGACCTCTGAGGCCGTACCGGTTGTAACACCAACCGTCGACGCACCGGACCTGGATGAAGATGAACAGTGGGATACTGAAACGACGACTCAGACACCGGTCTCTTCAGCAACGACCACTGAAGCGCCGGTCACTACTGAATCAACAGTGACACCGTCCTCTTCAGCAACAACCACTGAAGCGCCGGTCACCAGTGATGTGGTGCCTGAACCAAGCTCATCCAGCGTCGTTCAGACAACAACAACCACGGAATCCGTCGTTGAACCAAGCACAACTTCCACAACCAGTGAGAGCACACCGGCTGTCACATTGAGCGTAGTTCTAGAAAAGGATAAGGTTACTACCACTGAGTCTGTAATCCAGCCAACTGTGACTACTTCGACTCAGACAAGCAGTGAGCCTGCATCGACAGTAACCACCTCAAGCAGTGTCACACCGGTAATCAGTGAGACACCGGTTGCTACTCCCGATGCAACTTCTGTTCCAGAGTCAACAGTGACTACCCCAGTATCTGAGCCTGAAGCAACTCCACCGGTATCAACGGATGAGTTTGAAGAAGACGAAGTATGGGATACCACGACTAAAGCAGCACCGACTACAACGACTACGGCTGCGCCAATAACACCGACGACTACCACATCGACCTCAACCACTACGACTACAGCACCTAAGGAAACTCCTGCAGCCATGAAGCCTACACAGGTCGATCTGGACGAGTTCGATCTGGATGAAGACTGGGGTGATGATGAGGAAGATAAACACGACGAACTCTGATATCAGAAACCAACGGATGACCTACTCTTAGGGTCATCTAAACGAAGCCAGTATGCAGGGATACATACTGGCTTCTTTATGTTTAAAGCAAGCCTTCAATCATCTGAAAACTCGGTAATCAAGCTGAAGACAGATAAAAAAATGGGATGGATAACACAGTAAACCCATTCTTTTATTAGAGAGATAAAAGTCAGACAGACATGACTCTGTTTCAAATAGAAATTCTGTTTCATAAATAACACAACCGTCAGTTGAAACTTGAATGGAACACCCAATATGGATTCTCTGACAGATTGTTTGAAGTGCCGCAATAACCAGCCTGACCAGGCTTTCAATCAACCTCCTATGAGAAGGTATTAGTGCATGTTTTCCTTCCCTGAAAAAACAACTCAAATGAACAATGCTCAGGCAGACTCAGAAAAAGAGACGCTTGATTGGAAGCATGACTCTATGGTTAAGCCCGATAAAGTAAACCCAACAAAGTCGGTATTTAACAACACACATCACTTTTTCTCCCGATCCACGGCACCCTTTTTGGTAATGATGTTGACGGTAGGCTCAGCCTCTCTGAGCTATGCGGACTGGAATGAGACCGAAGAAGGCGAAGATCAGCCCATGGTCGAACAGTTTATCAATGAAGAAGATGATTCCGGTTCTCCAGAACCGATTCCAGATGCACCGGATCTTGATGAAATGGAAGACCAGGGTGAGCTGGAAGGTTATGACACTGAAGAAGCAGAACAGTAACTCTGTCTTTCTCCTTAGTGACTGTCGAACTGTTGCTTTCGAGTATTAGTCCGACAGTCTCCTAGGAGCCTGTCGGACTTATGCTTTCGAGCATAAATTTCAGTAGAACGAGTCGACAGTCTTGAGCGTTCTAGACAGCTTCGATGGATTCGTGCGAATAGTTGACCTATTTAATCGAATTCATCAAATAATTGGACCGTTCTTTCTGGAATTTAGGCCGGAATTGTCTTAAGTCCGACAGACTCCTAGCCCCACTGGTTAATGGGATTGCAACTTGTTAGCTCTGTTCAAAACACTCAAAATCATGCAGTCAACATCATTACAAAGAGCCGAAGAAGTTATAGGGAATTAGCTAGTAAGAAGCTCGACATTTCATGAGATATCCAGGACTCCTTGTTGCGTTAGCTGGAAAATGCAGGTAAAAAAGGGCTGCAGAGTAATAATTAAGATAAAGCGGTTCTCATGCCAATCCGTTTCAGGGATCGACTGTCGTTCAAACAGGCTCGCAACACCGTTGTCATTGCCTTTATTCTGGGACTGTTCCTGAGTCTGTTCCAGGTCATCACAGACTACCAGTCTCAGGACCAGCAAATTGATGCCACCATAGAAACCTATATTGCCATCACCCGGACACCTGCTGCCCGAATTGCCTATAACATTGACAAGGAACTGGCCAACGAACTGGTACTGGGACTCATCGAATCCCCCACCATTGTCAGGGCAGAGATTGTTGATCCATCAGGTGCCGCACTGGCTGCAGTCAGTAAAGAACCTCAACAGGACAAAGCCCGACCTTTCACTGATATGCTGTTTGGTGCCAGCCGGACCTACATCAGGGAGCTCAAGGTCCCTTTTGATGAAGATGAAAAGCTCGGCTGGCTGAAAATCGTTGCTGACACCCGCCCTATCAGTATTCAGTTTTTCGATCGATCCATCGTTACCATGGTCACCGGTCTGGTCAGAACCTTCCTGCTTTCCCTGGTTCTGTTCATCATGCTTTATCTGATGTTGACTAAACCTCTGCTGAACATGACGGACAAAATGGTTGAGCACCCGGAAGACAGTAACAAAATTCAGCTTCCGGAGCCCACGGGACATGAGAATGATGAGATTGGCCTGCTGACTCGTACAATCAATCATTACCTCAACAATATTCATCACCACCTGCACCACCGGCGACTCGCTGAAGAGCAGTTACGGGAACATCTGGCAGAACTGGAAACCATTATTGCCCGGCGAACCAAAGAAATTCGCAAGAACAACGAAACATTAGAAAAGACCAACCGTCAGCTAGAGAAAGCCCGAAGTCAGGCATTGGAAACAGCCAGCCAGAGGGCCAAACAGCTCTCCAGTCTGAGCCATGAAATAAGAACACCACTCAATGCACTGCTTGGTATGTTGAGTATTGCACTGGATGAAGAGCTGACGGAAGTGCAGCATCAACGCTTGACCATTGCCAGGGATTCAGGTTCCCACCTGATACGTTTGCTCAATGATATTCTGGATCTCTCCCGGCTCGAATCCGGCAAGATGATTCTTGAAGAAATTCCTTTTGACCTCAGAAGCTCTCTGGAAGATGTGGTCGTCCTTACCGGGCAATCCACCTTCGCCAAAGGGGTTCCTATCTATTGTGATATTGACCCTACTCTGCCAGAAGAAGTGGTGGGCGACCCTACCCGGTTCCATCAGGTCATCACCAACCTGGTGGGCAATGCTGCAAAGTTCACTGACGCAGGCGAAATTCGTATCTGGCTCGACTGCCAGAAAACCTCAGAAAATGGCCTGGAAATAATGCTGAATATCAGCGACACAGGCATCGGTATTCCTGAGTCAGCGCTGGATGAAATTTTCAAACCTTTCGCCCAGGCCAGTAGTGACACCAGCCGTCGCTTCGGCGGTTCCGGTATGGGCCTGCCACTGACCCAGTCCATCGTTAACAACATGGGTGGACAACTTTCTTTAATGTCAGAGCCTGGAGAAGGCAGCACCTTCTCTGCCCAGCTGCCTTTTCGTTACGAACCCTATGAGGAAAAGGTACCAGTACCTTCCGACGCCAAAGGGAATCATCTGGTGCTGGATTGCTCAGAAGCTCTGCAGAACTGCTGCTCTCACCTACTGACGCACTGGGATATTATCCATAGGCAAACCAGTAACGGAGAAATCGAGGACCTGTCTGGAGACTGGGCCGATATCCTGATTACTGAAAATGACGAGCTGGCCCGAAATGCCAGCCAGGATAATCCGTCACTGAAAGTTATTTATGCTGCACACACCCCTCTGGAAAACAGCCCCGACACCCTGGTCTGGCTTCCACTCCCCCTGACCCGGACACTGCTCATCCAGGCGCTGGAGAAAACCCAAATCATTAGCTATCAGGTTTCCCAACCGCTGCCTGACAGGCTCAACGTAAAACCAAGAAAAAGCAGCCATTACTCCGTTCTGGTGGTCGAAGACAACCCCATTAACCGAATGGTGGCAGAAGGTATGCTCGAGCAGTTAGGCTACAAAGTAGAACTGGCTCATAATGGTGAGAGTTGTCTGGAAGCCTGTCAGCATAAGGCCTACGATCTGATCCTGATGGATTGCAACATGCCGGTTATGGATGGGTTTACCACCACCCGCAGACTTCGGGATCAGATCGACACCCGGGAAACGCCCATCATAGCGCTGACAGCCAACGCTCTGAATGAACACAGGAAACAATGCCTGGATGCAGGCATGAACGACCACCTGGCGAAACCTTTCAACAAGGAACAGCTTGAAAGCACTATAACCCAATGGTTAACAGCCTGAACACCAGTGTCAGTTGGCAGTGGTCGCCTTGGCAGAATGCAAGTCTTTAACTGTTAATGCTATCTAATAACTCAATACTGACAACTGAGTGCTGACAACTGAGTGCTGACAACTGAAAACTCAATACTGTTAATTAAGTTCTGCTCAGTCATCTTGTTTAAATTGAAGAGCCACCGAGTTCATACAATACCTGATCCCAGTAGGTTCCGGTCCATCAGGAAATACATGGCCCAAATGGGCATTACAGGCTGAACACACTACCTCTACCCGATCCATACCCAGGCTTTTGTCTTCGAGACATTTCACGGCGTCTTTATCCACAACTTCCCAGAAACTGGGCCAGCCACAACCCGCATCAAACTTGGTAGTGGATTCGAACAGAACCTGATCACAGCAAACACAGCGGTAGTGACCTTTGCCATCAAAATGAACGTATTCACCGGAGAAAGGCCTTTCAGTCCCCTTCTGCCGACAGACATGATACTGCTCGTCGGTCAGCTCTTCCTGCCACTGGGCATCGGTTTTTTCAACTTTCATATCACCTCCAGTCTCTTTAACGGTAATATCCGGGTTTAGCTCGTGCACTGTTGCCTTAAAGCGATCATAATGATCGCCTGATTCCCTGCCAGAGAGAACATTTTTTACCAAATCTTGTCTATTTATAGCCAGAGCTGGTTATTCCGGGGGATCAGATGGCCTGATCCATAATGATCAAGGAAACGAACAACACTCATTGATGGAAAACTGCTCAGGCTACCTTGCCATGAGTGATGACAACATACAAAAAGACAAGTGGCCCCTGTGCGGGTCAATACTGGAAAAGTACCCATGAAGGATATTGAGAAGTCCCTTAAGCTGGAAAACGTCTGCTATGAAATACGTGGTCCGGTATTGCGTGAAGCCAGAAGACTGGAGGAGGAAGGCCAGCGTGTTCTAAAACTGAACACAGGCAACCCTGCGCCTTTCGGCTTTGATGCACCTGAAGAGATTATTCAGGACGTCATTCTCAACCTCCCCAACTCCCAGGGCTATACCGACTCCAAAGGCCTGTTCTCGGCCCGTAAGGCAGTCATGCATTACTGCCAGCAAAAAGATTTTCCCGGCGTGGAGCTGGAAGATATTTTCATCGGTAATGGCGTCAGTGAACTGGTTGTTATGGCCATGCAGGGTTTGCTGAATAACGGCGATGAGATTCTGATTCCCGCACCGGATTATCCTCTCTGGACCGCAGCGGCCAACCTGTCCGGTGGCAGAGCCGTTCACTATCTCTGCGACGAACAGGCTGACTGGTATCCGGATCTGGATGATATTCGCAGTAAGATTACCGCCAAAACCCGGGGCATAGTTGTCATCAATCCTAACAACCCAACGGGTGCCGTTTATCCAACAGAACTGCTGCAAGAGATCATTGAAATAGCCCGACAGCACAGCCTGATTGTTTTTGCTGACGAGATCTACGACAAAATTCTTTATGACGGTACAGAACACACAGCCATGGCATCATTGGCTGACGACGTGTTCATGATCTCATTCAACGGCCTCTCCAAGTCCTATCGGGCAGCAGGTTTTCGTTCGGGCTGGATGGTAGCCAGTGGCCCTAAACATAGAGCCAAGGATTACCTGGAAGGTCTGGAAATGCTGGCGTCCATGCGCCTGTGTTCCAACGTGCCTGCCCAGCATGCTATTCAGACAGCTCTGGGAGGGTATCAGAGCATTAACGATCTGGTGCTTCCTGGTGGCAGGCTTTTGGCTCAAAGAGATGTGCTCTATGAGCACCTGAATCAGATCCCCGGTGTCAGCTGTGTAAAACCCAAGGGGGCGCTCTATGTGTTCCCAAAACTGGATCCTAAAAAGTATCCGATTCATGACGATGAAAAGCTGGTCCTTGACCTGCTGACTCAGGAAAAAATCTTGCTGGTTCAGGGCCGTGCTTTCAACTGGCCAGACCCTGACCATCTCAGAATTATCACCCTGCCCCGGGTCGAAGATCTGCAAATGGTCGGCGAAAAACTGGAACGATTCCTGAGCCGTTATAAACAATAATAAGTAAAGAGCTGGCAGTTAACAGTTGTCAGTGTTCAGTGGGTCAAACTTCCTTGTTTGACTACTGATTACTGACAATTGAACACTATTAACTGAAACGGTTAACAGAATACTGAGACTATGGCTGACATTCACATAGACGACTTCTTTCATGATTGTGCCAAGACCCTGGTACAGCTCTACAACACCTTCCCACGGCTTTCATCACTCTATGTTGATGACATCATTACCCCCGAACCCGTGGATGAGTTTGGATTGCCCAGCAAACGGCACCAGGCCTGTTTTGACGGTTTTCTGTGGCTAGCCAGAGAAGGTTATATACACTATTCCCAAAGAGTCAGGCTGGAAGGGCTGGATCAGGTAGTCCTCACGGAGAAAAGCTTTCTGCGGCTCAGCTTACCCAGTCTGAACATTGATCCCGATGAACTCCCTGAGCACATTGCTCATAAGCGGGGCACACTGGGCTGGCAGTTTCGGGAAGTTCTGAAATCAGGCACAACCCACCAGCTAAATCAGCTCTGCCAACACTTTTTCACTCTAAAAGCTGACAGACTGTAAACAACTGTAAATAGCCTGAGTGAGGATTGAAATCCTCACTCTCCGTCTCCATATTTCCTTTATCCGACTAATAAAGGTAACCATTCCGGTAATATGAAAAGAATCCTGCTGTTTCTGGCCACAAACCTTGCTGTCATTGCAGTCGCCAGTATCACCCTGAACATCCTTGGCGTAGGTAGCTATATCACAGCCCGGGGACTCAATATGAGTTCGCTGCTGGTTTTCTGTGCAGTATTCGGTTTTGCCGGTTCATTTGTCTCCCTGTTCCTTTCCAAAATGATGGCCAAAATGGGCACGGGCACCCAGATTATTGATCAGCCCCGCACAGCCCAGGAACGCTGGTTAATGGATACCGTTAAGGAACTGTCTGAGAAAGCAGGGATCGGAATGCCTGAAGTGGGTATATTCCCGTCGCCGGAATCCAATGCTTTTGCCACAGGCTGGAATAAGAACGCCTCACTGGTTGCCGTGAGTCAGGGGCTTCTGGATCGTTTCAGCCCCAAAGAAGCCAGAGCCGTTATCGGCCACGAAATTGGCCACGTAGCCAATGGCGACATGGTAACACTGGCGCTTATTCAGGGTGTAGTAAACACCTTTGTCATGTTCTTTGCCCGTATTATTGGCTATGCCGTTGACAGCTTCCTGCGTCGTGGTGAGGAAAACAGTGGCCCGGGTATTGGCTTTTATGTCGTCAGCTTTATTGCCGAAATTATTCTGGGTATTGCTGCCAGCTCCATTGTTATGTGGTTCTCCCGAAAGCGTGAGTTCCGTGCCGATGAAGCAGGTGCCGAACTGGCAGGTCGTGGAGATATGATTGCTGCACTGGAAAGACTGAGAGCTGAATACGACGCTCCCAGTGTAATGCCTGCCACTATGAGCGCATTTGGTATTCGCAAGAATGGTCAGGGTGGACTTGCCGCGCTGTTCTCAAGCCATCCACCTCTGGAAGATCGTATTCAGGCTCTCCAATCCCATCGCTGATCTTCATACTTCCATAGCTCTATCTGCAAAAAGGCTCGCGTCAGCGGGCCTTTTTCATTTCCGCCAAAATCATGATCAATGTCATCATTCCAGAAAAGAACAATATTTTCTTATAAGAAATCATGTTGCCGATAGGAGACAATCTGTTTAGAGTAAAGCCATTGCTGTCTGAATGACTGAGACAGAAACAACAAAAAGCAGCAATCACTGCGGAGAATAATGATAATGAGCAAGGCATACCCGACAGACTCCAGAAAAGCTTTTTTCTCAAACAACCTGGCTGAAGCCGATGCAGCCATTCTGGCAGCGGTGCAAGACGAAAACAGTCGCCAGGAAAAGCAGATTGAATTAATCGCTTCTGAAAATATTGTTTCCAAAGCCGTCATGGAAGCCCAGGGAACCGTTCTCACCAACAAGTATGCAGAAGGCTACCCTGGTCGTAGATATTACGGTGGCTGCGAACACGTTGACGTGGTTGAAGCTCTGGCCATTGAGCGTGCCAAACAGCTTTTCGACTGTGCCTACATCAATATTCAGCCTCATTCCGGAGCCCAGGCTAATGGTGCGGTTATGCTGGCACTGTTGCAGCCCGGAGACACCATCATGGGTATGTCACTGGACGCCGGTGGTCACCTGACTCATGGCGCTCGTCCAGCCCTGTCAGGCAAATGGTTCAACGCAGTGCAATACGGTGTCTCCAAAGAAACCCAGCGCATTGACTACGATGCGGTGGAAGCTCTGGCCATTGAGAGCCAACCCAAGATGATTATTGCCGGCGGCTCTGCCATTCCCCGAGTCATCGATTTCAAACGTTTCAGAGAAATTGCCGACAAAGTAGGCGCCTACCTGATGGTCGACATGGCGCACATTGCCGGCCTCATTGCTACTGGCGCACACCCTTCCCCTCTGCCTTATGCCGACATTGTCACCACCACCACTCACAAAACACTGAGGGGCCCAAGAGGTGGCATGATTCTGTCGAACAATCTGGATATCGGCAAAAAGATAAACTCTGCAGTTTTCCCGGGGCTTCAGGGCGGCCCACTGATGCATGTCATCGCTGCCAAAGCGGTAGCCTTTGGAGAAGCCCTGCAGCCTGAATTCGCAACCTACATCGACAGTGTCGTTGAAAATGCCAAAGCCCTTTCAGAAGTTATGATTGAACGCGGCTGTGATATTGTCAGCGGAGGGACCGACACCCACCTGCTGCTGGTAGATTTGCGTCCAAAAGGTCTGAAAGGTAACCAGGTAGAAGAAGCTCTGGAAAGAGCGGGTATTACCTGCAACAAAAACGGCATCCCCTTCGACCCTGAAAAGCCTATGGTCACTTCAGGTATCAGACTGGGTACTCCAGCGGGCACCAGTCGCGGTTTTGGTGCTGAGGAGTTCCGAACAGTCGGTCATCTGATCAGTGATGTTCTGGATGGTCTGGTTGCCAACGGAGAAAGTGAAAATCAGGCGGTGGAAGAAGAAGTTCGCCACAAAGTAGAAGCGCTCTGCAGCCGCTACCCACTCTACAGTTGATCATTATTACTGGCGGCCAGATCTGACAGGTCTGGCCGTCAGTAGCCAAGGAGCCTGGCCGAGAATAGATGGGTCGGCCTAAAATCCAGAAAGAACGGCCCATTTTTCCGATAAATTTGATTGAATAGGCCCACTATTCGCACAAATCTATCGAAAAAAATGGCCTCGTTCTACTGAATTTTAATCTCGACCACTATTCTCGGTCAGGCTCCCAGGGGGCTTGTTGTTCAACAGACTATCAGGCTGTCACCCAAAGAATGACGGCATCGTCTTCACTGGTAGAGACCACAGCGTGCCCCATTTCAGCATCGTAATAAGCACTGTCCCCTTCATTAAGCTCAACAGGCTGGTAAAACTCTGTATAGAGATTCACCTGACCACTCAGTACCAGGAGAAACTCCTCGCCTTCGTGACGCACCCAGTCATGAAAATCGTCAAATGAACGCGCACAAATGGTGGTTCGGTAAGGGATCATTTTCTTACCTGTCAGCTCAGAGGCCAGCAACTCATGCTCATAAGTCGGGGTTGGATGCGGCTTGCCCATCCCGTTAAGGGTAACATCCCTTCTTCCCACTGCTGCCAGCTTGCCTTTTGCAGGGCTGAACAACTGAGGGATATCAATACCCAGTCCATTCACCAGCTTGGTAACCGCAGCAAATGTAGGGGAAATCTGATCGTTCTCAATTTTTGAGATGGCAGAGCGGGAAAGTCCGGTTAGCTTGCTGACCTCTTCAAGCGTCAGCTTTCGGGTTTGCCGGATCTCTTTCACTCGCTGCCCCAGCTGGAGTGGTTCTACCGTCTCATCTGCCTGCGTGGCTTGTGCCTTGTTGCGCTCAATACTGAAAATGGACTGCTCGCGTTTTAGAAACTCCGCTTGTTCTGACATAAAGCGCCTGGTGAGTAATGATTTGCTGATGAGAACCCAAAGGGCAGACACAAATAAGGTGCCTATCTCAATATACCCCATCTACTTGTTCAGTAATATCGTAAAATATTTCTTATCGGAAACTTTTTTATTGATGAAGAAATTATGAATTGATAACCTCGTGACAATTGATCCGTTGTTGAATAATAAAAAAGGAAAATGTGCCATGACAGCCGCTCTGAAATTTGCTGAATCTCATGAATGGGTTCGTATGAACGATGATGGAACAGCAACCGTAGGCATCAGTGAACACGCTCAGGAGCTTCTGGGTGATGTTGTGTTTGTCGAACTGCCCGTAGTGGGAGCTGATGTAACCGTCGGCCAGGAGTTTTCCCTGGTAGAGTCCGTCAAGGCAGCATCGGACATCTATGCACCCATCAGTGGTGAGGTTGTTGAAGTCAATGAATCCCTCGAAGATGCCCCCGAAACCATTAATGAGTCCACCTATGACAAGGGCTGGATCGCTAAAATCAAACTTTCTGATTCCACAGAACTGGCAAATCTGATTGACGAGAATGATTACCTGGAAAACCTGGATTAATCAGATTCTGGCTCTGGTTGCTGTATCTGTCAGGGTGAACCAGAGCCCTGTCCCCTATCTAACCCGGAAAATTCATAAAGCCGCTTTGTTGTGGATGTCGTTGAACAACTGGGCCTGTCAAGACTGCTCAAGTCCTCCTTAAGTCCCGCTTAACTTTGAAGTAGTGAGCGAGCGGGCTGTACTTTTGGTAAGAGAGTACAGTTTTCACACACTTTGCAATCTAATCTAAAGCATCAGCTTGTGTTCATGGTCGCTCTGATTCTTTTTTATTCAATTCTGCGTTTGACTTACGTTTTCAGGGCACGTCCTATCCCGCAGCCAGTACGTTTAGTTTAAAAAACTGAGTTTTCGGTCAGCGTTATGTACTAACCGAACCTCTTTGCACATCCAGTCTTTCTGAGGCTTCCCACAACCAGTCCAGAGCCACTGTTGTTTTCACAAAATGCAGAGTCCATTTCCTACCGCTGCATGTTAGTCGGCCTACCGATCGCACAAGCTTTCGAATCAAGGGACGGATTCCATGCTTTCTTTCCGTTTTAGGTAGTGCCCTGTACTGCAAGGCTCTCAGTAAAATCTGGGCGATCTGCCCACAGGCGTAAAACGCTTGATTGGCGTGAAACTTTCTACAGGGAGGATGATGCAGATCCCAATCAATCAGCGGACCTTTCTGAGCATTTTCCTGTCCTTGTTTTTCACGGTGACGTTTGACCAACTCTTTCAATGGCAGGTCGACTCTGTTCACCAGAATCACACAATAACGTGGCTCAAGTAGCCACTGCTTTCCATCATGCCAGCGTCGGGTAACGACATACGTTTGTTCTCTTTGCCATTTGGCTGGTTGATGATAAGAGAAGATAGCTTCTTCAGTTTTATCGCTGCGAATAGCTGTCCAGGCACTGTCAGGTAACCCTTCAATGCAATCAAGCACTGGGCGACAGTTGTTGCTATTAGTCACACT
>NZ_JBPCXO010000489.1:0-14838 GCF_051008435.1 Endozoicomonas sp. | reverse complement strand
CAGTCAGATGGCCGCTTTAAGAGTCACCCTTCGGGCCAGAACGAGAGCTTCCATGACTGCGTTGTGATCACTTGAAAGATCCAGATATTACTGCGTTATCACGCCTTGCCACGAAAGCTCTCGCTCTGGCTGAATGCGACCAACAAATGGGTTTCGAGTACTAGTTTATGGGCTAAAAACAGCTGAGATAAGTGAGAAATATTGGGTAAAACCATCGATGAATTCGATTCGTCCAATCAGTCATATCAATAAAAAAGCTTGAGAGACGTAAATGTTATGTTATAACATCCACAAAAATAACAAATATCGACTAAGTTTAGATCACCACACGCAGTGATTATTCAACACACACTAAGGAGCCTTCTGTGCCTGGAGTATACTCGCCGGTTATTTCCACTGACTTCAATTCCCAACTATCCAGTATGACTTCCCGAAAGAAAGTCACTCATAAGAGATGGGCATACAGCCGGATCGCAAAAGCGCTGATTCTGGCTGCAGTGTCAACAACAGCTACAGCTGAGGATTTCAAACCAAACTTCAGCCTGATCCTTGATGGCCATTACAAATCTGCTAACAGTGCCCTCAGCGAATATGAGAAAGGCTTTGGCCTGGGTCATGTTGAATTGGGAGTCAGTGCCGCCATTGATGATCTTTTCTATGGCAAATTCACAGGTGTAGTGCATGAGCACGACAATAAAACCGAGTTCGAGACAGAAGAAGCTTTCATCCAGACTCTGGCTCTTCCAGGTGGTTTGAGCGTTCGGGCAGGTCGATTCCTGTCGGATATCGGCTACCTTAATAGTCAGCACGCTCATACTGATTCATTTGTTGAAAGACCTGCCGCATACCGTGCAATGCTGGGGTCTCACTATTATGACGACGGTGTTCGCCTGAGTTATGTGATGCCTACCGATACTTTCTGGACAATCGGTACCGAAGCTTTTGGTGGTAACAAGATGCGGGCCGAAGGGTTAACTGACCCAAAATCAGTAGGGGTCTACACCGCTTTCTCTAAGATAGGTGGTGACTTTAATGAAGAGAACAGCTGGCAGCTGGGTCTGAGCTATCTGAGAAATGATAACGGGGCCAGCATTACCGGGCACGACGACCATGATGATGATCACGGTCATGAAGCTCACGGCCATGAAGAAGAAAGTGGTCACAACCATTCTCACGATGCTCAGTTCACCGGTAAGAACACTTATATTGCCGATGCAGTATGGAAATGGGCTCCAGATGGCAACTACAAGTACCGCAGCCTTACCCTGACCGGTGAATATCTGCAGACAGAGGATATCAGCGAGACCATCAAGGGTAATGAAAAGAATAAAGGTTTCTATCTGAGCAGCGTCTATCAGATGACGCCTCAGTGGGCAGTGGGCGCACGTTATGGTGAGTTCAAAGGTTACGAGGCTCACGGCGACCATTTCCATGAGAAGAACCTGAAAGAAAGTGAATTCATGGTGTCCTGGAGTCACTCTCATTTCTCTACAGTTAGACTGCAGTACACACATCAAACCGGCGATGGCTTTGAAAACATCAAGAATGACATCGTAACGCTTCAGTACGTTATGTCCCTGGGAGCTCATGATGCGCACACTTTCTAAGCTGCTACTGGCATCCGCCCTGGCTCTCCCGGTATCCAGTCACGCAGCACTGACTGTTTTTGCCTGTGAGCCAGAGTGGGCAGCATTGTCAGAAGAGATTGCACCTGGAGCCAAGATTTACACGGCCACGACCGCCAGACAGGACCCTCATCATATCCAGGCTCGTCCGGGATTGATCTCTAAAATGAGAAAGGCTGACATAGTCGTTTGCTCCGGAGCTGAACTGGAAATCGGCTGGCTGCCGGTTCTGCAAATGAAGTCAGCCAACCCTAATGTTCAGTCCAGAAACAAAGGATTGTTCTTTGCTGCTGATCAGGTAGAGACCATTGGCAAGCTGAAGAAAGTGGATCCAACCATGGGTGATGTTCATCCAGAGGGAAACCCTCACCTGCACCTTGATCCTTACCGGATGGAGAAAATCGCACAGGCACTGGCAGAACGCATGGCCAAGCTTGATCCTGAAAACAGGGATGAATACCTGAAGAACGCCAAAAAGTTCTCAGAAGACTGGGAAGTCAGCATCAAGCGCTGGGAAAAGGAAGCGGCTCCCCTGAAAGGTAAAAACCTGGTGACTTACCACAGCAACTTTGACTATCTGCTGGAATGGCTGGGCGTGAATGTTGTTGGAGATCTGGAACCCAAACCGGGTCTGCCACCTTCCAGTCAGCATCTGGCTTCACTCTTGGGCATGTCACGTAAGACTCATATTGACGCTATCGTGTACGCCTCCTACCAGGACAAGAAAGGAGCAGACTGGCTAAGTCAGAAAGCCGGTGTGCCGGCGACTGAACTCCCCATGTCTGTGGGCGGTAGTGAGCAGAGCACCAACCTGATCAGCTTGTATAACGACCTTATCCAAAAACTGCTCAAGGTCACCAGAAGTCCGGAAAACACATAAAACCACCTCAGGTTACATCAGCTTCTTATTCAACACTGGAGTTGATCACTGATTGGTTTTACGTGCAGTAATCAACATCGCAAATCGGCTTCTCGCCAGCTCTTATTCCGCCATGACAGCATTCTGTTGGCATTCGTTAAAAGAGCTAGTGGGAAGCTCGATACTTTATGACATTTCCGGGCTAGTTCATGATGGAATGGGATCTTCTCTCAATACTTTTGCCTGCCCTTGTGGCAGGCATCATCGTTTTCAGTACTCACTTGATTCTAGGATGGCAGGTGCTGGAGCGTGGCATTGTTTTTATGGATCTGGCCATTGCCCAGATCGCTGCCATGGGAGCCATCGTCGCTCATATCCTGTCGATGATGCATGCTCACAGCCATGATTCTCACCATGGGTCCATGGGGTTAGGGGTTCTCATGCCTTTCCTCTTTTCTATTGGTGGAGCGGGTCTGATCGCACTGCTGGCCAAATATGCAGAAAAAGAGCTGGAAGCTATTATTGGCTGCATTTACGTAGTCTCTGCTGCTTCTATCACTCTGCTTCTGGCCAGTGATCCACACGGGGCTGAGCATATTTCCAGAGCCCTTAACGGTCATATACTCTGGCTTGGCTGGCAGGACATGCTGGTTCCGGGCTTGGTGAGCATTGCATTTCTTGTAGGAGCGGCTTTCAGGCCACAGATCCTTAACGGAAAACTCTTTTACCCCATATTTGCCCTGATGGTGACACTCAGCGTCAAAATGGTGGGTGTCTATCTGGTATTCAGCGCGTTGATTATGCCAGCCTTGGCAGTCAACCAACTGTCGGGGAAGAAAGCCCTGACTCTCGGATACCTGGCAGGATTAACAGGATTGGTGCTAGGACTGGTGTTGTCGAGCCTTTATGACTTTCCTGGTGGAGCAACCATTGTCGTTAGCCTGGCTGCAGTCAGCACTGTGCTCAGAGTGATGAACAGGCGCTAATATGCAAGAAAGAGAGCGCCTTCGACTGGCCTCTCTTTCTATACCCGTTACCATTGAAGATGTGAGTAGGCGGCAAACGAACGAAGCCCCTTGAGCCTACGAACAGTAGGTGATTGGGGTGAGCGAGAGCAGCCAACAACCTCACATCTCCAAGGGTGATGGGTATATTACCTCAGGATTTCATTCACCAAAAACTCGAGCCTTAAATCCACAGACACTTTCGGTAGCTCCACGAGTTCATAACCCATGTCTCTATAAGCTTTGCTGAGAGCATGGTATGTGTCTTCTGCTTCAGAAAAGCTCTGCCTTCGTTCGGAATCCTGGCAATAGATAGGTTTCCAGGGAGGTGCGATTAGAACCGTTGGCTGATAACGATAGAGATGGACAGCTCCAAGAATATGAGACTCATCATTCAGCCCCATCAACCTTGAGTAACCAAGCACATCCACAATGCCACGATCAAAGAAGGTCACCGTATCGGACCTATTGGCATCCTCATAAGCTCTGATGTCTGCAGCAAGCATTAACTCCCTGAAAAGCCTCGTATCCTTCCCATGGACTCCTTCTCCTTCAATACTCAACTGAGCTTTAATAATCTGCCGGGCTTGCTCAGCAACGGTTGAATATCCATGCTTGGACAGGGTTTCAATCAGGGTAGATTTCCCAGCACCAGGTCCACCGGAAATCACGTAAAATGGTTTTATTTTATTTTTCACAAACGTATAAAAATTGCAGAATTACTGAGTCAAAGACCCAGTAATCGAGTGACAGTAAAGAAGTAAATCAGCATCCCGGTGATATCCACTACAGATGCCAGAACCGGACTCACCAGAACAGCCGGGTCGAGCCTGAAGCCTCTGGCCACCAGCGGCAACAATCCACCCAGTGTCGTAGAAATAACGACCTGTACGGCAATGGCCAGACCTATCGCCAGACCAACACTGTATATACCCATTCCTCCGGGCAGGGGAACATCGCCACTGAAAAGAACAACTCGGCCCACAATAACTGAAGCCAGAACCCCGGCAATCAGAAGCGAGATTCTAAACTCTTTCCAGAGCACTTTTGCCCAGTCAGCCAGTGTAATGTCATTGGTAGCCAGAGCCCTGACCACCAGGGTGGCAGCTTGAGAGCCCGTATTGCCGCCTGCCGCAGCGACGACAGGCATGTAGATGGCCAGTAGAACCAATGTACTGATGGCATCTTCGTATTTGGAAATAATTAAGCCCGATACAATCCCCATTAAGGCCAGACCTACAATCCAACCCACTCTTTCACGCACATGGGAGAGAACACTATTATCCAGATAATCTCCTGCTGGCTCAGCTTCACTGCTGATCAACCCCAGCACCATACTGATCTGTCTGGCCCGCCCTTCATGCCCGGACTCTTCAAGCTGCTCTAAAAGCTCATTGACTTCACGGAACGGCATTTCCGACAGAACATCAGTCGCCTGATTCAGGGTGAGACCTACAATAAACTCGCTGCGATCTTCCAGTGACATTCGGTGCATGAAAGCCAAAGCCTGGTGGAGATCAAATGCCGTGTCACTTGCTATCGGCTGTTCAAATACAGCCATATCTACTGCTGCCATAGCGATCCTCCCGGATGGGCAAATAGATACCTCCTGATAACCAGAAAATGACAAAGCAATGTCACGCAAAAAGCCTACTATACGACTATAGCCAAATACCAAAAGTCGGCTGCTGGTTTCTAAATAACTGAGTGAGTAAGAAGTGAAGACAGGGAAGGGATATTCAATGCCGAAGTTCTGATGGCTCCGGCTGATTGCAGGATACCGTCAGAAGCTCAATTCGCTCCTTACTTTCGTACTCGGAGGTTGATCGGTATCCATAATGCAATCCTGATAACTTTTAACGGGAAATAGCAGCCAATATTGAACGCACAATTAAGCGGGGCTGCTAATGGCGGAGGATCATACTCCTGAAGAAAAAGACTGGCAAGATCGTACTACTACCAGAATCCAGCCAGTCAGTTACTGTTCAGATTACGCCATTTTTGGACGGGGCTTCAGGTAAAAGACAATATATCGAATAGCAACATAAGCCACTATGGCTGTGGCCACCCAGAGTTCAATGCGTCCCAATTGATGGATAAGATCGGCGAAGACACCTTCTACTTTGCCTTCCAGTTTCAGTAGGGCGGTTGCACCAATCACCATAGGAAAGGTGAATGCAGCATAGCCTGGAGAAAATGGCAGTCTCAGCAATTTGATGAAAGCCATATAGACCATCGCTGTCATGAAAATAGCCAAAGGAGCCAGAATACTGATCATGATCAGGCTGGGGTTATCTGTGATAGTCAGATAGCCTGCCAGAGACAGACTGGCTGGTGCCCCCATAATGGCGAAGGTTGGCAGTGCCGCATCAGGAATAGTGCTTTTGAACATCAGACGGTACAGCATGACAGGCAACTTCACGAAGTAGCACAGCAAGCCAAAAATAAACAGCCCATGTACCAGAGGTCCAAAGCCCATACCCGGGCTGGTAACAGCCGCAACAATAATGCCTACTGGCGGTACAAACCAGCTGGGAACCATATGCTCAATATCAAAATCTCTAACTCTATGGGTGACAAAACCCAGCAACAGAATCAAGTGAGTAACCACCGCTGCAACCCAAAGAGCCCGGGCTGCAAATTCAGAGTAAGGCATGATAGCGGAAGCAATGACCATAATAGCCATGGCACAGGTGGGCATAACACTGCTAACCACAGGGTGTGACAGATCTTCACGAATCAGGTGCGGGTGCAGAATAAATTTCAGCAGCACTTTGAGAACCAGGATAGCGGCAATAATAGCCGCTGTGAGCTTCAGTCCCTGAGACTGATCAGGCATGATCAAAGACCAGGCCCCTCCAAGGCTGGCAATGCCCAGAGCAAGGCCTCCGAGAGGGGTGGGAACGCGGCTTAATCTTGATACCAAGCCATTTGTGCGACCAGTTTTTGCAGTCTTATTCATCTTGCTTATTACCGAGAGTGTATGTCATTCGCTCATATTGTTTAGAGCAGTTATTTAATTAGGTATGAAGTAAAATAGCGCGTTTATAGAATAATAAAATTCAAACTTTTTCATGACATAGATCAATAAAACTTATACTCGAGAGAACACTATGTTCCCCGATGAAAACGGGTCTGGGAAGAAAAAGGACTGGATTATAAACAGACAGATTGAGTCACTATTCACAGTACAACCAGACATAAAATCTCTGTGAAGTCAGATTAATCAGAGAGCACTCTTAATTAAGATCCCCTGACCATTTCATAGTAAAATGCACGGCTCTATCCGAAAACCCAGCCATCATTTATGTCGCCAGATAGCAACGATTCACCTGAAAGCAACCATGAAACCTTCAGCCTGCAAGTACTCCAGTGGTTTGATGTACACGGCCGCAAAAACCTGCCGTGGCAGAAGAACATTAACCCTTACCGGGTCTGGATCAGTGAGGTCATGCTTCAACAGACGCAGGTAGCCACTGTTATTCCTTACTTTGAAAACTTCATGGCACGCTTTCCGAACGTTTCCGATCTTGCTTCGGCCGAGACGGATGATGTGCTTCATCTGTGGAGCGGGCTGGGATATTACAGCAGGGCCAGAAACCTGCACAAGGCAGCAAAGATGGTTATGGAAACATTTTCTGGTGAGTTTCCCCGTTCCGTTGATGCATTAACTCAATTACCTGGAATTGGTTTATCCACTGCCGGAGCCATTGCTTCTATCAGCATGGATATTCGCGCGCCGATTCTCGATGGCAATGTAAAAAGGGTTTTGGCCCGCTATCAGGCAGTTTCTGGCTGGCCCGGGCAGTCTGCTGTTGCAAAGCAACTCTGGAGTATTGCTGAAGCGCTCACCCCTGATCATCGTAATGCAGATTACACCCAAGCCATGATGGACCTGGGTGCCATGATCTGTGCCCGAACCAAGCCTTCCTGTTTGATCTGCCCGTTACAACAGAACTGTCTGGCCCATGCAGCCGGAGAAGAAACCCATTACCCGGAATCCAAACCTAAAAAAACAAAGCCGGAACGATCAGTAAGAATGTTAATGGTGATTAATGAGTTTGGAGAAGTGCTGCTGGAAAAAAGACCACCGTCTGGTATTTGGGGAGGACTCTGGGGTTTTCCGGAAATTCAGAATGATGAAGTATTACCTGAAGCTGCTCAAACAAAGACAGGGCTGAACCTTGAGAGTTTTGAAGAATGGCAGTCGTTTCGCCACACCTTCAGCCACTACCATCTGGATATCACTCCGGTTAAAACATTTGCTGCCATCACAACATCAGTAGCAGATGGTGATCGCTGGCACTGGTTTCAACCCGATCAGCCTTCAGAATTGGGACTGGCAGCACCGGTCAGCAAACTGTTAAGTAAAATCAGACGGAGCCTATAAAGCTCCGTTATCCGTGTCCGGCAAGCCAGGGAAGGTAGCTAAAGGTATTGCTTGGAGTGTGAGGTCTTGTTTCAGGAATGGACTACTGATTAAGAATCTTTCTTTTTATCTTCAACCAGCTTCTTCAGGACTTTCACGTCTTCATCTGTGTGTGGGCGAGCCAGGAATTTATGCTCCAGAGCTTCCTCCAAACTCATACGACTGTCAGGGTCAGGATGGAGTAAGCCATTCACAAACTTCACATACTCGGTTTCATCATTAGCCGGATAATACCCGGGCAGGTTTGCTACGTAGCGCCATGTGAGATCACATACGGTGACCAGTGAATCCACCCCATACTTATCGATCAAAATTTCGTTTACTTTGTCATAATGATCTTGTTCTATAGGGCTGTTGACTGAAATGGGTAGCAGCGCTTGCCAGCCACCTTTACGTTCTTGCTTTTCAAAGGCTTTCATCGGGAAATAAAGCCTGTACCCCAAGGCTCCTCTTTCGTTTTTACCCAAATCTCCAATAACAGCGCCTGCTGTAAAGTACTCAAACCCCTGTGGAGTAGACTCTCCAATCGAGTATGTCATTTGTCCTATGCTGTAGCTGTTCATCAGTTTGGAAGCGGTAACGGTTCCCTCAGAATTCCTCATGTACTCCAAGGCCTGCGGAGACATGTAAAGCTCGTGACCTGGCTTAATATCTTTTCCGTCTTCCCCGGAACAACCAAAATCAATCACTTTCACTCTCAGGTCATTTTTGTCCAGCATAAAGTTTTCCGGCTTTACATCCGCATGGACAATTCCAGACTTTTCCAAATGGACCAATCCCTGAATAGATTCCCGAATCAGATACCTCGAAACCCCCCAGTAATCGCTGTATGAGATTTCACCACTTTGGTACATGCTTCTCAGCTGATTGAATACACTATCTAGAGCGCGCCCTTCTACCAGATCCATAATCAGACCTTCCATAGAGTCAACTCTGTGAACCCCATAGAGAGTAAGAACATTTTCACTGAGAGGCATTTCGGCCAGTAAGTCCGCTTCATGCCTGAGACTGTCTATCTTTCCCTCGCTTTCCGGCAGTTTGATGGCCAGTTTGGGGGCCGAATTGCTTTCATCAAGACTTTCCAGCCTGCAAACATGGCCATAAGAGCCCCGACCTAGTTGCGCCCCTATCGACATTTGTTCCAAAGGGACCGGAAGGTCTTCTTCATTCATACTCATTGTTCTGCCAAATGAGACTTTTTTGAATGACTCTGTCAGCAAAAAAGGTTCTGTAGGAGTGGATGTTGACGATGATGAATGTGAAGAGAAGTCAGATCGATAAGCTGAATCACATTGATCACTATCCGAAGAAAGACTGCTGCCTGATGGTGAGGATAAAGGCGAATGGACAGGAGAAGAGGAAGATGAAACTGAAGATGAGTTTATTCCTGAGCCTGACTCGGAGTCTGATTGATAGTCGGAGTCATCAGAGATTTTGAGCTCCAACTCACTATCTGAAGAAAGTTCAGTGACTTCACGTTGATCAAATCGGCCCTTCTTCGCCTCGCTAGGCTGATTCTCCTGAGTTTCATCAGCGCTCACAGAAGCAAGATGTCTCAGTGCACTGGCACTCTTTCGGTCCATCGAGTCCATCGGTATCTTCCCACTAAATCATTGATATATTTCTTTTAAATTAAGCATAGCTTCTTAGATAAAAAACCAGAATACGGGCTGATCAGCGGCGATCAGTGTTAGAAATGTGGTGTTTTCTGTGCTCTAAAACTGGTCAGGCCTGAGAATTTAACCTGTAATGGCTTTAACCTGAGCACTCTACGATGGAGTATTATCGTGATGCGACTCTCAGCCACACTTCTGACTTGCCTGCTAACTCTTCTGCCAGCTAGCCTTCTGGCCAGCTGGTCTACATCAAGTTACGAGAAAGAAGGTTTTATACTGCCTTATCAACTTTATTCACCCTCTCTATCAGCCGATGAAAAAGTCCCGCTGGTGATCTATCTACATAATGCTATTGAAGCGGGAAAAGATAATAAAAAGCAGCTCTATACGGGCCAAAATATCGGACCTGACTATTTTGCCAATCCCCGTATTCAGGATATGCAGAAAGCGTATGTACTGGCACCTCAGACTCCAAAAGACCTGTTTTGGGTGAAAGTCCCTCCAGGAGAGTACAACTATCAGGAAATCCCCACCTCTACCGCTCTTTCAGCCCTGCTGGCGCTGGTCAGCCAGCTGGCCTCTCGTTCTGATGTGGATCAAAACTGGATTTATCTGGCCGGTCATGCCCAGGGGGGAAGCGCCGTCTGGTTTGCGGCTTTAACGACTCCCGACCTGTTTGCAGCCATTGCTCCCATTGCCGGCTCAGGCAGCCCTGATGCAGCCAAAAGACTCATCCACATGCCTATTTGGACATTTCATGGCGATGCGGACAAAGTCTCACCTGTTCTGTATACCCGCAATATGGTGGATGCCATTGTTAAGGAAGGCGGCAGTACAGCACTCCTGCGTTACACAGAAATAGAAGGTGGCGATCATGAGTCTGCCTGGCGTCTGGCATTCACAGGTAAACAGTTATGGGAGTGGTTCCTCAAACAGAGGAAATAGGAGCATGCATACCCGGTCTGTGCACCTGCACAGACCTCAATAGCCCCCAAAGGCAATAAAACATTTCTCATCCTTAGAGATGAAAAAGGTTTCGAGTTAAACTAGTCGAACTCAATGAAAAGAATTCAAAATTCAACATGAACGGCACATTTAAAGAATATTTCACAGGGTGGCTGTCTCTTTCCCTTTTGATAATCAACACCCTATTGCTCAGCCTGCCGCTGCTCTGCTTCTCTCTTTTGAAACTTATTATTCCCTTAAAAGGCTTCCGACGTTTAATGGGGCGTTTGGCCAATGCCAGTGCTGAAACCTGGATCAGCATCAACTCTATTTGGATTAAAGGGTTACTGGGAATAAAGCTGAATGTTACCGGACTGAATGGATTAAATCCCAAGGGCTATTACCTGGTCACGGCTAATCATCAGAGCTGGGCTGATATTCTACTGATGCAGCACCTGCTGAACAGAAAAATCCCCTTAATGAAGTTCTTTCTCAAGCAAGAGTTGATTTACGTTCCGGTCATTGGCCTATGTTGGTGGGCTCTGGATTTTCCTTTCATGAAGCGCCACAGCAAAGCCTACCTTAAAAAGCACCCGGAAAAGCACGGCAAAGATCTGGAAAGCACTCTGAAAGCTTGTGAAAAGTTCAAAACAATGCCGGTTTCGATCGTGAACTACCTTGAAGGTACTCGCTTTACCGAAGCAAAACACAATAAGCAACAATCACCCTTTAAGCATCTTTTGAAGCCCCGGGCTGGCGGTATCAGCTATGTGATTGGAGCCTTGGGTGAACAGGTGAGAACCCTTCTGAATATCACCATTGTTTATCATCAGGAAAACCAGCTGGGATTCTGGGACTTACTGTGTGGACGAATCAACAGTGTCAGTATCCACTTTGAACAGCAAACCATTCCTGCATCCTTTACAGGTCGCAACTACCAGCAGGACGCCGATTTTCGCAACGATTTTCAGGCATGGGTTAACCAGCTGTGGGAAGATAAGGATCAATTGATTCAACAATTGAATGACAAACCAGAACGAATCGTCACAGGGAAAATTGACTCTGCAGCCAATACATCGAACGAGCCTGCCTGAAACAAGCAACCTGCGGGGTTGAAGTAAATTCAGCCTCGTTTCTAATAAAGCAACGCTCTCTACTCCCAACTCATTCGTTTTCCTAGTAAAATACTCAAGTATTATCAACCAGCAACATACTGCCTTGCGCGGATATGCCTGAAAGGCTGTATGGATAACACTTGAATGAATAAAAACCTGGATCAGCTCAATTTTAATAACCGCTTTGGCCAACTGCCGGAAGCATTCTACACCCGCCTTCAGGCCACACCGCTGGATAACCCCAAGTTGGTAGCTGTAAGTCAGAAAGCAGCTGACCTGTTAGACCTGGAGCTGAACGATACCTGCAAAGAACAATTAATCCAGGTCAGTGGAGGCTTAAACGTTTTAGAGGGCTCTGATCCCCTGGCCATGATTTACTCCGGACACCAGTTTGGCAGCTATAACCCTCAACTGGGCGATGGTCGGGGATTACTTCTGGGAGAAGTCACCAATAGCAAAGGTGAAAGTTGGGACCTGCATTTAAAAGGGGCCGGTGCAACACCCTACTCCCGTTTTGGCGATGGGCGTGCCGTTTTGCGTTCCTGCATTCGTGAATACCTGGCTTCTGAAGCGTTGTTTCATCTAGGTATTCCTACAACCCGTGCACTCAGTATTATCACCAGTGATACTCCCGTTTACAGGGAAACAGAAGAACGTGGTTCCACCTTGCTAAGGCTGGCAAAAACCCACATTCGCTTCGGCCATTTTGAATACTTCTGTTATACAAAACAGCACGATGCATTAAAGAATCTGGCTGATTTTACCATCCAGAATTATTTTTCAGAGCTGCTCGATCAAGACAATAAATACAGCTTGTTTTTCAAGTCGGTTGTTGAAAAGACCGCTCACATGATTGCGCTCTGGCAAGCTAATGGCTTTGCTCATGGCGTTATGAACACCGACAATATGAGCATTCTTGGAGAAACCTTTGATTACGGGCCTTATGGCTTTCAGGATGACTTTGACTGGCACTACATTTGTAATCATTCGGACCATTCCGGTCGTTATGCCTTCAGCCAGCAGCCCGATATTGGCTATTGGAACTGTGGTCGGTTAGCCCAGGTACTGGTGCCCCTGATCGATGATGTCACGGCTCTGCAAAAAACACTCGACACCTATCCCACGCTCTACTCAGCTAAATACCTTTCGTTGATGAGTGAAAAGCTGGGGCTGCGGGAAGAAGAAGCAGAAGATTCAGAACTGATTAAGGATCTACTGCAGTTGCTCCATGAGCAACATGTGGACTACACCCTGTTTTTCAGAGCGCTCTGTGATTACCTTCCTGGTCAGGAGTCTCCGGAGTTGACGGCTCTGTGTAACGAGCCCGACTCCCTCAAAAGCTGGCTGGAGCGCTATGATGAGAGGATTCGTCGTAACCTTGAGCCAGATCTGCAGCGTCAACAGAGAATGAAACAGATAAACCCCAAATACATTCTGCGAAACTACCTTGCACAAAATGCGATCGAGAAAGCAGAAAAAGGGGATTACCATGAAATCGAACAGCTCATGACGGTACTTCAGTCACCTTATGATGAGCACCCGGATCTGGAACATTACGCTCAAAGGCCCCCGGAATGGGGCAAAAAGCTGGAAGTCAGCTGCTCGTCCTGACGTATTGTTTCCTATACCATTCACCCACATCACAGATTTAACGAAGGGGATTTCAATGGCCCGTACTGTACATTGCGTAAAACTCAAGAAAGAAGCCGAAGGCCTAACTGTACCTCCTCTGCCTGGCCCCAAAGGCCAGTGGGTGTATGAAAATGTTTCACAGGCCGCCTGGACTGAGTGGCAGGCTCACCAAACCCGTCTGATCAATGAAAAGCATCTCAGCCTGCTGGATCTGGACACTCGCAAATACCTCACCGAACAAATGGACAAGTTCTTTGCCGGTGAAGAGTATGACGCGGCAGAAGGTTTTGTTCCCGAACAAAAATAGACTTAAACAAAAGCCGGAAGCCCCTGTTTGAATATCAGCTTCCGGCGTGTTGATCTAACACCCGTCGATCAATCCATCAGCATCGGTGGAAGTGTATAAACTGCCACCCTGCCTCCCCAGGAAGAATGAATACCCTGTATAACAATGCCTATATTGTTCACCTCAGAACAGTCAGTAATGAGTATTACTGGTGCCAACCGGTTGCCTGCACAGAAGTGAGCAGCAACGTCAGAGAACATCCATATGAATCAATATTTTAATTGAAGCGGCATAAATATAGCCGAGATCAAAAACCTCACTTTATAATAAGTGCGAATACTCTATACCGGTCTGACCATATGAACATCAAAGACATTTCCATCTCAAACAACAAGAAGAAGCAAATTCTCTCCGCCATCAGCGACCACTCCATCCTCTTTCAGGAAGAAAATGGCGATATTGTTGTCGACACCCAAGCCTACCAAACCTACAAGGAAGAAAAGGGGCTGGCACCGATTGAAGAAATTACTGAACTGGAGTCCCTGGAAGAGCTGGCAGACTATGTCGTTTTCCAATAAATATGCCGGTACTAGCGCTTCATTATCTTTCTAAACGCTTGATCCAGCCCGCTTTTTTCACCCAAAAGACGGAAAATCGCTATACCCGACTTGACTCCGAGTAGGGAAATCCGTTTAATACGCCTCGCACATCTTCTCGTCTAAAGAGTCGTGACATGCCTGGGTAGCTCAGTTGGTAGAGCAGCGGATTGAAAATCCGCGTGTCGGTGGTTCGATTCCGCCCCTAGGCACCATACAGCCATAGTCAATATGGTTAGTACGGTGCAACGAATTGGAAGAAAGATGTAACGCCTGGATAGCTCAGTTGGTAGAGCAGCGGATTGAAAATCCGCGTGTCGATGGTTCGATTCCGTCTCTAGGCACCATATATAAAAAGCCTCGCATTCGCGGGGCTTTTTTGTTTGTGTCGATACTCATTCTCACCAGTCATCAGAACTACTAATATGATGAGAGTATTTATTCACTGAGCCACTAGTCATGAATCGTCGTAAAAAAGGCAACCAGATTTTAAAGGCTAAAGCCAAAAGAGCTAAGGCTAAGCTGTCTCCTAAAAACAACAAACCCAAGTACGTCAGCAAAGCTGATCGTGCCAGACTAGAATCAGAAGCCAGCCAGGACTCACCTCTTAGGGGTACAGCAATTAATAATTTACCGGCTCTGGCACAATAGCAACATCCCACTTTCGTAACTCAGGGTTTCGTATGATGTAAGGTTGAATTTCCTTCAATTCAGCTTTACTGAGCTTCACT
>NZ_JBPCXO010000488.1:0-31456 GCF_051008435.1 Endozoicomonas sp. | reverse complement strand
ATTCTGGGCTAAACTTGGTCATGGCTTGCTCGAGGAGGAGTTTTTGAAATATACGACTTTTATAGTCGATTTTCTTCTTGAGCAAGTCTTGGTATTTCAGGGATGACGGCTTAAGTCAGTGCCATTGGTGCTTGATTGGCTATTTGATTGGTGGAGGGGTCTTCTTATATTTTAGATTTATTGTGTTCCCAGAGGCACTTTTTAAACACTTATGAAGCAGAATATTGCTAAGAATTCTGCCTATAAAGAGAAGTGTAGAGATGTATGAGTGCATTTTTACTGCTTCAGATCAGTAGGCATTATCTCTACTATTCTGGACTGATTGGAGAGGCGAATAACTTATTGGAAATTCAACTTTTTGAAGCCTCCAAGTTGATGATTCAAGGTCATAGGATGAATGCAGTCAGAACCGCTTGACTGTATTCATCCGAAAAATGTTTATACGGTCATCAGTCGTCTGACTTCATCTTCGTTCATCTCATTGCCAGCACCTGACAGCACCAGCTCGCCACGATCCAGCACAGCATATTGATCCGCCAGGTCACGGGCAAATTCAAAGTACTGTTCAACCAGCAGGATGGCCATTTCTCCGCGATCTCTGAGCATCCCTATGACGGACTGAATATCCTTGATGATGGAAGGTTGAATACCTTCGGTTGGCTCATCCAGTATCAACAGTTCCGGCCGGGTAACCAGCGCACGGGCAATAGCCAGTTGTTGTTGCTGTCCCCCAGACAGATCTCCTCCACGGCGATGCCTCATATCCAGCAAAACCGGAAACAGATCATAAATTTCCGGGTCAACTTTGTGCTTTGCTCGAGGCAAGCAGGCAAAACCGGTTTCGAGGTTTTCCTGTACGGTGAGCAGAGGGAAAATCTGTCGACCCTGGGGAACATAAGCAATGCCCTGCCGGGCTCGCTGATGTGATGACCGATGGTTGATTGGCTGATCCTTCCAGAGTATCTGTCCCGAAGTTGCTGAGACACGACCGGCGACTGTATTCATCAGTGTGGTTTTCCCCACACCGTTACGGCCCATGATACTTGTAACCTGACCTTTATCAGCCGTCAGGGATACAGACTTCAGTGCCTGGCTGGCACCGTAAAAGACATCTATGTTCTGAACTTCAAGCATACTGTTCTCCTGCTCAGGGCTGTTTTCCAGCTCAGGGCTGTTCTCCAGCTCAGGGCTGTTCTCCAGCTCAGGGCTGTTCTCCAGCTCAGGGCTGTTCTCCTGCTCAGGGCTGTTTTCCAGCTCAGGGCTGTTCTCCAGCTCAGGGCTGTTCTCCAGCTCAGGGCTGTTCTCCAGCTCAGGGCTGTTCTCCAGCTCAGGGCTGTTCTCCAGCTCAGGGCTGTTCTCCAGCTCAGGGCTGTTTTCCTGGCTTAAGGCTATCTTCCCAGATAGACGTCGATGACTTGTTGATTCTGCTGAACATGATCCAGAGATCCTTCTGCCAGCACACTGCCTTCATGAAGCACCATAACTCTGCAGTTCAGTGCTTTGATAAAGGCCATATCGTGCTCGACAACCACGACACTTCTCTCTTGTGAAAGCTCTCGTAGCAAGTCTGCAGTCCTGAACGTTTCTTCATCGGTCATACCGGCTGCAGGCTCGTCAATCAGAAGGAGCTCGGGATCCTGAAGTAGCAGCATGCCTATTTCGAGCCACTGTTTCTGTCCATGGGACAAGGAAGCTCCAGTCAGATCCCGGCGATCCTGGAGGCGAATCTTGAGCAGAACGTCATCAATCTTTTTTGAGCCCTCAGAAGACAGACCTTTAAACATGGACTCAAAAGGTGAACGGCGACCTTTCAGAGCCAGCTCCAGGTTTTCCCAGACGGTCAGGCTTTCGATCACCGATGGTTTTTGAAACTTTCGACCAATGCCCAGGTTGGCTACTTCTGCTTCGTCATGGCGAGTGAGATCTACAGAGCCTTTAAAGTAGATCTCTCCGGTATCGGGGCGTGTCTTCCCCGTGACAACGTCCATCATGGTGCTTTTACCGGCACCGTTGGGGCCAATAATGGCTCTAAGCTCCCGGCTCTTGATCAAGAAAGACAGGTTGTTCAGAGCTTTGAAACCATCGAAGCTGACTGTCACATTATTGAGGTACAACAGGGTGTCATCCGGTATGTGTTTATCAACCATGATCGACTACCTCTTTTCCCTGGGTTGGGGCTGATGGTTTTAAGAACTTTTGTTTGATCTGTTCATACAAACCCACGACCCCTTTGGGCAACCAGAGCGTAGTAATGACAAACAGGGCTCCCAGAGCAAACAGCCAGGCATCGGGCATGGCTCCGGTAAACCAGGTTTTGGCATAATTCACGAGCATCGCGCCAATAATGGCACCGTAAAGTGTTCCTCGTCCGCCAACGGCGACCCAGATAACCAGCTCTATGGAGTTGATAGGCGAGAACTCACCCGGATTAATAATGCCAACCTGTGGAACATAAAGTGCGCCCGCAATGCCGGCCAGGATGGCGGACACCACAAAAGCGACCAGCTTGTAGTGTTCTACCCGATAGCCAATAAAGCGTGTTCTGCTTTCTGCGTCTCTTACGGCCATTAAGACCCTGCCGTAGCGGGAGCTGACCAGCCAGCGACAAATCACATAGCCCAGCCCCAAAGCCAGTGCTGATGACATCAGGAGTACGACCCGGGTCGTATCACTTTGCAGGCTAAAGCCCAGAATATCCTTGAAGTCAGTCAGACCATTGTTTCCACCAAAACCAAAATCGTTCTGGAAGAACATCAGCATCAGGGCATACGTCAGTGCCTGGGTAATGATGGACAGATAAACGCCGGTAACCCTGGAACGAAATGCCAGCCAGCCAAACAGGAAAGCCAGAATGCCGGGAACCAGAGCGACCATCAGCATGGCAAACCAGAAAGAATCAAAACCTTGCCAGTACCAGGGCAATTCCTGCCAGTCCAGAAAGACCATGAAATCCGGTAGCTCAGGATTACCATAGACACCACGATCGCCAATCTGGCGCATCAAATACATGCCCATGGCGTAGCCGCCGAGGGCAAAGAAAGCCCCATGACCGAGACTGAGAATGCCGCAATAACCCCAGACCAGATCCAGAGCCAGAGCCAGAAGACCAAAGCACAGATATTTTCCAAGCAGGGTCACAGTGTAACTGCTGACATGCAGAGCAGAGCCTTCAGGTACCAGCAGGTTCAGTCCGGAGACAATAATGCTAATGGCAAAAACAGCGATCAAAAGCCATTTGCCCGCTGGATCATCCAGAAGAAAACGACAGAGAGGTCCTTTTGCATTCATTTTTGAGGACAAAGTTGTGGAACTCATGGATTAATCCTCCACCGCGCGACCCTTCAGGGCGAACAGGCCTTTGGGTCTTTTCTGAATGAACAGGATAATGAAAACCAATACCAGAATTTTGGCGACTACGGCGCCTGCCCAGGGTTCCAGCAGTTTATTGACTATACCCAGCCCCATAGCGGCTACCAGTGTGCCCCAGAGGTTGCCCACACCACCAAAGACCACCACCATGAAGGAGTCGATGATGTAATTCTGGCCAAGATTGGGACCGACATTGGTTAACTGTGACAGAGCAACACCTGCAACACCGGCAATGCCAGAGCCGAGACCAAACGTCAGGGCGTCAACCCTGCTGGTGGGAATGCCCATGGAGCTGGCCATGGCTCGGTTCTGGGTGACAGCGCGCATGTTCAAACCGAAACGGGTGTAGCGAAGAATAAATAATAAAGTCAGGAAGACCGCCAGACTGAAACCAATGATGTAGAGCCGGTTCCAGGTCAGGGATAAAGCATCATTGATCATCCAGGAGCCGCTCATCCATTCAGGTGATGAAACAGCCTGGTTCAGAGGAGAGAAAATAGTTCTGACCGCTTGTTGAAGAATCAGGCTGATGCCAAATGTGGCCAGAAGGGTTTCCAGTGGACGACCGTAAAGGTGACGTATGACAAGTCGTTCAATCAGAATACCGACAGTGCCCGCCACAATAAATGCGGTAGGAATAGCGATAAACAAAGATTGCTCAATTAATGATGGAAAAGCGGACTGAATGACGAAGGTCGTATAAGCGCCCAGCATCATCATCTCACCATGGGCCATGTTTATTACGCCCATGACACCAAACGTGATAGCCAGACCAATGGCTGCCAGCAGTAATACAGAACCCAGACTCAAGCCAAAGAACACACTTTCTATGGCGGAGTAGTAACTCTGTCTGCGATCCATGTCGGCCAGAGCGGTGTGAATGCTCTGAAGAATCTGTTTGTTTTCTGTTGAGGTTTTAGCTGACTCAAGGGTTGAACGTACAATAGGGTCATCGGATTCAGATAGGAGAGCGAGGCTTTCTAGCTTAGCCTCGTCGTTACCATGCTGAAAATGGTACAAGGCCATAGCGGCTGCCAGCGCTGAGCGAACATCATTATCGGTTTCTTGCTCAAACATCGCTTCCAGGTTGGACAATGCATCGGCTTCGATGTTTTTTGAGGTCTCTTTGATAGCTTGGAGACGCTTTTTCGGGTCTTCAGACTTGAGGTCCCAGAAGGCCAGTGCTGACTTAATGGCGTTACGCAACCGGTTATTGATTCGGATTTTTTGCAGACTGCGCTTTTTGACTTCGCCGAAGTCTTCACCTGTTATCGGGTCTGAAATGAGATACATCCGACCTGACTTGGAACCCGTGACCAGACGATCCGTTTTCTTTTCAATATACAGTTGGCCAGACAACCAAAGGGTTAAAATTTTCTGGCTTTCATCATCACCTTTCGCAGAGAGGAGGGTGATGGCGGTCTCCAGTTTGTCCCAAGACTTTTCACCCAACTGTTTGGCCAGTTCTTCATTGCTAGTGGCGTAGCTACTAGCCAGAGTCTGTCCGGGTGACGCAAAGACAAAAAGAAGACAGAGGCATACTAACGGCAATGCTTGCCAGAGTCTCCGGTTCATAAATTTTCCAGTGAATAAACCTATTGGTTGCCTGTCATGCTTCAGACAGACTTTTGGGGGATGGCATCAAAGGTTTGAGCCTTTCATGCCATGTGACTTCAAAAAATGACGACTGAAAGATCAGTAGTTTTGGCCAGAGCAGACACCTGATTCCAGGTTGAAGTTGCCGCACAGGATCGGGGTAGACCAGTCAGCAACAATCTTTGAGCTTTCTGGCAGGTAGTCAGTCCAGGCATCACCTATCACGCCACCTTTGGTTTCCCAGACAATTTCAAACTGGCCATCGTCCTGGATTTCACCAATCAATACCGGCTTGGTGAGGTGGTGGTTGGTATTCATTACCGCTGTGCCGCCGGTCAGGTTGGGAACAGTGATTCCGTACATGGCAGAACGAACGCTATCAACGCTGGTGGTTCCCGCTTTCTCCACCGCTTTTGTCCACATGTTGAAGCCAATATAAGTGGCTTCCATTGGGTCATTGGCTACGCGCTCTTCATTCTTGGTAAAGCTCTGCCAGGTTTCGATGAACTCGTCATTGATGTCACTTTCAGCGCTCATGAAGTAGTTCCAGGCAGCCAGATGGCCCACCAGAGGAGCCGTGTCTATGCCGGACAGTTCTTCTTCACCCACTGAGAAAGCAATAACCGGAATGTTTTCAGCAGCAATACTCTGGTTAGCCAGCTCTTTATAGAAAGGTACGTTAGCGTCACCATTGATGGTGGAAATAACGGCGGTCTTTTTACCGGCATTACCAAACTTTTTGATATCAGAAACAATGGTCTGCCAGTCAGAGTGACCAAACGGAGTGTAATTGATCAAAATGTCTGATTCTTTTACACCCTTGCTCTTCAGATAAGCTTCCAGAATCTTGTTAGTGGTTCTGGGATAGACGTAGTCAGTTCCGGCCAGAACAAAACGTTTGACGCTGCCACCTTCTGAACTCATCAGATAATCAACGGCTGGAATAGCTTGCTGGTTAGGTGCTGCACCGGTGTAGAAAACATTTTTTGATGACTCTTCTCCCTCATACTGAACCGGGTAAAACATCAGTCCGTTCAGCTCTTCAACGACAGGCAGTACTGATTTTCTGGAAACAGAAGTCCAGCCTCCAAAAATGACATCTACTTTTTCTTTTGCCAGCAGTTCACGGGCTTTTTCTGCAAACAGAGGCCAGTCAGAGGCAGGATCAACGACGACCGCTTCGAGCTTTTTCCCCAGCAATCCGCCTTGCTTATTCTGCTCATCCACCATCATCAAAACAGTGTCTTTCAGAGTGGTTTCACTGATAGCCATAGTGCCTGAAAGAGAATGCAGAACACCTACTTTGATGGTGTCTGCTGCCTGGGAAATGACCGAGAAAGACAGGGCGGCGGTGGCGGCAGAAGCCATAGCCAAGCCTTTAGCGGGTAAAAAGCCTTGCGAGAGTTTTTTGAGGGAGCTCTTCATAGTTCTTATTGATCCTGTTCTTATCCTTGTGTGCGACAGGGAGAAGAGCAATGTGTATGCCAATATTGGCAGGAGCTGCCGTTCATACAGGTAAGCCCCCACTCTTAGCACCTAAGTTAAGGTGAATCTCTTAATATCACCTTGACAGCACATGCCTTATTTCAGAACATCGCTTTCACCAAGTTGGTTCGTTTGCACTGTTTTGAAGCGTCAGATTGACCGTTTGGTTGATAAAAGCGCTAAAGCCGCCATGAGCTGACTAAGAAAAATCAATAAAAATGGAACATCTTTTGCAAGCCAGAGATGACCTTTAACACGAAGGGCTGAAGTATGGGGCTGGCATTTAATCCACTATCTAACCCGCTATTCCAATCTGATTCTGATCAGGATGACATTCCATCCGGGGATAAGGGCTGGCGTGCTGGTATTGCCGTTGAACTGAAATACCAGGATGGCCATACCCGTATGGGCCGTACGCGCCATTATGGACCGTTACGGATTCAGCGTCCGTTCTGGCCAGAAGGGAAAGATCTGGCACATCTCTATATTCTTCACCCACCTGGTGGTCTGGTTGCTGGTGATGAACTGATTCAGAGTTTTGAAGCTCACTGCGGTGCGTCTGGATTGGTTACGACACCGGCTGCAGGAAAAGTCTACTTCAATGGGAATGGCAGGCTTCAGAAACAGCTAACGTCACTAGTCGTTCAAGAGGATGCCTGTCTGGAATGGTTGCCTCAGGAAACCATTATTTTTAATGGTGCTGAAGCCGAACTGAATACTACCGTCGAGCTGAGCGATAATGGCTGTTATGCAGGCTGGGATATTATTTGTCTGGGTCGCAAAGCCAGTGGTGAAGCGTTTGAGCAGGGTAAGATCGTCCAGAATCTGCAGCTCACAAGAAATGACCTCCCATTGTATCGAGAACGCTTGGAACTGATTGCCAGTTCATCTCTCACACAATCCCTTCTTGGTCTGAACGGCCAGCATGTCTTCGGTACTTTTCTCATGAGCCTTGAGCAAAATCCCGGTTGTGATCATTTGCATGAAAAACTGGAAGCATTGGGCGGGTCGAAGTGTGTAGCCATTACCTGGCGCAAAGGGGTTTTTATTGCCCGTTATCTGGGTAGCTCGCCTGAACAGGCCAGAACATTGTTTACCTGGCTCTGGAGCGAGCTTCGCCCTCAGCTGAACAACAGAGTGGGCTGTAAGCCTAGAATCTGGAATACCTGAACGTTGATGCTTGTAGCGAATATTGAACAACAAGAATAAATTGGAGTGCTCTCATGGAGCTGACCCCCAGAGAAAAAGACAAACTGCTGTTGTATACAGCGGCATTGGTTGCCGAGCGTCGTCTTGGGCGTGGAGTAAAACTGAATTACCCGGAATCCATTGCGCTGATCTCAATGCACATTATTGAGGGGGCCAGAGACGGTAAAACGGTGGCTCAACTTATGAATGAAGGGCGTGAAATCCTGACTCGAGCAAATGTTATGGAAGGCATTCCCGAGATGATCCATGAAGTTCAGGTAGAAGCGACTTTTCCTGACGGTACCAAGCTGGTGACCGTCCACAACCCCATCGCATAACCGCCGGAGGTTTTATGATTCCAGGTGAGATCATTGCCTCCGAAGAGGCAGTCGAAATTAATGAAGGTCGGGAAACCTGTGTGGTGACTGTTGCCAATACTGGCGATCGGCCGGTGCAGGTTGGCTCTCATTATCACTTTTATGAAGTGAATCCTGCGCTGGATTTTAATCGGGATACCACTCTGGGTTTCCGACTGAATATCCCGGCAGGAACAGCAGTGCGTTTTGAGCCAGGCCAGGATCGGGAAGTTGAGCTGGTGCGTTTTGCCGGAGAAGGCAAAATCTATGGCTTTCGAGGCGATGTCATGGGTGATCTCGAACAGGGAGATAAGTAATGGCCAGAATGGAACGTCAAACCTATGTGGACATGTTTGGCCCTACAGTAGGCGACAAAGTACGTCTTGGGGATACCGACCTGTTTATCAGTCCGGAACAAGATTTCACTGTTTATGGCGACGAAGTGAAATTTGGTGGCGGAAAAGTTATTCGTGACGGTATGGGCCAGAGTCAAAGAACCAGTGCTGATGTGGTGGATACCGTCATTACCAACGCTCTGATTCTGGATCATTGGGGCATAGTGAAAGCCGATATTGGCATCAAAAACGGCCGTATAGAAAAAGTTGGCAAGGCGGGCAATCCGGATGTACAGGCAGGCGTCGATATCATTATCGGCCCTGGCACTGAAGTGATTGCCGGTGAGGGACAGATTGTCACAGCCGGGGGCATTGATGCTCATATTCACTTTATTTGTCCTCAACAGATTGAAGAAGCTCTGGCATCGGGTATCACTACCATGCTGGGCGGAGGCACCGGGCCTGCAACAGGCACTAATGCTACTACCTGTACACCAGGGGAGTGGCATATGAGCTCTATGCTGCAGGCAGTGGATAGCCTGCCCATGAATATTGGCTTTCTTGGGAAGGGCAATGGCAGCTTACCCGCCGCACTGGAAGAGCAGGTTTTGGCGGGCGCCATGGGTCTTAAACTTCATGAAGACTGGGGAACGACACCGGCTTCCATCGATTGTTGCCTGGGAGTGGCGGAGAAGTACGACATTCAGGTAGCCATTCACACCGATACTCTGAATGAGTCGGGGTTTGTCGAAGATACCATTGCTGCTTTCAAGGGAAGGGTTGTCCACACCTACCATACTGAAGGTGCCGGAGGTGGCCATGCCCCGGATATTATCAAGGCCTGTGGCGAGGACTTTGTGCTTCCGTCGTCTACAAACCCGACACGTCCCTACACCATTAACACGGTGGATGAACATTTGGACATGCTGATGGTTTGTCACCATCTTGATCCAAATATCCCGGAAGATGTGGCCTTTGCCGACTCTCGAATTCGCAGAGAAACCATTGCGGCTGAAGATATTCTGCATGATCTGGGGGCTTTTTCGATGATCGCATCGGACTCTCAGGCGATGGGGCGAGTAGGTGAGGTGGTTTGTCGAACCTGGCAAACGGCTCACAAGATGAAAGTTCAACGGGGATTGCTGCCAGAAGATACTTCCACCGGTGTCGATAACTTCAGGGCGCGTCGCTATGTAGCCAAGTACACCATGAATCCGGCGATTACCCACGGTATTTCCCATGAAGTGGGGTCAGTAGAGCCGGGTAAACTGGCTGACCTGGTGTTGTGGAAACCCGCATTTTTTGGAACCAAACCCTCTTTGGTGTTGAAAGGTGGGGCTATTGCAATGGCTCCGATGGGAGACCCCAATGCTTCCATTCCGACACCACAGCCAGTTCATTATCGACCCATGTTTGGGGCTATGGGCAAGGCCGTTTCCGCCACTTCTCTTTCTTTCGTTTCACAGGCCGCTTATGAAAACGACATAAGACGTAAGCTGGGACTGAGCAAAGTCGTTTCTGCGGTTAAAAATACTCGAACTATCCGAAAGAAAGATATGTTACTGAATACCTGGCAGCCCCATATGGAAGTGAATCCGGAGACTTATGAAGTGCGTGCCGATGGCGAACTGCTGGTCTGTGCACCGGCAGAAGTAGTTCCTCTGGCTCAGCGGTACTTCCTTTTTTAAACGGCCTTGATCAAAGAAAAATAATTTTCACAGTAAACAGCCTTGAGCGAAATGCAGCCTTGAGCGAAATGCAGCCTTGAGCGAATAAAGACAGAAGGAAAATAACAAAATGCTGAAGTTAACCAGGCGCCTGCAGGAAACTGATGTTCAGCACAATGAAGAGCTATTGCTGCCATTTGATGAGCGCAAAAGAGGTCGATTAAAGGCTAAAACGCTCAGTGGGAGAGAAGCGGGAATATTTATTGACCGTGGTGATGTTTTGAGGGGCGGGACTCTGCTTCAGGCAGACAGTGGAGAAGTGGTGCTGGTCAAAGCCAGTGACGAGGAGGTCACAACAGCCCGCTGTGAAGACAGTCTTACGTTTGCCAAGGCCTGCTACCATCTGGGCAATCGCCATGTCCCTTTACAGATAGGTGATAACTGGCTTCGATTTCAGAGGGATCACGTTCTGGATGAAATGGTGACTTTGCTGGGACTGACTGTTGATCATACAGAAGCCCCTTTTGAGCCCGAAAATGGTGCTTACGCCAAAGGTCATGGTCATCACCACCATGGTGAACACAGCCATGAGCCGGTAGAAAGTCATGAGCCGGTAGAAAGCCATGAGCCGGTAGAAAGTCATGAGCCGGTAGAAAGTCATGAGCCGGTAGAAAGCCATGAGCCGGTAGAAAGTCATGAGCCGGTAGAAAGTCATGAGCCGGTAGAAAGTCATGAGCCGGTAGAAAGTCATGAGCCGGTAGAAAGTCATGAGCCGGTAGAAAGCCATGAACACTGATGCACTCCTTGGGCTCCTGCACATTTCCAGTCCAGCTTTACCCGTTGGAGCCTTTGCCTATTCACAGGGGCTGGAAACAGCTATTGATCGTCAATGGTGTCATGACCGAGAGTCCACCTGTAACTGGATTTCTGAACTGCTCAGGCAGGGAATGGGTCGTCTGGATGTCCCCGCTTTTTTTCGACTGTACGATGCCCTGAAATCCGGAGACAGGCAGTCGGTAGAGTACTGGAATAGCCAGTTGCTCGCGTTTCGGGAAACCCGTGAGCTTTATGATGAAGACTGTCAGGTTGGCAGAGCCTTTAAAACCTGGTTGAAGTCTTTATTCCCGGAAGAATCCAGAGCGGACTGGCTGGAAACACCGACCCAGGCGGCCATGTTTGCGCTCTCCAGTCTCTGCCATGGCATGGAGAAAGAGGCCGCTACCATCGGATTGTTGTGGTCATGGTGTGAAAATCAGGTGGCGGGGGCAACAAAAGCCGTTCCCCTGGGGCAAACCGACGCTCAGAAAATTCTGCATCATCTGGCGGCTGAAATTGGCAGCATCATCGAGAGCGCCAAAAGCATTCAAGATCACGAAATGGGTAATAATCTGGTGCATTACGCTATGGCCAGTAGCTGGCATGAGCACCAGTATTCAAGACTGTTCAGATCCTAGGAAAGAGAATAATGACAAGTAATGCCTATAGCGAAAAAAAAGCACCCCAAACACTCCGCGTTGGTGTAGGTGGTCCGGTAGGATCAGGTAAAACAGCACTGCTCACAAAACTTTGTGCATCAATGCGCCAGCATTACAATCTGGCAGTGGTGACGAATGATATTTATACGAAAGAAGACGCACAGTTTCTGATTCATCATGAAGCACTGGAAGAAGACCGCATCATTGGAGTCGAAACCGGTGGTTGTCCCCATACGGCTATTCGTGAAGATGCCTCCATGAATCTGGCTGCTGTGGATGAGCTTTGTCAGAGACACCCGGGTCTGGAAATGGTTCTGGTTGAATCCGGGGGCGATAATCTCAGCGCTACTTTCAGTCCTGAGCTGTCCGATCTGACTATCTATGTGATTGATGTTTCTGCCGGGGATAAAATTCCACGTAAAGGTGGGCCGGGTATTACCCGTTCTGATCTGCTGATTATCAATAAAACCGATCTGGCACCTATCGTTGGGGCATCTCTGAAAGTGATGGACAGAGATGCGAAAAAGATGCGTGGAGACCGTCCCTTTCTGTTCACAAACCTGAAAGCGGAGCAAGGCGTTCGGGAAGTGATCGACTTTATAGTTGACAAAGGCATGCTGGAAGCGAGAATGCCTGAAAAACAAGATCACGAACCCACTGCCGTGAGTGTTTAATGCTGCACAGTCATTAGGTCATGGTAATAAAAATAAACAGAGGTAGTACAAAATGAAAAAACTGGGAGCCATTTTAACGACAGTAGCCACCGTTATGGCCTCTTCTCAGGTGTATGCTCACCCTGGGGATCACTCTGAGGGTGGTATTCTCTCAATGCTGATGCACTTTCTGACCGAACCTGATCATATGGTATTCATCGGTGTGACAGGTGCCCTGGCGTGCTTTTCCTATCGAGTCTATAAAAAGCTCAATGCTGGTAAAAAAAGCCAGGGTTGATTGATTAAGCCGGGTAGATAAACCTACCCGGCTGTTATTGAATTATCCCTAAAGCAGGTTATTCGGCTCTCTGATAAATTCTTGCAAAGAATATATTTTCAGGTTGGTGTATCCGTCCACATGCCATACCGTCACTAAGAGGTACTGACCATCTCTGCTTATAGCAGCTGATGTCGGATAACTGTTGGATATGGGAAGTCGGTCGTACAGAGTTCTCTTACGGCCCGTTTTCAGATCGATGGACAACACTTTATTGGGCAGAAAGAAAGCCTCGGCATTTCGCTTTTTATGTTGTCTGTAGTCCAGATAAAATTGCAGAGGGGCGGGTACGCTGATGTCACTGATATCCTGGAGCGTCATCAAAAGTTTTTGTCCATTGTCGTAAAGCTGGGCATTCTCAATAAAAGACGCCTGATTTCCTGACTGTGAGAAGACAGCGCTTTTTTTCAGATCACTCAAGTTAATACTGTTGACATCACCATAATCGAAAGCAAAGAGTTTTTGTCCATCATTGCCGACCAAAGCGCCATCGCCACTTTCGGTTTGAAGTGTTGAAACCTTTGGGCTTACAGAGGCAGGGGCAGTGACCCTGTAAGTGATTAAGCTATGAGGAAGGTAGGCTGAAGTATTATCTGGCGTGACAGCTACTCCATCATCTCCACCGTCACCGGGCCAACCAGCCCAGTCCGGCATCGGAATGGTTGTCACATTCATTTTTTCAGGGTTCACTGCGATTCGATTCAACCAACGTTTGCCATTGCTGAGCTGGTCATCGGCTTTGATGGTCTCCAGTGTTACGAAATAAACGTATTCACCATTCTCAGTGGTTGATAAAGAAAAGCTGGTGGCTGGAAAAAGACTGCCAGTCATACCACTGCCAGGGTTGTGCTCCAGTCTGCCGATGGGTTTGCCATCTTTCAGGGGGAATCCATAAATGCCATTGGTGGCGTTGTAGCCTGGAAAATTGGTAAAGGCCATAACATAGAGAATCTCCGTATCCCCCTGTTTTACGAATACAGCCGAGTTAGCCGCTCCGGTAATGTTCAATCGGGTAATCAGTTCTCCTTTTTCATAATCCACCAGATCAGCGCCTTGACTACCGGAGACAACGGCTAATGAACTGTAAGGCGATACCACGGTACTGTAGGGATGATTAGAGACATTGGAGATAGTGCTTTTGTGACTCAGAGACAGTTCAATAGGAGAGGCTTGAATCGATAAAGTAAGACACAGAGCCAGAGCTACTGACAGATTTTGAACAAGCTTCATAACTCATACTTTTGTTGAGAGAGATATGAAGAAGATAGATGATCTGGTGAGGGGTGAAAGGTATATAAGAATTCCTATATACCTTTCATAGAGGAGCGAACGAATTAATTTAAACTGATGGTTTTAGCATTGATGCAACTGTCTTTAACAACGGACAGTGCTTTCTCTGCAAACGCTGTGGGAGAAGTAGTTCGTTTGCTGGCTGGAATGATTTCAGCCATGCCATTCAACCCCAGATGAATAGAGTCACCGGTGGCGGGTTCAATGGTGTTTACTCTGATACCGTATGCATCGAATTCTTTTGCCAGGGGCAGGCCCATTCTGGCAACAGCGTCTTTGGAGGCCCGGCAGGCATCCTGACCAATCTTTCCTTCGCTTTCAGAAACGCAGGCCGTATTAATAATAACGCCGCTTTCACCACTGGCGTTACGTTGGTTGCATTTCATTTTCTTGGCGGCAGCCTGAAGGATGTTGAACGTGCCCATCAGATTGGTTTCAAGAATTTTATGGTATCGACTGGATGCTCTTTTAAAGCTTTCACCAGGGTCGTTGGCTGCAGCAAGACAGGGGCAGCCAGAATTAACGACTACGTCTACACAGCCAAAAATTTTCTGGGCTTGATCCAGGGCAGCGTCAATGGACTTTTCGTCAGTGACATCGGCATGTTGGAAAATAGCTTGCTGGCCGTAACGTTGGGCCAGTTCAAGACCTGCTTTGTCGTTGATATCCAGGATGGCAACATTGGCGCCAGCCTCGAGGAAGGCTTTTACTGTGGCTTTCCCCAAACCGGTTGCCCCACCGGTTACGACTGCGGTTAAACCTTTTACTTGCATTGTGTATACCTTATTGCGACGACTGATTTATTGTTATTTTGCTGTTAACGCAACAGTTGTTCAGGCAGTACCATTATATAGGCGTTACTGCGTATAAGAAATAACTCTAATGAACTACTCCCTCTGCTTGGCAGCAGGAGTCTAGTTCTGTATTTGGGGAAGTGCCCGAAATATCCGGTTTTACTTTAATAAGGAATAGCCTGTTGAATAAAATCATTTATCTTTATAGGTGTTATAAAGTAGTAGGGTATATAAGAGCTTTCGGAGATTCGCTTGAACTCACCTTGTGTTCCGTGGTTTCTTTAAATCCATTGGTATAGATCATCATTTTTGAGGTTGTTGAAATGGCTAAATTATCGGCCGGTGCCAAACGCAAAAAGAAAGAACTTAAGCGGCGTAAAAAGAAAACTATTCAGCTGTCAAAGACGAGCAAAATAGTTGAAAACATGCATGAAAAACTGGGATTGCCAAAGTTATCTGAACGTCTTATAGAACTGGCAGGTTCCATGTTGGAAGAGGGAAAGGGTGACAGAAGCTTTATCGAAAGCACTGTTGGTATGGTCGTGATGTGCTGGAACATAGGTACAGTGAACGAAAGCAAAGCCCTGGAGATGCGAGAAAGCATGACCGAATTTTTGGTCGGAAATGTTCCGGGAGGGATTCCTGAAGAGGTAGAGCAGCAGATTGACCTGATTATTTTATCCAGACGTATGATATATCGTGATGATCCTCGTTTGGTCATGGAGTATAAAGTTAACTGGGACTGGACAGGTGATTACAGTTTGCAGATCTTTAGTACAATCCTGGCAAAAGAAGAACGGTACGACTATGACCAAGAGGCTTCTGGAGGGGGGTTGTCTAAAAAATCGCAAGAAGGTATCGCTGAATATAAAGTCCCTGCTTCTGAAGAGCAGGCTCCGATAGCAGAGCTTATTAATGAGGGTTATAACTGCCTTGATGAATCTTATGCAGCGACTTGTGATCTTTGGTTGAATGCCTGGAAAAAGATCAAGTCCTTATATCAGGATCTCGACTCTATTAATGACATAAGACCCTTCGCCGGAATTCTATTGTCATACTGGATTGGTGACTTGGACATGCACCTTACTAATGCAGGTGTCGATGAGTCGCGTTATTTGGATATAAGAATCCAGTTTTGTCGGGAATTTTGCGAAGAGTTCCCTGCCTCTTCCCCCTCCCTTATCCGTATGATGCGTCGGGCAGAAGCAGAATCATTGTTTTTTGCGGGTAAAGCAGAACAGGGGGAGCAGGCCTTCGAAAGATTTGCTGAAAGTTTTCCGGATAACGCGTGGAGCTATATAGGTTTGGGCGACATGTATAGCGGCGAAAACGAATCTTTTGATTTACCCATAGACTTGAATAAGGCATCAAGGCTCTATCAAATACCCATTGAGCGAGCATTAGAAGATTTTGATGTCGCAATAGAGCGGCTTGAAGACCTACATGACCGCCAGGAAGAGCTAGGAGCCTGTCGGACTAAGACAATTCCGGCCTAAATTCCAGAAAGAACGGTTCAATTATTCGATGAAACAGGATTCGCACGAATGCTTCTAATAATTTTATTCGTTCTACTGAGATTTATGCTCGAAAGGATAAGTCCGACAGACTCCTGGCTCTGGATTAAGTTTCTATTTCAGTTAGCTCGTCCCCACTGGCTTTCTGACAGGGCGCGGCTTAGAGGCAGAACTTTTTCATTTGCTGGCGGATTCTGTCTCTTTCCCTTTCACGGCTATCATCCCCAAGAATTTCAAAGCTGCCGTCTGTCTTGTTCAAGCGAACCTGGTCTTCACTGTCGAGAACCTTGAGGTTTTCAGTCAGTTTTTTACAGTAAGCCAGAACCTCAGGGTTCTGATCAGGTTGTGAAGGGTCTTGAGAGGTCGATTCGGATTCAACAGAAGGCACTCCGGCAGGGAGTTTGTCATCAGATCCTTCATAGGGCTCATCCAGTGTTGAAATGACATCTGTATCAACATTGACCAGTGGCGGTCTGGAGGAATAATGGGTGGTGCCGTTTTCATCAACCCACTTGAAAATTCTGTCTGCCTGGACGGGAAAGTGGAGGCTTGCCGCCAGCAGCATCAGAATCAAGGCTTGTATTCCTTTCATGCTCATCATCCTTGAGTGTTGGCCAAACTGAACGAAATTGCTCGAACGGTCCGGAGTATGCATATTTTTGTGGTTATTACTCTAAATGTATGCAATTTCCGCGATTCTGCTTCGTCAGGCTATTGACTCTGCTTCAGCGACAGTCAAGAATGTCACCTCCCGGCGCTGCCCAATCAGGTGACTTCGGGGTTTATGCGACAATCCGGGGGCATATCCATACCTCCGATGAGAGCATTCCTTGGAATGCTGACAAATGAGCCTTGCCAGGTATCATTTGCCAGATTCCTGACCCTACCCACACAGGAATGTTGAGGCCTTGAATACAGCGTTTATTGCTCTGGTAGCCATAAAGCTGTGAAAAAAGAGAGGCCGGAGTCCCTAACCGCTCAGACAGCATGAGCTGGTCATGAGCATTAACTCAGCGGCGCCAAGCCGATTCATTTCTAATAATTAGTACTGCCGAGGGTAAGCACACGTGGAGCTTTTATCCGGCGCGGACATGGTAGTCCGTTCACTGGCTGATGAAGGGGTAGAGTACATCTATGGGTATCCTGGTGGAGCCCTGTTGCACGTCTACGATGCGATCTTCAGACAAAAAGCGGTCACCCATATTCTGGTACGCCATGAACAAGCGGCGACCCATATGGCTGATGGTTATGCACGGGCTACAGGTAAGCCTGGTGTAGCACTGGTGACATCAGGACCAGGAGCCACCAATACGATTACCGGTATTGCCACCGCCTACATGGATTCTATTCCCATGGTGGTGATTTCAGGCCAGGTGCCTTCCGGCTTTATCGGGACAGACATGTTCCAGGAAGTGGATATGGTGGGTATTTCCAGACCTATCGTTAAGCACAGTTTCCTGGTCAAGAAAGCTGAAGATATTCCTGAGGTTATCCGTAAGGCGTTTCATATCGCCCAGACCGGACGACCCGGACCGGTTGTGGTGGATATTCCTAAAGATATCACTGACCTGTCCAAGAAATTCGAATACCAATATCCTGAAAAGGTCAAAATCCGTTCTTATAGCCCGCCAGCCAAGGGGCATAACGGACAGATACGTAAAGCGGTTGATCTGCTGATGAAGGCTCGCAGACCGGTTATATATGCCGGTGGTGGTGTCGTTCTGGGCCAGGCTTCCGAATTGCTGACCGAATTGTCCAGAAAGCTGAATGCACCGGTTACCAATACCCTGAATGGTCTGGGTGGTTTTCCGGGATCTGATCGACAGTTCGTTGGGATGCTGGGCATGCATGGCAGCTATTGCGCCAACAAGGCTATGCATCACTCGGATCTGATTCTTGCGGTGGGTGCCCGGTTTGATGACAGGGTAACCAACAACACCGAAAAGTTCTGCCCGGATGCCAAGATCATTCATATTGATATTGATCCGGCCAGTATTTCCAAAACAGTGACGGCAGACATTCCTATTGTGGGACCTGTTGATACTGTCCTGGAAAATATGCTCCGCCAGCTCAGCGAATACCCTGGTACCCAGGATGATGCTGCGATGGCCGAGTGGTGGGCGAGCATCGACTCCTGGAGAGATCGTGGCCTGTTCCCTTATGAAAAAGGTGAAGGCAACATTCTCAAGCCACAACAGGTGATCGAATCCCTGTATCAGGTTACCAAAGGTGATGCCTTTGTGACCTCTGATGTAGGTCAGCACCAGATGTTTGCGGCCCAGCATTATCGCTTTAACAAACCGAATCGCTGGATTAGCTCCGGTGGTCTTGGAACCATGGGTTTTGGTTTGCCAGCAGCCATGGGTATCAAACTGTCCTTCCCGGATGAGCAGGTTGCCTGCGTGACGGGTGAAGGCAGTATCCAGATGAATATTCAGGAACTGTCCACCTGCCTGCAATACGATTTGCACCTGAAAGTGATCAACATCAATAATCAGGCTCTGGGTATGGTAAGACAGTGGCAGGATATGCAGTACGACAGCCGCTATTCCCATTCCTATATGGAATCTCTGCCCGACTTCGTCAAGCTGGCAGAATCTTATGGCCATGTGGGAATAAGAGTGACCCACCCTGATGAACTGCTTCCAGCCATGGAAGAAGCTTTCTCCCTGAAAGACCGGTTGGTCTTCATGGATATTCAGGTGGACGCCAACGAGCATGTGTATCCGATGCAAATCAAGGATGGCAACATGTGTGACCTGTGGCTCAGCAAGACGGAGAGAACCTGATGAGACGGATTATCTCTGTACTGGTAGAAAACGAACCGGGTGCTCTGTCTCGTATTGTCGGGCTGTTTTCCCAGCGTAACTACAACATCGAAACCCTGACCGTTGCACCTACGGAAGATGCAACCCTGTCTCGTCTGACAGTGACCACTTCCGGTAATCCGCAGGTGATTGAACAGATCACCAAGCAGCTGAACAAGCTGATTGATGTGGTCAAGCTGGTGGATTTGACGGAAGGGTATCATGTTGAGCGTGAGCTGATGCTGATCAAGGTCCGTGCAAGCGGCCCTCTGCGAGCTGAAGTAAAACGTACAGCGGATATCTTCCGGGGTCAGATTGTGGATGTAACCAGTTCGGTTTACACCGTTCAGCTGACCGGTACTCAGGACAAACTCGATGGCTTTATCGAAGCCATTGGTCAGGCCCAGGTGCTGGAAGTGGTTCGTAGCGGTATTACGGGCATTGCCCGTGGTGAGAAGGTGTTGAGCCTTTAATCACTGACTGCTCAGTAAATCGCTTACTGGGCAGTGTCATGACCCCCTTCTTTAACAGGAGGGGACAAGGTTATGTTATCCTGGTCCCTGCTTTTTACAGCCTGCAAATAGGCTCTTTTCCCTCCTTGATTCGCACTATATTCTCCGGATACTTCTTGATGAGTTCATCCCAGCTATCCAGATTTTTTTTGCGGACAGTTTCTCGGGTTTGACTCATGACTCTGGGTGTTAAAACATTGAGGTCAGGGTCGACAATCACTCTTCGATCTTCCATGGCAGCCGATTCAGCCAGTTGTTTAACGGCGTCTTCTGAGTCGTATCCGACAATGGCTACATTGTTCAGTTCATGAAGTTTTAAAAGGTTGGTTAAATCACCTTCAATCCATGCAAGGTATTCATCAGCGGAGTGAATGATGACAAAGTCTTCAGGATTTTCCGCTTCAGTGGTTTGAACCAGATTTCGATAATAAAAAGTCTTGAATTGGTTTTTAGCCAAGTCTTCCAAAGCAGCCAGAAGTAATTTGGGTTGATCATCAGAAGAAGGTTTTAACTGCACATTTAAGAACAATACGTCTTCATCACCCGAAAATTCTTTCAATAAGCGGACATTGGCTCGAATACTCTCTTCTTTTTCGTTCAAGGCAAAGCGTGGAAGAGCTGATGCTGAATAAAGGTTTTCATAACTCATATCGACAGTCATGATCAGGACTTTTTCACCTTGTACAAGCATGCTGTCAATATAAGTGATAAGGCTTTCCAGGTCCGACCGAACAGGTAAAGCAGCAAATAGAACGCAGACGAGCGCTGCATAAAAAAAGAATTTGGGAAACACTTCTGAATACCCTTAATTAACAAGGGGAAGGGGTCATTAACCGAATTGAGTTAATGGCCTTCAGAATAGCCGGATGTAATCAAAATATTATTCACTTAACAGTAGAGAGCATCGTTTTCATCGTTCTGTTGTTACAACAGCTCCCAGAAAGCCTGAATTAAGGGGCTCTTCAGCTTTTTATCCAAAACACATAAGCCCACATCATAAGCCGCCAGCCAGGGTTTGATATCAAGAATCATCACTTTGTCAGACAATGGACTGTTATCAAGAACGATCTGTGGCACCACTCCAATACCGAGTCCAAGGCTGACCATGCTGACAATGGCTTCATTGCCTGCAACCTGGGCATAAATTCTGGGTTTTATACTTTTTGCCGAAAACCATCGATCCACACGCAGCCTACCGATCCCTTTCTCAGAAAGGATCATGGGCGTTTGGCTCCAGTCTTCCAGGGTGAGAGGTGTTTCTATCTCTCCGGAAGCCGGTCCTATGAAGACCAGAGGTGAGAGCCCGATACTGTGGAATTTGATTTCGGTGGGTAATTGATCTGGTCGGGCGGAAATAGCAATGTCTTCTTTTCCGGAGGTAACCAGATCGATGGCTGAATCAGGGTCTCCGGTATGCAGTTTGATTTCAATTCTCGGATAGCGGTGGCGAAAGCGCCTGAGAATGTCATAGAGAAAGCTGTAGCTGGCTGTGACGGAGCAATAAACACTGATCTCACCTTTCAGTTCCTTGGATTCAGCTATCAGTTCATTCCGAATCGCGGACCACTGAACCAAAGCTTCCCGGGCATATTTCTCAAATTTAATACCTTCTGCAGTCAAGCTGACACTGCGGTTATCCCGCTCAAACAGGCTCACCCCCAGCTTATCTTCCAGATGCTGAATGCTGCGGCTCAGGGTGGATGGGCTGACATGGCAGGCAGCGCTGGCGCGGCCAAAGTGGAGTGTTTCAGCCAGACTCAGGAAATGCTTCAGTGGTTTCAGATCCATAAGTGTTTATTTCGTATTATGAAACGTTATGTTGCAAATATATCATTTTACGAAATAACCTGCCTGCTTTATTCTCCACATCAACGTTTTCAGCCCGGACAAAAACAAATAATCCGGGGCGTTTTACTCAGGAATCCGTCATGAAAGTTTATTACGATAAAGACTGTGATCTCTCCATCATCCGTGGCAAGAAAGTATCCATCATCGGTTACGGTTCTCAGGGGCATGCCCATGCCAACAACCTGAAAGACTCCGGTGTGGATGTCACCATTGGTCTGCGTAAAAACTCTGCCTCTGTAGCTAAAGCAGAATCTGTTGGTCTGAATGTACTGGACGTACCTTCTGCAGTAGCTCAGGCTGACGTTGTCATGATCCTGACCCCAGACGAGTTCCAGTCTCAGCTTTACAAGGGTGAAATTGAGCCTAACCTCAAGCAGGGTGCCACACTGGCTTTTGCTCACGGTTTCGCTATTCATTACAATCAGGTGGTTCCTCGTGCTGACCTGGACGTAATCATGATTGCCCCTAAGGCACCTGGTCACACTGTTCGCTCCGAGTTTGTTAAAGGTGGCGGTATTCCTGATCTGGTTGCAATCTATCAGGACGCTACCGGCAAGGCTAAAGACTTGGCTCTGTCTTACGCTTCTGGCGTAGGTGGCGGTCGCACCGGTATCATCGAAACAACCTTTAAAGATGAGACCGAAACCGATCTGTTCGGTGAGCAGGCTGTACTGTGCGGTGGTGCTGTAGAACTGGTTAAAGCCGGTTTTGAAACTCTGACCGAAGCGGGCTATGCCCCGGAAATGGCTTACTTCGAATGTCTGCATGAGCTGAAGCTGATCGTAGACCTGATGTATGAAGGCGGTATCGCCAACATGAACTACTCCATCTCCAACAATGCGGAGTATGGTGAGTACGTGACCGGTCCAAGAGTGATCAACGATGAGTCTCGCAAGGCTATGCGTGAAGCTCTGAAGGATATCCAGAACGGTGAGTACGCCAAGAAGTTCATCACTGAAGGCGCAATGAACTATCCATCTATGACTGCTTACCGTCGTAACAACGCTGCTCACCCGATCGAACAGACAGGTGCCAAGCTGCGTGAAATGATGCCCTGGATCACTGAGAACCAGCTGGTAGATAAAGAGAAGAACTGATTGTTAAAACAATCAATCAAAAAAAGGCGCCTTGTGCGCCTTTTTTGTTTTTGTGAATATGAAGAGATGTCCCGTTTTTTTTCGTAGCCCTCTGGAGCAGTACTTTGAGAAAAAAGATCGCCTATCTGAAGGCCCGGCCTCACATCCTTGCAATATTGGGGTTGGTGTTAGCCACTCTCTGTTGGGGTGGGAACAGTGTTGCAGGTCGGATGAGTGTGGGAGATATTCCTCCCGTCGCGTTGTCATTCTGGCGATGGACTCTGGCTTTCCTGATCCTGTTTTCGTTTACTGGCAAGAAGCTGATTAAGCAGAGAAAGGCGATTTTTCAAAGTCGATACCCATTGATTGCCCTGGGGTTCTTCAGTATTGCCTGTTTTAACACATTGCTATATATCGCGGCTCAATCAACTCAGGCGGTGAACCTGGCTCTGATACAAATAGCCCTGCCAGTCATCACTATGATTCTCGCTGTACCTCTGTTGAATATTTTTCCAAAGAAAAGACAGTTGTTTGGTATGGGGATTGCCATCCCGGGGTTGCTAACGATTTTCAGTAAAGGCGAGTGGTCATCACTGGCCAGTCTGAATTTCGGCAGAGGTGACATGATCATGTTAGTAGCTACCTGTTGCTGGGGTTTTTATACAGTGCTGCTCAAACGGTTTGAACTGCCCATATCCGGGGCTCAGTTGCTGACCACACTGGTTGGGATCGGAGTGATGATCCTTTTTCCGTTTTACCTCTGGGAGTTTTCGATTCGAGGAGGCTTTACAGTGAGTATGAAAGCCATCTATCTGATCAGTTACGTGGTACTAATTGCCTCATTGGTCGCCTATATTTCATGGAATTTCGGAGTCTCTGTTCTGGGGGCTAACACAGCCGCCATGTTCAATTTTCTGATTCCTGTTTTTTCTGCCATGTTTGCGATCCCCATTCTTGGAGAGACACTCCATCAGTATCATCTGATAGCAGCAGGCCTTATTTTTACAGGACTTTGGATAGCTAACAGGAAGTATTCTTCGTCAGAAAGTCCAGGTTAGACTCCCTGCAAATACATGAATAGGAATACTAAAAATGATGTATTACGAAGATTTGGCGTTACACGACAGCAAAATCAGTGAACAGACGCATGAAGTGACAGCAGAGGAAATCAAGGCGTTTGCCGGTCAATGGGACCCTATGCCGTTTCACCTGGATGAAGAAGTTGCCAAGGCCTCGCCTATGGGAGGGCTGTTTGCCTCCAGTCTTCATACTGTGGCTATCGGAACACGACTGGGGCACAGCATGATCGAAGAAGGAATAGCCATGATTGCCGGCTTGGGGTGGGACGAGCTGCGATTTCCCAAGCCTGTCATGGTGGGGGATGTTTTGCGTTGCAAAAGTGAAATTGTGGATAAGAGGGTGTCCAAGAGTAAGCCAGACAGAGGCATTGTTGTGACCCAGATGACAGTCACCAATCAAAATGAAGAAGTAGTGGCTACTTACAAGTTCACCAATATGGTGTTTAGAAGGCCAGAATAACTAATAAGGGCTGAATAATTCATTGATTCAGCCCTTATTAAGTTTCCAGTTATTTTACTTCACACTTTAGCTCTGACAGGCCTTCGGGCTTTTCAATATGGCATTCAATTCCATTCTTGAAAATCGCTCTGTTATTCCCAACAACTCTGTAGGAGCAGCCATTGCCCCATGTGTAAGTATCCCCTCTCTGGGTAATATGATTCTTAGAGTTGGTGGAGTTGCGGTTATTGTAATTGACTAATTCAGTGTTCATATCCCGGAAGTTGGATGGTTGATTCACTTTGGTCTTTTCCCAGGAAGAATAAGATGCAGAATCGTAACCGAAATAAGTGCCTGGGAGGTAACCCAGCTGGAATATAACGGAATTACACTTAGCTGTGTATTTGTTGAGGTCTTCCGCATTGGCAATCGATACCAGCAAAGCGCAGAGTAGGCCTATGGTAGTTTTCAGTTTCATTGTCATGTCCTCATATTTAATGGATACAGTTTCGATTTAGAGACTGTAGGTTTGGACAATCGTGGAGCAGAAGTGTTCCATTAAGAACAAGGGTTGTGAGAGTTGGTTAGGCGTACTGACAAGCTGTTTAGCGGTACTTACAGGGAAGGAAGAGGCTGCCCGAATCAGTAATATCTTGCTCAGGCAGCACTGGTTGTTACTGCTGTTTCAACGTAGCAACAAATTTTCGGGATTCATCAATGGATCGCTGCATATCACGGAGCAGGCGATCAATATCCGATTTAATGGAACCAAATTCCCCTTTCAGAGCTGAGATAGCCCGGGCATTGAGGTTATGTTTCAGATAGAGCACCTGATCCTGGAAGGCGTTCAGCACCGGTTGCATACGCTTTTCTGATTGTTCCATGCTGGCCAGCATTCTTTTGTACTGGCGGCGAGTATCATTCAGTTTCTGCTGGCTTGAACGGCGAAGGCTGGCACTGGAATAAAGCTCCAGTTCGTCTTCCCACTCATCAAAGAGTGCTTCAGAGACATCTTTAACGCCTTGAATACGATCACGAACTTCAGCTGCAGAAGTCACACTGTCTTCGTATTCAGCATTCAGCTGATCATACAGTGCTTCTAAATCTCCGCCATTGAAATTAACGACACTGCGGAACTGTTCCAGTGCGGAACTGAATTGTTCCTGGGCTTCTTCCTGAGCGACCTGAGAACTCTCGATTCGATCCACCATGATATCGCGCTTGTGGATACCTACCTGTTCCATGGCACTGTAATAGGTGCTCTGACAGCCAGTTAGAAAGACAGAAAAAATAAGCAGCAGTGCTGGGGTACCTGCTCGGAATACTGAAGGCATGGTATCAATCTTCCTGGCTTTTGATGGCTTTGATCACATCTTTATTTCGCTGGTCTGCCAGGTGACTGTTGACAACAAACAGCGCATGAATGATTCCGGGAATCCAGCCCAGCAGGGTCAGAATAATATTAAGAATCATCTGACCGGGTTTGCCACATAAAAGAACGGCTATGGGTGGCAGTAATATCGCCAGAAAATAACGCATGTTGTCTCCCTGTGCTTGCTTTAGCTGCAGCCTTCTGATCAGAGAGGCTGCATCCATAATGATTTTTTGTTTTAACTTATACCGATGTGCCAGTGCTTATGCCGCTGCGGTAATGGGTTGCAGGGCAAGTAAATCAAGCAGTCTTAGCACTTCTTCCTGAAGGTTTTTAGAGGCCAGGGCAAGGTTAGAAGCAAATTCGTCTGCAGTGCCATGCTCACTGTCCATCAGGTCTGTTACTGATTTTACTGCAACCAGAGGAATTTGGTAATGGGAGGCTACCCAGGCAATGGCTGCCGCTTCCATCTCTTTGTTAACCATGGGCTCCTGACGCAGAATGGCTTCATCGGTCGGACTCATATCAAGGGAGTTGCCAGTACAAACAATGGAGGTGGGTAAATCCAGTTTTTGGGCCAGATTAACCGCTACTTTGCATTGGTAATTACCATCTCCATAAGCTTCGTAGTGGTCACCCATAGGTATACGACGGTCAAAGAAGCGGATGCGTTCACCAATATAAACGTCACCAATTTTGCAGCCTTTGTCGGAAAAACCACCGCAGGTTCCGGCATTGATGACCAGATCGGGTGAGAAGAGGCGAAATGCTTCATACGCTGCCAGAGTGGCAGGCTGGGTACCTACATTTTCTACACCGTGAACAGAGTCGGAACCATTGGTAACCAAATTGATGCTCAGGTTCTTGTACTCACCCGCAAAGGTTTTGCAGGGCAGTAGCGGATTGGTGTCGCTTGTTTCAGCCAGACCCAGTTTTTCAATGAGTGGCGCTGCTTCCTGCTTCATGGCCACAATCATTGTAATTCTTTTCATAGCGATCAATTCGATTGGTAATGGGAAGTATATAGTCTCTCGTTATAAGTGGATGATTCCAATAAGTAAATTCTTATATTGAAGAAGGTATTCAGCCGTCCTTGTGCCAGCCTCCGGGCAGGCTTTCTGTTTGGAGTGATAACAAATACACATAATCGGTGACAGGTGGGTGAGTGTTGCTTTTGGTGTTAAGTGTTACTCACATTGTTTTTTGTGGGTCGCTGGGCGTAAGCTTGCTGCCCTTTTTTTCTTGAGCATCTGAGAGCCGATGGAGTACAAACCGGTTTCTGAATTACAGCGTATTCTGGCTTGCCTGCCTGAAGCCATTACTGATGCCTTTAACCAGGGGCAGCCGGCAAACTATATCCCGGCATTGGCCGAAGTGGATCCCAAACGGTTTGGAATGGCAGTCAGTACGGTGGATGGAGAGGATTTTACAGCCGGTGATGCTCGTGAAATGTTCTCCATCCAGAGTATTTCGAAAGTGTTTTCTCTCAGTCTTGCGATCAGTCACATGGGAGAAGAGCTGTTTCAACGTGTAGGCGTTGAGCCTTCAGGTACTTCATTCAATTCATTGTCTCAGCTGGAATATGAAAACGGTATTCCCCGAAATCCGTTTATCAATGCTGGAGCCATTGTTGTAGCCGATGCTCTTCTGGAATATGTCAGTTCGCCAAAGCAGGACTTTTTAAGTTTTGTACGTGGTCTGTCGGATAATATTGATATCCATTATGACGAATCGGTGTTTCGTTCTGAGTTTGATAATGGACAGAGAAATACGGCATTAGCTAACTATTTAAAAAGCTTCGGTAACCTGAAGAATCATGTGTCCAGAGTGCTGGATTTCTATTTCTATCAGTGTTCTCTCTCCATGAGCTGTCTGGATCTTGCCCGTGCTTTTCGATTCCTGGCTCAGGACGGCAGGCATCCGTTCAGAAATGAATCGGTTGTGTCCCGATTGCAGGCTCGAAGAATCAACTCACTGATGATGACCTGTGGAACCTATGATGAAGCCGGTGAGTTTGCTTTTCATGTTGGTCTGCCCTGCAAAAGTGGTGTTGGGGGCGGCATTGTAGCCATCATTCCAGGAAAAATGTCTATTTGCGTCTGGAGTCCGGAGCTGGGAGCCAAGGGTAATTCTCTGCCAGGAATGAGAGCGCTGGAATATTTTGTAAAACAGAGTGGGCATTCTGTTTTTTAATTTTATCTTTTTTGTGGCAGTCTTTCCGGACGGTTGGCTTACTCCGTCTTTTAATAAGGCTGTCATCTTGCCGTTATATACCCCTTCTCACAGAAACTAAAAATAGCTCTCAAGCTGTAGAAAAATAAAAAAGGAGTGAGAAATGCTGAAAAAAGCATTAGGTGTCGTATTTATGCTGGCTGTCCTGCCAGTCGCCAGTGCCACTCCGGTAGTGGATGAGCCTCTGGATATCATGATCACCAATGATGATGGTTTCGATACTCCGGGTATAAGAGCTCTGCACAAAAGTTTTTCTGAAGCGGGACATCACGTCAAAATTGTTGCCCCTTCAAAAAATTACAGCGGCAGTAGTGCTTCCATGACGTTCAGTGCTATTCAGGTTAAGGAAGTTGAGCCTGATATTTACTCGGTGGCGGGTAGTCCTGCGACAACAGTCGTGGTGGGAACAACTGCTATTTTTCCTGCCGATGACCAGCCTGATCTGATCATTTCCGGCATTAACGAAGGTGCAAACCTCGGACCCGCTGCCACTATGTCAGGCACAGTGGGTGCAACCATCAGTGCTCTGAATGTTTTGTCTAATCCCATTCCGGCAATTGCCATCAGCACCAATGTGATCGGAGAAGATCCTCATTCGCAGGAGAATCTCATCATGGTCAATCAGATTGCTGAGTTCATGGTTCGGCTGGTTGAGACGTTAAGAGATAAGAACTCTCGTATGCTGTCAGAAGGCCTGGCACTGAATGTGAATTACCCTCCGCTGCCTCTGGAAAAAATCAAAGGCATTCAGAACAGCAGACAGGGGCAGGTACCTTTCTTCAATATTGCCTTCAGGGAAGTGGCCCCAGAGTTGTATGCTCCCAGCTTTTCTTTGCCTGAAGAAACGGAAAAGGACGTGAAACGCTCTGATACTGTGGGCTTTAATGAAGGCTACATTACGGTCGTTCCTATCGATGGAGATTACACCGCCGGCTTTTTTAAAAGGCATAAAGTTGCAACCTATCTTCGTGAATTGAAGCCTTAGACTCATTGGGGCAGAGTCATCTGCCCATCTCCCTTCTTCATGCCGTTTCGGCACTAGAGCTTCGCTTTAGGCATTTCACAAGCCTCTGCTGAATGGCAATCATAGCACCCTGATTTCGAGTTTTCGGTCACGAATAAACGGGGTGTGTCGTGTTAGGAGTACTGGGTGGAATGGGGCCTCTGGCTACCGTGGACTTTATGCAGAAAATCATTGCTTTGACGGCAGCCAGCAGAGACCAGGAACACCTTCCTATGCTGGTGCATAACGTCCCTCAGATTCCTGATCGCAGTGCCTGTATTCTTGAAGGGTCGGAAGATCCTTTCCCGGCATTGTTGAGAGGTTTGAGAAGCCTTGAGCGTGGCGGTGCTGAATGCGTCGTTATTCCCTGTAATACAGCTCATTTCTGGTTTGATAAGTTGCAAAAGCATGCCCAGATTCCAATGATCAGTATCCTGGACTGTGTGCAGAAACATATCCGGCAGAATCAGCTCGGCAAAGTCGGAGTTATGGCAACCAGCGCTACTGTTTCAGCCGTAATGTATCAACAACAAATAGAAAATGATGGTCGTGAGTGTCTGATTCCTGACCAGGACATGCAGGCTCTGATGATGCAGGCTATTTATGATATCAAGGCGGGCCGCCTTGAGTTGGGTAGTCAGCGAATGAAAGTCGTATTTGATGATCTTCTCAGTAAGGGAGCTGAGGCTGTTATTTTGGGGTGTACAGAAATCCCCATCGGTCTTGCTGACGTTGCGAAAGCAAAACCGGAGCAGTGCATTGATGCGACGGCTCTTTTAGCCAGCGCCTGTGTGGACTGGTATACCTATCTGGAAGCTAAAGCTGCCGCTTAATTCAGGGTTCTACAGGTCTGGCGACCATGATGCCATTCTGACTTCTGATTGCCAGAATTCTTTGGTGCAGGGGTCTCTTACTGATTTGAACATCCTTGCCAATGAGGGGAGCATGAATCAATTTCAGTGCTCCTTGATCCCAATAGGCAAAACCTGTGTGGACAACGTCCAGTCCGGCAATATTACTGGTAGCGGCGATGATATCGCCATCTTGGATTTGTGAAGAACTTAGCTCGATCTCTTCCTGCGGGATATAGAACCGTTGACTTTGGTTCAGTCGCTTTTCAATTACAGTGATGGATTGCAGGCGGTCAGTATTTCGTTTGAGTTTAGAAAACAGACTTTTGTTGGCACTCATAAAATAGATGGGTGAAGACTGCGCAAGGCCACCCAGCTCCTCAGTTATAAGATCAAGCTGACCTTTTGCTTCGTTATCAGACAGCCATTCACTGAAATAATGCAAACGACTGGTATAGCCTTGAAGTTCACCATCCCGATAGCGGAGAGAGGTTAAGGACTTCCTGTATTGCTGACGCAGTGCCTCAGGATCTTTACCATCCAGGGAATCGTTCTTGATCAATGCGGCTAATGCCAGCACATTTTCTATAAGCGTAACGCAATCAAACGCTTTGAGGTTGATCACCAGCTGTTCACTGCCTGATTGTTCCAGAGTCCCCGGTATGTAAGGTTTTCCAACAAAATTCAGGCTAAGTTTTATAATCAGCTGATTGAATGGAAGCTGATCCCAGTCTTTCTTGCGAGCCAGAAGAAAGGTTCTTTCCAGAATGGCGTAATGCGGAGCGTGATTGACGAACTGGGTCTGAGCGGGTCTGCTGGTTAAAGGCAGGAAGCACAATGGTATCAGTATCAGGTAGGTCAGAGTTTGCCTGATTCGGATCGATTTTATTGATCTGCAAAGAGTGGTCGTCAGCATTTTTAAGGATATTATTGATTCTATTTCATTGAACAGTAATCGTTGCGTCAGAAAGTCACAATGCGGTTGAACCGAAGTCTGGGAGAAGCAGGATGAACCTGGAAAGTAAGTGGTTGGAAGATTTTCTGGCACTGGCCGAGCTGAGAAATTTTTCCCGGGCTGCCGAGTTTCGAAATATCACACAACCAGCCTTTGGTCGTCGAATCCGTTCTCTGGAGCAAACAGTGGGTTTTGAATTGGTAGACAGGGGGACAGTTCCTATCAATTTAACCCCGGAAGGCCGGTTATTCAGAACAACCGCCAGGAATCTGCTTCGTCAGATGGAAGAAGGGTTAGGGCAGTTGCAGGGAGTGGTGGGTGGGCAGGCGATTGATTTCGCGGCAGCCCACTCCTTATCGGTCACTTTATTGCCCGAATTGATTCAGCAAATGAGCGAAGATGAACAGCTGCTGCAAACCCGGGTGGAAAGTATTGATGTTGACCTGGCGGTAGAAGCTCTGCAGGAAGGTAACTGTGATTTTCTTCTGGCATTCAATGTTGAGGCTTTAATGCAGCCACCTTTTGAATACCTGAAGTTGGGTTTGACACGCATGCTGCCGGTTTGTCTGCCTGATGAACAAGGAAAATCCCTGTTTTCCGATGCTCACTCTGAAACAGTGCCTTTACTCAGATACAGCCCAAATGCCTTTATGGGACGCAAAGTAAACAGTTTGCTGAGTGCATCCAATGTCCCTGTTCGATTTCAAACGGTTATGGAGTCGTCTCTGACCAATCTGCTCAAAGAGATGGCTCTTAAAGGGAAAGGCGTTGCCTGGTTACCTGATTATTCCGTGCAGCATGAGCTGGAATCAGGGCAGCTGGTTCCCTTCTCTACAAGACCTGGCTGGACGGGACCTATCGAGATTCTGCTCTACCGAAACAACGTTCGACTGCACGCAAGAGCGGAGCGATTATGGTCTGAATTAAGCCAGCGCTGTCAGGCAGGATGGCAGCTGACAGACATTGATCTGCAGTAGTCCGATAAATTCAGGTTTGCAGATTAAGCCAAATGTTCATCGGATGATCTCTATCGAAAGCGGTCATACTCTTGTTGTCGTATTCTGGATTGACTGGCAGGCTTGATCATATCTAGGAGCCTGTCGGACTTATGCTTTCGAGCATACTCTCTATTGAAGAGTCAGTAGAACGAGTCGACAGTCTTGAGCGTTCTAGGAGTCTGTCGGACTTAGCCGACCGTAGCGAGGAAAAGTCCGGTTTGAGAC
>NZ_JBPCXO010000487.1:0-44633 GCF_051008435.1 Endozoicomonas sp. | reverse complement strand
AGGTGCATTACATGTAAAACTGATGTTTTTTAGAATCAGGGAAAACAGCCTGACTGCTTCTCAGGAAAATCCGGCAAAACTATACGACGAAAGGTGTTCTACCTGTGCTTTGAAATTCCTATACATCGAGATAGCTTTCTGGACTTTCTGACAGAAGAGTTTTCCGATGCGAACCTGCAAAAAAGAATCCGAACCGAACAGGTTCTGGTGGTGGAGTCAGGCGAACACATTTGTGGCTATGCGGTTTTGGATCGACCCGAAAAAGGCAAAAAAAGTGAACTGATCACGCTTTACTTACTGCCTGAATTTCACGGAAAAGGTGTGGGAAAAACTCTGCTGGACGAAGCCATAAAGCAGTCACCTCAAGGCATATGGCTTAGCTGTTACGAAGGTAATCAAAAAGCATTAAATTTCTATAAAAGACAGGGGATGAAAGTGACTGGAACTCGCTATTTTCAACTGGATGAAGAAAAGCATTTGAACTGGATTTTAGAAAGTCAACCAGCTTAACACAGGCCCAAAGCAACACACAACATCGTCCAAAAAGACGATAAAGCGCTTGCTTGACAGGTCTTTAACGAAGTATCCTGCTGCCATAAACGTGGTGACCGAAAGGAGTTTACGGGTTACCGAGATAACAACAGGGATAATCCCATCAGTACCATTGCATCTGATGTTTACCAACAAACTCTGAGCGACTGTTTGCCCGCATAGTAGTAGCCATGAGCCACTCTAGGAGCCTGTCGGACTTATGCTTTCGGGCATAAATTTCAGTAGAACGAGTCGAATTATTCGATGGATTCGTGAGAATAGTTGACCTATTTAATCGAATTCATCGAATAATTGAGCCGTTCTTTCTGGAATTTAGGCCGAAATTGTCTTAAGTCCGACAGGCTCCTGGGCCATGATTAAAAAAGAAAGCAGTCCTGGGTAAGAAGAAAAAGAACAGAGCCATGAGCGAGATTATCAGTGTAGAAGAGTTCAGCCATCTTACAGGCGCATTATACGAAGGGCTTCAGCAAAAGGTCCCCTGGAAATCCTTTCTGCACAGTCTGCAGGAAAAAATGGATGCCAATTTTGTGACCTTCATCATACGACCACCTTCCAACGAATCAGATGGACTGATTCTCAGTACCGGACATACCGGTGATGAAGTGGTCGCCTCATACAACAAACACTTTTTTGCGATGGATCCTTTTGTCGACCTGCCCAGCAGCAGTGTTGTGACACTGGATGAATTCATTCCGGAAAGTGAGCGCAAAAACTCGGACTATGTTCAGCAGTTTCTGGCCCCCATGAATGTCCATCACATTCTGGGCACGGACATCAATACCCGTGACGGAGCCAAATACAGCCTGCGAATTAGCCGAAGTTCCGAAAGCGACCCATTCACGCAGAAAGATAAAGAGGTGGTCAGCCTTTTTGTCCCTCACTTGATGCACGCTATTGATATCAACCACCAGATTAATCGGGTTGAAACGGAACGAGATCTTTATGCCGGTGCGGTCGACCAGCTTGCGGTCGGCACTATTATTCTGGATGAAGAAGGTAAAGTGCTTCAGACCAACCATGTGGCCCAGGATCTTATCCAGGAAAATGACGGACTGAAGCTCACTGGGCACTCACTGCAAGTGGGAACCAGCCGTGACACCCGTAAACTCCGGGAACTGATCAAACAGGCGCTTTCTGCCCAACAAAATAACACGCCATCGGTTGTAGAAGCCCTGAGAATTCAGCGACCTTCCGGCAAGAGTGATCTGGGTATTGTGGTTCGCTCCGTCCCCACCAACCAGTGGGCGGAAGGCAAGCACTGCCCATCCGTCGTGATTTTTGTCAGCGATCCTGACCGACAGTCACAGGCACCGCAGGAAATCGTCAAAGCACTGTTTGATCTGACTCCTGCTGAAGCTCAACTGGCCATGCTGCTGGCCAACGGTCTGACCCTGGATGAAACATCAGAGCAACTGTGCATCAGCCGTAATACCGCCCGTGCTCACCTGCGCTCGATTTTCTCCAAGACCGGCGTTACTCGCCAGACCATGCTGGTGAGACTGATTCTCAAAAGTGTGGCAACTCTGGGCTAACTTTCAGAAGAAACAGAGGGGCATTTTTTGTCTACGGCTTCCCTGAGTTGCTGAGTCATCTTCTGAACATCATCCTTGTTCAGATCCAGTTCCTGAGCAATCCCGAAAATGGAAAGTCGCTCAGGTGGCTTGCCGTGGTGTGCTCGGGTCTGGTTCCGTTGAGGCTACCACAACCACGCCATACCCATGATCATCAACAGGGTAGCCGCTGACAGGGGAGTCGTAGAGGTACTGTCCGGGATACCTGTTGTACTTACCCCATAAATCCTGACTGTTCCGTCAAATCCTCCGGTCGCCAGCCAGTCGCCGTCGGGGCTGAAGGCGACGCTCTGCACACAATCTGTCGCCTCGGGCAGGGTCTGCAGGGGGCGCGAGGCCGGTGCCGTCCCGCTGTATATCCTGACGTCAGTGTCACCCCCCCCAGCCGCCAGCCAGTTGCCATCGGGGCTGAAGGCGACGCTGTACACCCTATCTGTCGCCTCGGGCAGAGTCTGCAGGGGGGGCGAGGCCGGTGCCGTCCCGCTGTATATCCTGACCTCTCTGTCAAATCCCCCGGTCGCCAGCCAGTTGCTGTCGGGGCTGAAGGCGACGCTGTACACCAAACCTTCCGCATCGGTCAGGGTCTCCAGGGGGGGCGAGACCGGAGCCGTTCTGCTGTATATCCTGACTTTTTTGTCAACCTCCCCAGCCGCCAGCCAGTCGCCGTCGGGGCTGAAGGCGACGCTCCGCACCCTACTTATCGCCTCAGGCAGCATGTGCAGGGGGGGCGAGGCCGGTGCCGTCCCGTTGTATATCCTGACCTTTGTGTCACCACTCCCAGCCGCCAGCCAGTTGCCATCGGGGCTGTAGGCGACGCTGTACACCAAACCTTCCGCATCGGTCAGGGTCTCCAGGGGGGGCGAGACCGGAGCCATCCCGTTGTATATCCTGACCTTTTTGTCAACCCCTCCGGTCGCCAGCCAGTTGCCATCGGGGCTGAAGGCGACGCTTCGCACCCAATCTGTCGCATCGGGCAGGGTCTGCAGAAGTTCGGGCTCTTCCCGGGTTATATCAAAGATTTGCACAGCGCCTGAGTATGGGCAGTCAGGAAACCCTGTCCCCGAACCTATCCCGACGGCCATCCGGGCATTTTTACGATTCCAGGCAACACTAAGAACCCAATGGGGTTCACAATGCGTGGGCATCGTCGTGTGTGTGGGTGTGGGGTTTTCGGTTCCCAAGCGATTGGGGTTTATGGAGATGCTATGGATCAATTCAAAGGGCATGCCTGTGGGTGTTTCAGAGGTAGCCGCCCAACCCTGAACCGACAGACAGCCGACCAGAATGGAACCCGTCAGCATCGCAATAGATGGACTCGCTTTAACTGTCATGATGACGCCTTTTGATTCGCTTTGAACCGTTTTAAACCAAGGAAACAACACTATAGATCAGAACAGCCAACAGTATGGAAAACACCAACAATATACCTGTGACCCTTCAGGGCAATCTCATTTGGCATCCAGTAACAGACAGTGATTTGGACAAAATGTGCTCCGTGAATTTTCTGCCACAACACCATCAGCCGTTGAAGTCTTGATGGGCTGCCTGTACCTGATGCCTCTGAACTTGTTAATCGTCCAGTCAGACGATGCCCTACCCCACCCTAAATCTACAATGCCAGAAAAGCATTCTAAAAATTCCAATCAGGCTATACAGCCCAGCGGGAGAATAATAACGATGAGCCAGCTGCATAGAATTGAAGCCAAAGAAATAGAAGATCGCTACGCCAGAGGCTGGCACTGCCTTGGCCTGGCTGAAGACTACAAAGACGGAAAGGCTCATACTCTGGACATCTTTGGCACCAAACTCGTAGCCTATCAAGGTGAAGACAAGGAAATCCACATCCTGGACGGCTATTGCCCTCACATGGGTGCGGACCTGAGTAAAGGGTGCATAGAGGGTAACTCCATTCGCTGCCCTTTCCACGATTGGCGTTGGGACTCCGATGGCAAGTGTGACGAAATTCCCTATGCCAAACGCATCCCCCGCAAAGCCCAGATCAAGTCCTGGCCCATCAGCGAACAGAATAACCTGCTCTTTATCTGGAACGACCCTGAAGGCAACCCGCCTATTGAAGAACAAGCGATACCCAGAGTAGAAGCGAGTTTCAGTGATGACTGGGCTGACTGGGAAGTCGCCGATCTTACGATCAACACCAACTGTCGTGAGCTGATCGACAACATTGCTGACAAGGCACACTTTGGTCCGGTACACGAATCACCCAACACCTTCTTCTCAAACCGGTTTGAAGCCCATGTAGCCGAACAAACCATGATCGGAAACAGCCCAAGACTCTCAGGTGAAAGTCAGCTGAAGACGGTAGCGACTTATTACGGACCGGCTTATCAGATTACCGAAATGACGGGCGAGATGGACGGTATGCCCATTCACTCTATTTTGCTGAACTGCCATGTACCTATTGATCGCGATAGTTTCCAGCTGCGCTACGGTGTACTGGTTCAGAAGGTTCCGGGTCTGACAGCAGAGCAGAATCGTGAAATTGCCCAGGGTTACATTCAATTAGCCCAGGAAGCCTTCTTTGAAGACGTAGCGATCTGGGATACCAAGGTTCGCGTTGATAATCCTATCCTCTGTGATGGTGACGGACCTGTGTATCAGTTAAGAAAATGGTACGATCAGTTCTACGTTGACGCTGCGGATGTCAAAGAAGAAGTAAAAGAGCGTCAGTACTTTGAGTACATAGACGAAAAACATGAGGAAAAGCTGGAAGCAGAACCAGCCTGAAACTCTGAGCCACTATGAGAACTCTGTCACCACTCACAGTAATGACATAATTTTCATAGAGATTACTCAATAGAGATTACTCAATAGAGATTACTCAGATAAATCGAAAACAAAGGGATGCAAGGCATCCCTTTTTAGAAACTGTTTGAATGCAAGGCGATTGACTTATAATCATTAAAACGTCTATCTTCATTCACTTCTTACTGAAAAATCCCCCAATAAAGAGCTGCTGATGGCTCACAAACTATAAAAGGGATCCTCCATGATTGATGCCGTTGACTACATCATCATCGGTGCTGGCTCCGCCGGATGCGTTCTGGCTAACCGGCTCTCCGCCTGTGGAAAATACCAGGTACTAATGCTGGAAGCTGGCGGCGGTGACCGCAACCCCCTGATTCATTTACCCATGGGTTTCAGTCAGCTGATTGCTACCCCGAGTGTTAACTGGGGCTACAAGACCGAGCCAGAACCTTTCATGAACAACCGGATCATAGACTGGCCCAGAGGTCGTGTTGTTGGTGGCAGCAGCTCTATCAATGGCATGGTATACGTCCGTGGTCAACTTGAAGATTTTGACGACTGGAACGCCCTGGGGAATGAAAGCTGGTCGGGTAAAGAAGTACTCCCCTACTTCAAGAAAAGTGAACAGTTTGAGCGCGGTGGCAATGAGTATCATGGCAATCAGGGCGAAATGGCTGTTTCCGATTCGGACTACAGAGACCGCCACCCTCTGACCAACCTTTATGTTCAGGCCGCCAACCAGGCCGGCTTGCCCTTTAACGACGATTACAATACGAACACTCAGGAAGGGATCACCTTCACTCAGAACACCATTAATAATGGCCGCAGGGCAAGCACTTACAGAGCATTTGTAAAAAATGAATTAAAAGAGCGCAATAACCTGACGGTGATCACAGACGCTCTGGTCGAGAAAATTGACATTGAAAACGGCGCAGCTTCTGGCGTGACCTTCCTACACAAGGGTCAACGACACACCGTCAAGGCAACCAGAGAAACCTTACTGGCTGCAGGTGCTAACAACAGTCCAAAGATTCTGGAGCTTTCCGGAGTGGGACGAAAAGACATTCTTGAGAAAGCCGGTGTTAAACAGAAGCACGAATTGAAGGGTGTCGGTGAAAACCTGCAAGATCATATCCAGATGCAAGTGGTTCACCAACTCAAAGGCGTTGGCAGCGCTAATGACGCCCTGAAGCCCCACCGCCTGATTATGGAAACCGTTAAATATCTGGTGAAACGACGCGGCTTCCTGGCCAATGGCGTAGCACCCATTCTGGGCTTTATAAAAAGCAATATCGGTGAATCCCGTCCTGATCTACAACTGCACTTTGCTCCGGCTGGCGGTGATGTAACAGACACTGGACGTTTATTACCTGCAAAAATACCGTCCATCACTTCTACAGCCAATGTCATGCGACCCGAAAGTAGAGGTTATAGCCATATCAGAAGCAGTGACCCGAAAGAAGCTCCTGCTATTCTGGCCAATTACCTGTCCACCGATCATGATCGCAAAAAATCCATTGAGTGTGTGAAGTGGCAAAGAAAGATTTACTCCCAGTCGCCACTAACCCAACATCTGGACAAAGAGACTTTCCCTGGAAAAGCCATTGTCAGTGATGACGAGATTCTCGACTACATCATGCGGGAAGCAAAAACAGCCTACCATCCCGTAGGTACCTGTAAGATGGGTCATGACTCTGAAGCGGTAGTCGACTCCCGCCTGAAGGTACACGGAATAGAGAAACTCAGGGTAATCGATGCCTCGGTTATGCCTCTCATCCCTTCTGCCAATACCAACGCAGCAACCATCATGATTGCAGAGCGTGGTGCCGAGTGGGTACTGGCTAGCTGACATTTCAGACTAAAGCAGGCAAAGTCATTTTTATAGCTTCCTATATATACCCATTGGATTTCAAGTTGCTACTAGGCGGCAAGTTCGTGAAGCCCCGGGAGCCTACAAACAGTAGGTGACTGGGGTGATCGAACGCTGACAACAACGTAGCAACTTGAAAGACGATGGGTATAAAAGGCTTTGCCTGCCTCCCCTTATTACCCTCACTTAGAGTAAATTCCACAATATCAACCGCCCCCGGGATTCCTGCATAATTACACGACGATTTCACATTATGTAACCCTTCTACTCATGATGAATATTTTCACCCACTCCCTTCACAAAAACACTTAATACAGCCACATCAAACGATAGATTAACACAGTTGACTTAAAATTAATATACGACACTTCCACGTCATTTTAAGTGTTTTTGCGCACTCCATAAGTTAAATCACCTGCCTTACTATAGTTTCCGTCGAGGTTACTACCGAGACACAGAATAAAAACATTTCAAGCAAACAAAAAGAATAATCATGAACATTAAGAAAGCCATAGCTCCAGTGATGATGCTCTCAGCATTGTCGGCCTCCATGGCTGTAGTTTCTGAAGAAGCGCAGGCCAAACAACCCAACGTTGTCGTGATCGTAGCTGATGATCTCGGCTCTTATGACCTGGGCTTCCATGCCAAGAAGTTCCAACAAGCGGAAAACGCACCGACTGTCATCAGCACTCCAAACCTGGACAAGCTGGCTGAGGAAGGTGTTGAGCTGACACGCTTCTACACCAGCCCTAAATGTACTCCGACCCGTGCAGAAATGTTCACTGGCCGTAACACCATTGACATGGGTATCCAGTACTCAACCATTTACCCATGGGAACAAACATCCGTTCCTCTGTCCGAGCACTTCATGCCAGAGTCTTTCCAGGAGGCTGGTTATGACACTGCGATGATCGGTAAGTGGCACCTGGGTCATACCTACGACCGCCAGGCTCCAAACGCCCGAGGTTTTGACTATTTCTTCGGCCACCTGAACACCAACGGTGACTACTTCAAGCATACCGTTCAGCGCGCTCCAGACCTGCAGCGGAATGGTGTAACGGCTCATGAATACTTCGAAGACAGACCTGAGTTCAACCCGGATCTGCCAAACTACGGTCCGTTCGTTTTGAGTCACGAAGCGGTTGAGTGGCTGACGCATGAAAGAACCAACAAGAACAACAACAAGAAAAACCCATTCTTCCTGTACGTTCCATTCAAGGCGCCTCACTCACCTCTGCAGGCACCTGAAGAGCTGATCACTGAGACTGACGAAAACGGTACACCATGGGAAGACGATAACCGAGCCACTTACGCTGCAATGGTTACCGCCATGGACACCGCTATTGGTGAAATCGTTGAAGAACTGGAAGCTCAGGGTGAAAAAGAAGACACCATTATCATGTTCTTCAGTGACAACGGCGGCATGATTGGAAGCGGCGGTGCCAGCAACTTCCCACTGAAAGGCAAGAAAGGTCTTGGTTATGACGGTGGTATCCGCGTTCCAGCGATCATCAACTACCCCAAGAAGCTGAAGCCTGGTGTTAACAACCAGTTCATGTCTGCTATGGATATCTTCCCGACCTTTGCAACTGCAACAGGCGTTGAGCCGCTGAACACCAAAGAATTCGCTGGTGAAGACCTGTGGAAAGAGATCAAGAAAGGCAAGACCAAGCCACGTGAAGAATCACTGATCTACGGATCAAACGACGTAGTAGGTGACAAGCACCACTTCGCCGTCATTCGTCCAGACGGCATGAAGATGGTACAGACTGTACGTACCACTTTCGAAGAGCAGGAAATCACCAACGAACTGTACAACATCATTGATGACCCATCCGAGGCTGCCAACCTGTGGGGCACCCGTCCTCAGCTGCAGGCAGAGATGCAGGAAGAGCTGACCGAATGGCGCAAGCGTCGTCCTTGGGCGGGCGGTATCTCTAAAACGGTACCTCAGGCGGGCTGGAGAGCACCTGCAGACTGGGCTGTTGAACTGAAACTGCGTAGTTCCAACCTGCAGGAAGACGCTGTTGTCGAGAGTGGAAGTATCGATAACATCTACGGCTTCCTGAATGAAGTAGACAATGCTGGTGCCTTGTTCTTCCAGGACCTGAAATACAAGAAAGCCGGTGTTGGTGTTCTGAAATATGAGTGATCAATACTCAGTCAATCACTGATCTGACTTGAAAAAGACCGCCTCCATTTTGTGTTGTAATGGGGCGGTTTCTTTTATGTAGAAGAAAAAAGAATAAAACTTTTAGCTGTTAAAAGAATATAAACATGAGTTAGAGTCAGGGTTTAAAAATTCAAGCTACAGGAGTCTCAAATGAAATCCTTGTACCTGCCCGTGATCACTGCTGCAGTCCTTCTCACAGGCTGTGCCTCCCCTCACGTCATTACCATGAAAGATGGACGGAATATCCAAACCCAGGATACGCCTGAAATGAATGACGATGGTTTTTATGAATATGAAACTCAGGAAGGCTCTGATGCCCGAGTCAATGGCACAGAAGTTCTGGAAATAAACGAGAAGTAATTCGAAGGGAGAGCAGTTTACCTGCAACTGGATTCAACTCACTGATACCCAGCTCAAAGTCATTGCTCTCACCTTATTTAGACCCATCCCACATTCCAGTGGATATACTTCTCTCTTTAAACTCCACGATTTATCATGGCCTTTTTCAGCCGCTCTACTGATATTTTCGTAAACCCCATTCTGCATATTGCTCCGGAGAGACTACTTTTTCTAGCAGGTCCTGTTGATTACCCTGATGGTGGAATCCTTTTCCAACTGTCAGGTCATTCCAAAAAAATGATCTGGCTATCTGCCAGCATAAGGGTTTCCATGAAAAAGCTATTTGCCTTGTATCTGATGTCTGCCCTCTTTTCATCGGTATGTCTGGCAACCCAGTTGCCCTTGATACTCAATGCCAAAGTCACCGGATTTGCTCAGGCTCATGGGGATTACGGGAAACTGTCTGGGGTGGAGGTGATCGTTCTGGAAACAGGGAAGAAAATGGCGACTACCGATGAAAATGGGGAGTTTTCCTTCGAATACCAGGTAGGCAAGCCCCTGACTCTGATGTTCAAACATGCCGACTACCCCCCTTCACAATCTGCAACTATTGTGGTTCAACCTTCCGATGGCAGCGACAGTAAGAATTATTTTACCTACCAGGCCATCTCCCATTCCAAAACAGAATTGATCACCTGGACCAGACTATTTCCTGAATTAAAACCTACGATCAAGAAAGATCACTGCCAGATGATCGTTACCGTAGCAGCCAAAGGTAAAACCCTTTTTGATGAAGAGCAGGGTGAGGAAGGCGCTGAATTACTGATCAATTACTGGCCAGTTAAAAACAACACCTCACGCCTTCCAGGCGGTCCGGACACCTTTCACTTATGCTATTACGGCACGCTTTACTTTTTTCATACCAACCCCACCTGTATAAATAGTAAAACCACCAAAGATGGAGGCGTCTTTGTAGCCAACATTCCCAGCGACAGCACGCAAAAATACATAGCGTATGCTCGCAAACCAACCGTCTCGTTCAGTAACGCTTATTTTCAATGCAGAAAGGACTGGTGGGAAAAGCATGCTCCAGATCACCACTACAAGCTGATCAACCTTTCCCCACCCAACGGACCTACCGTTCAATAAAGACGCCTGAAAGACAGGGGATCTCTAACCTTTTCAAAGGTTACCCCTTTTCCTTGGCAAACTGTTTGGCAAAGGGCTTGTGAATTGCAGAAGGCAGGAAACGCTTCAGGATCTCGACGATTTTAGCGTCTACCCCAATCACTACCCGCTGTTTGTCTTTTTTAACCGCGTTCAGGATTTTTGCCACACACTTTTCCGGTGGCATGGCAAATTTCTCTACCTTATTGGCCGTTTCGGTAGCCACCTTGAGATTGGTCGAACTCTCCAGGTGTGCCCTCATAATATTGGTTTTAATCGCCCCCGGATGAACACTGGTCACACCGACATTATCCCCATGCAGTTCCGCCCACATGGTTTCACTGATCGTTCTCACAGCCGCTTTGGTCGCACTGTACGAAGCCGTGTTAGGCATTCCCATAAAGGCGGCAAGACTGGACATGTTAATGATATGAGCATTGCCACGGCCGGCTTTAGCCGATTCTTTCAAAGCAGGCAGGAAAACCTTACTGCCATAGATAACGCCCCACAGGTTAATCCCCAGGGCAAACTCCCAATCTTCAATGGAATGGCCTTCAAAGGTTTTCTGCAGGGTAATGCCGGCATTATTGGCAAGAATATTCACCTTGCCATGAATCGCTAACACCTCTGCAGGAAAGGCTTCCATTCTTTCACGACTGGTGACATCAACCACGTGATGACTGACTTTGACATTATACGACTCGAGCAGCTTTACCGACTCTTGAAGACCTTCTTCACTGATATCAGCCAGCGCTAGATTACAGCCTTCACTGGCCAGCTGCATCGCCATGGCTCTGCCAATACCACCGCCACCGCCGGTAATTACAGCTACTTTATCTTTGAAGTCCTTCATTAGGTACCACTCTTATTCTTATTGTTCGGAGCCAGATAAAGCCCGAAGAACAATATCCCCGGACTTACAACCAGTACTTGAATTAAATCAATCCTTTCTCTTTCGCCATGGTCAGTGCCAGATCTTCAATCATATCTTCCTGACCACCTACCGTACCACGACGACCCAGTTCCACCAGAATGTCACGAGCCTGAATACCGTATTTGGCTTCTGCACGCTTGGCAAACAACAGGAATGAAGAGTACACGCCCGCATAACCCAACGTGAGAGCATCGCGATCCAGACGAATAGGCTGATCCATAATCGGAACAACACGGTCTTCAGCGACATCCATAATCTTATAGAGATCAACACCACTTTCCACGCCCATACGATCCAGTACTGCGACCAGAACTTCCAGTGGTGTATTACCCGCACCCGCACCCAGACCAGCAACCGATCCGTCAATACGATCAGCACCTGCTTCGATGGCAGACAGTGAGTTTGCAATACCCATTGCCAGGTTATGGTGGCCGTGGAAACCAATTTCTGTATTGGCATTCAGTTCAGAGCGTAACAGGCCAATCTTTTCGGTGACTTCCAGAGGCAACATGTAGCCTGCAGAGTCTGTCATATAGATGCAGTTAGCGCCGTAACGCTCCATCAGTTTTGCCTGCTCCAGAATTTTTTCCGGGCTGACCATATGAGCCATCATAAGGAAACCCACGGTATCCATTTCCATCTTGGCAGACATACCAATATGCTGCTCAGAAACGTCCGCTTCGGTACAGTGAGTGGCAACACGAATACACGACACACCCACATCTTTTGCCATACGCAGATGATCCAGCGTACCAATCCCAGGCAGTTGCAATGCTGAGATTTTGGCATTCTTCATCTTGGGAATAACAGCGTTCAGGTACTCTTCATCGGTATGAGCCGGAAAACCGTAGTTCAAGGAAGCTCCACCCAGACCGTCACCGTGGGTGACTTCAATCATAGGCATACCCGCATCATCCAGAGCGGTGGCAATGCTAACCATTTCGTCCAGTGAGATCTGGTGCTGTTTAGCATGCATGCCGTCGCGCAGACTCATGTCATGGAGCTTGACTGTTTTCCCGCTCAAGGCTGTTTTTTTACCTTTCAAATCCATTATCAAACTCTCCTCTCAACAAGTCCACGCTCTGGCAGGGTGATATTTCCGGCAGCCGCTTCTTCTGCAAACATCTCGGCTGTTCTCAGGCCCGCAGCCGTCATGATGTCCAGGTTACCTGCATACTTAGGCAGGAAGTCACCCAGACCCTCTACCTCCATGAATACGGACACTTTACGGCCGTCAAAGATAGGGCCATTCACCAATTTATAACCAGGAACGTATTTCTGTACGTCTGCCACCATATCGTGAACCGACTGGGTAATGGCTTCCTGATCAGGCTCACCTTCGGTCAGACAGTGAATCGTGTCACGCATGATCAACGGTGGCTCAGCAGGATTGATAATGATGATTGCCTTACCTTTTTTAGCACCACCCACTTTCTCTACCGCACCCGATGTCGTGCTGGTAAATTCATCAATATTCTGACGTGTACCAGGACCTACAGAGCGAGAAGATACTGTGGCAACAATCTCACCGTACTCAACCGCCTGAACCCGTGATACAGCAGCCACCATAGGAATGGTTGCCTGACCACCACAGGTCACCATGTTAACGTTCATTTTCAGGTCAGTGGTGTGTTCTTTCAGGTTCACTGGCGGCACACAAAAAGGGCCAATAGCAGCTGGAGTCAGGTCAATCATGATGACGCCAAGCTCATTCAGCTTGCGGCTGTTTTCAGCATGAACGTAGGCCGATGTCGCATCAAAAGCGATACGGATGTCGTCTTCTTCAACATGAGGAAGGACGCCATCGACGCCTTCGGCAGTGGTTTTGATACCCATTTCACGAGCACGTTTCAAACCTTCTGAATCAGGATCAATACCCACCATCCAGACAGGTTCAATCCACTCGGAACGTTTCATTTTCATCAGCAGATCAGTACCGATGTTACCGGGGCCTATAATGACCGCGTTCAGCTTTTTACTCATATTGCTCTAATCCTTTGCCTTTATTCTTCTTACAGGAGTCTGTGGACTGGCCAAGACCCGGGCTATTCTTCAGGCACCAAATGTAACAGCTGCCGTGCCCATGCCTTCAATTTCAAGCGTCATGACATCGCCCGGCCCCACTGGTTCAAGGGGAACCAGAGACCCGGAAAGAATGATCTCACCCGCCTTGAAAGGAATACCAAACTCACCGAGGGTGTTTGCCAGCCAGGCCACTGCCGTCAAAGGGTTGCCCTGCACCGCAGCGCCAACGCCTTCACTGATCAGCTCACCATTTTTAAAGACTTTCATCTGAGCTTTAGGCAGATCAATCGTACGAGGGTCAACTTCGTTTTCGCCCAAAACAAAAACGCCGCAGGAAGCGTTATCTGCGACGGTGTCCTGAATTTTGATCTGCCAGTTATGAATACGGGAATCAACAATTTCAAAACAAGGCATGACACTTTCGGTAGCATCCAGAACATCCTGTTCAGTCACACCCGGACCCACCAGATCTTTCTTCAGTCTGAAAGCAATTTCGCCTTCTGCCCGGGGCTGAATCAGCTTGTTGTTTGAAATAGAAATGGTTTCAGCATTGTCGAACCACATTTCACGGGTGATGAAGCCAAAGTCAGGCTGATGCACATTCAGCATTTCCTGAACGGCTTTGGACGTTACACCAATTTTTTTACCGACAATTTTATCACCATTGGCTACCCGGCGTTCCACCATGTGCAGCGAGATATGATATGCATCTTCTATGCTGATCTGTGCTTCACGGTCAGTGAAAGGGTCAATGGTCTTACCGGATTTCAGAGCTTCGTAAAGCTCATCCCCGTATTGGGCTCTTTGTTCGTTATTCATTCTTGCGGCCTCGTTAGACGATCAGTGACCAGACTTGATAAAGTCGAGGCATTCACGGTTAAACAATTCTTTATGTTCCACCATGACCCAGTGACCACATTCACTCAGCAGGTTAAAGCGGATATTGCTGCAATGTTCCATCATGGTCTGAGCACCGTGGGATGGACAGAACTTGTCGTTCATTCCCCAGAATCCCAGAATCGGACCCTGCAACTCTTTCAGGCGCTCTGTCAGAACAGGTACCTGCATAGTGGACAGAACGCATTTGGGCTGATTTAGAACAATGGCTACACGCTCATGAACAATGTCATCGCTGATCTGATCAGGATTGAACAGTTGCAGACCCAGCAGCCGTTTCATGCCAACCGGCTCGTTTAATTCACCGGCAGCAAAGGCAGCACCCATTTTCTGAATGCCTTCCATCTCCAGGTAGTAGCGCTCTTTCTCCATCAGACCACCCGGTGCCATCAGGATCAGTTTTTCCACCAGCTCAGGCTTGTCCAAAGCCATCTTGATGGCAATGGCCCCACCCAGAGAGTTACCCACCAGCGTTACTTTTTCGATTCCGAGCTTGTCGATCAGCCCCATCATGGCGTCAACAAAGAAATCCAGCGTATATTCGGTTTCAGGCTTGTCACTCAGGCCATAACCAGGCAAGTCAGGCACAATGGCTCGATACCCGGCCTCGGCAAACACCGGATAATTGCCCTTGAAGTTACTAAAGCCGCTGGCTCCTGGCCCACTGCCATGAATGAACAGAACGGCAGGGCCGACACCTGCTTCCTGATAATGAAGGGTTAACCCATCCTCTACCTCTAGAAAGGCAGCTTCTGGAATCCTGCTCATGACCTGATCTCCTGATGATTGAAACCTGCCAGCGAATAGAGATGAAACGGACTCACTGCACGGTTTTTCTTAGCAAGAGATTTTTTCAATGCCAGCCATAGCATTCATCGTCTGTGTGGACTAAGAGACGTCGGCTCAGGTAGCTAACCTGATTGATGACTTACCGGATCTTAAAAAGAAGATCATCAGGAACCATTGACTTGGGCAGCGCTTTTATAGAGATTCCACCTCATAATAAAGCTGTGAGAGTCCCTCAAATGGAGTTCGTACTAGACAAATTTAATGGTATTACCATCGAGAGTGACTCGATCGTTGATTGCAGTAAGACTTTTCATGCCTCATTTCATGCCTCATTGATCGAGATCATCAACCTTGCTCAGCGCACGAAGAAGAATTTGATCTGGTTGACCCTGCCTATACATCAGTCACATCTGATCGAACCCTGCATAAGAGAAGGATTTAAATTTCATAACTGCCTGGAGACAGAACTGACGCTGATCTATAAAAATGCCCCCGATGCATTTGTCCCATTCATCCCTACGCACACCCTCGGCGCAGGTGCCCTGATCACCAATCACTCTGGCGAAGTACTGGTTGTGAAGGAACATGGCATGGACAGCTACAAACTTCCCGGAGGCCATATAGAGCTGGGAGAGCCTATAGAATCGGCCATCCAGAGAGAAGTTTTTGAAGAAACAGGCATAGAATCCCACTTCGCAGGCCTGGTAGGAATGACCGTCAAGCACCCCTACCGGTTTGGTAAATCGAATATGTACCTGATTTGTAGAATGCTTCCTGCTACGTATTCCATCAATATTCAGGACCAGGATGAAATAGTCGATGCAAAGTGGGTTTTGATATCAGATTACCTTGAAGACACCAATAACAGCCTTTTCAACCGTCAGATGGTAGAAAAACTGTCTAATGAAAAGGGCCTTGAGCTGACCCAACTGGAAGGCAACAGAGGGATTCATAAAAAGCAGGAGATTTTCTTTTCAAAATCCAAAGACTGATTCTTATGACAAAAAACCCAGAACAACAGTATCAAATCTATTATACGAATAAAAAATCTTGCGATCTTATCTTCCAGATTTTCTACCGATGAAAGAGAAATGTTCAGGTAACTCAATAGCTTTTGAAATTTAGCATTTTGATTCAGGGGCTTGAAGATAACTCCGGGTGTTTCCTTACCGGCCAGAGTCTTCAGCAACAATTGCGTATTCCCTATTTCTGAAAGGCTGTCTCCAAAAATAATCACCTTTTCAGGCAAAAAGGTTTTATCACTCAGGACGTTCTCTGATTGCTCGTGCTCCCGGACAAAAGCATTCAAAGACTCAACACGGTCTGCATCTTTTGAAAAAAAATCGGGGCAGCATAACCCCCGGCAGGAATGGCAAACATTGCCAAGACAGCCAGTCTCTTAAACATAGACATACAACTACCTGATGTTGGCTAGGACAGGAAATTCAAATGAGTTATGACGCGCAAGTTAAGGGGAATATAGTCAACCTTGTTTGAATGTGTATTAAAATTACTTTTCACTCATCAACATTGAACAACAGACTCAATCAATTTAAATCACCCCAGTGAAAATCCTCTTCAGGGGGGGGGGGTCTATCACAGCCACATTCCCTAAATCGTCCACATGAACTAATACAGAGTTCCGGGCAGTGGGTAACATCGCCCCATTCATGCCATAAACTAAGAAACTCATTTTATTGTCCAAGCAGAATAAAATGGGGTTCAGAGAAAATAACAAGAGGCCAACATGCAAAACCCATTGGATTTCACAGGCAAAGTGGTGCTGGTAACCGGGGGTGGCAAAGGCGCAGGAAAAGGCATAACCGAACGTTTTCTCGAACAGGGTGCCAATGTCGTCATTTGTGGTCGCAATGAGCCCGAAGATATGCCGGAGCATGACGGCAAAAAAGCCGTGTTTTTTTCCTGTGATGTTCGAGACATTGAACAGGCTAAACAGCTGGTTGATGCAACCGTAGAGCGCTTTGGTCGTCTGGATATTCTCGTTAATAATGCCGGTGGAGCACCAAACGCCGATGCAGCTACCGTTTCTCCTCGCTTTTCAGAATCCATTTTAAGATTGAACCTGATTGCCCCCCTGAATCTGTGCCAGATTGCCAATGCAGTGATGCAAAAGCAGGAAGAGGGTGGTGCCATCATCAATATCTGCAGTGTCAGTGCCAAACGTCCTTCACCCGGAACAGCAGCTTATGGTGCAGCTAAAGCCGGCTTATTGAATCTCACCACCTCACTGGCAGTGGAATGGGCACCAAAAGTCCGGGTCAATGCGGTCATTGCCGGTATGATTCTGACAGAACAGTCTCACATGCATTATGGAGACGATGCAGGTATTGCCAGCGTCGCTAAAACAGTTCCTCTGCAACGGCTAGCAACCCCGTCTGATATCGGCGATACCTGCCTCTACCTGGCTTCTTCTCTCTCCTCTTACGTCAGTGGTGCCGATGTCACGGTTCATGGCGGTGGTGAGAGACCCGCCTTTCTTGATGCTTCAAACGCCGAGGGTTAAGGAATGAGTTCAGAGATTAGCAGCCAGGTTATGATCAACCTGCCATTGGAGCAATCCTGGGAAAAGCTAAAAAATTTCACTTCGTCGCCTAATTACGTCCCGAATCTGACCCACTGTGAACTGCATGAGGGTCCCTCGGAAGGGGTTGGGGCCAGCCGAAGGGTTTATCAGAAGAACGGCCAATATCTCGATGAAACCATCATTCACTGGCAGGAGCAGCAGGGCTTTATCATGCGGCTGCATAAAGGTGACAAAGTAGCGCCACCTTTCAAGGAAGCGAATTTTCGTTACAAGATAAAAGCGGTTGGGGATCAAACTGAAATGACCACCACCATGACCTATGAACTGGGTGGAGGACTGTTCGGAAAAGTGATCGACCGACTGCTGTTCAGAATCATTGTCAAAGGGATGGTGAAAAAGATTGCGGGGAACCTGAAGTCTTTTTACGAGACCGGTCAGCCCGTAAACCCAACCATGACCAGTCACTCTCCTCTCTAAATACAGGCTAAATACAGGCTAAATACAGGAAGCCTGAATACAGGTCGTCTGAGTAAATAATCAGTATTTGCCCACCCGGAGCAGTGCTGCAAAGCAATATAATGCGTGTTTTTTCCATGGTAGGATGGAGTCGATTTCCCGTTACCTTGATGAGCCTTCATGCTGAACTCCAAAATACGCAACCAGATAGACACGGTTTGGGACACTTTCTGGACAGGAGGTGTCACCAACCCGATATCAGTCATTGAGCAGATATCCTACCTGTTGTTTATCAAACGACTGGACGACAATCAGCTGTCACTGGACCGTCAGGCACAACTGGGCCGCCCGGTCAAAAACATTTTCAGCGATGACGAGCAGAACCTGCGCTGGAACACCTTCAAAAACCTTGACCCTGATGTGATGTTTGCCCTGATCAGGGACCACGCATTCCCCAAAATCAAAACGCTGGGCGGTGAGCACGGCTCCTTTGCTCAACATATGAAAGACGCCATCTTTATGATTCCCCGCGCTGACATTCTGGATCAGGTGGTGCAGATGGTGGACGGCATCAATATGAAGGACAAGGACACCAAAGGTGACCTGTACGAATACCTGCTCTCCAAGCTGGCCACCTCCGGTGTGAATGGTCAGTTCCGTACACCTCGCCATATTATCCGCATGATGGTGGAGCTGATGCGCCCCAAGGTAGACGACACCATTTGTGATCCGGCCTGCGGCACCTGCGGCTTTTTAATGGGCGCTGAAGAGTACGTCAGCGAAGCCTTCCGCACCGAGCTCATGAACAAGGCACATAAACAACACTTTGGCAGTGGCCTGTTTACCGGCTTTGACTTCGACCAGCACATGCTGCGTATCGGTGCCATGAACATGATGCTTCACGGCATCGAAAACCCCACTGTAGCCTACCGGGACAGCCTCTCTGACGAGGGCGACAACAATATAGAAGAAGCCTTTAGCCTGATTCTCGCCAACCCGCCCTTTAAAGGTTCGGTGAACTACGATGCCATCTCTCCAGACCTGTTGAAAGCCTTGGGAAAGACCGCTAAAAAGAAAGCCACATCGTCGAAAGAAGACGAAGAAGGCAATAAGAAAAAGAAACAGCCCACCGAAAAGTCCGAACTGCTGTTTATTGCCCTGATTCTGCGAATGCTGAAAGCCGGTGGCCGGGCAGCGGTCATTGTGCCCGACGGCGTACTCTTTGGCTCCACCAAAGCCCATACCAAAATCCGCGAGTCTCTGGTGGAAAACCAGAAACTGCAAGCCGTTATTTCCATGCCTTCCGGTGTGTTCAAACCTTATGCAGGCGTCAGCACCGCCATTTTGATATTTACCAAAACCAACAGCGGCGGTACCGACAAGGTCTGGTTTTACGATATGCAGGCCGATGGCTATTCGTTAGACGACAAGCGCACTCCGCTTGCCAAAGACGATGCTGCCCCCATTCACGAGCAAAACAATATTCCCGATATTCTCAAACGGTTTAATGATCTGAAAGGGGAAACCCAGCGGGCCCGAACCGATCAGAGTTTTATGGTAGACAAGCAAAGCATTGTGGATCAGGGCTACGATCTCTCCATTAATCGGTATAAAGAAGTCGTTTATGAGGCAGTGACCTACGACAAGCCTGAGGTGATTATTGGGCGGATTAAGGCGCTGCAGAAAGCAATGACTGAGGGTGTGGGTGAGTTGGAGGGGTTGGTGTGAGCTTCTTTGTCAACTCTAAAAATTGGCCATTAAAGCCTCTTAAAGAAATTGCTACGTTAAAGCGTGGGTACGATCTTCCAGTTAGTGATAGAACCCCCGGTGCGTACCCAGTCTTTGCTGCAAATGGAGAACACGGCTCACATAATCAATACAAGGTAAAGGGGCCTGGTGTTGTAACTGGCCGCAGTGGGACAATAGGAAAAGTTCATTTTATTGAAGATGACTACTGGCCATTGAACACGGCCTTATACGTTCAGAACTTTCACGGTAACGACCCTCGATGGGTCATGTATATGCTGAGTTCATTTAAGCTTGAACGCTTCCTGCAAGGCGCAGGTGTACCAACACTCAATAGAAACTTGGTTCACAACGAACTAATCCCCCTCCCCCCCCCTCCCCATCCAACGCCACATAGCCCAAGTGCTGGATCAGGCCGACCAGCTTCGCAGGCAGGCGCAGCAGATGGAAACCGAGCTGAACCAGCTGGCTCAGTCGGTGTTTCTGGAGTCCCTAGGTGATCCAGTCATTAACCCGAAAGGATGGGAGCGATATACTGTGTGCCAACTTGGAATAGTTCAAGGTGGCCTTCAGGTTTCCCATAGAAGAGTGACACTGCCGATAGAAGTGCCTTATCTAAGAGTTGCGAATGTGTATCGTGAAAGGCTTGATTTATCTGAAGTGAAAACTATCAAAGTTTCACAAGCAGAGAAAGAGAGAGTATGTTTAGAATCTGGTGATGTTTTGATTGTTGAGGGTCATGGAAATAAAAATGAAATCGGAAGGTGTGCTGTTTGGGATGCTTCCGTAGAAAACTGCGTACATCAAAACCATTTAATAAGAGTGCGTTTTGACCGAACAAAAATATTGCCTGAATTTGCCAGCCTATATCTTAATAGTGAAGGTGGCAGGAGACAACTATTTAAATCTAGCAAGACGACATCTGGCCTCAACACAATCAGTGCCAATAATGTTAAAAATACTGGAATTTTAGTACCGCCTCTTAAAGTTCAGGAAAACTGCCTTAGTCAGATATTTATAATAAACGAGCAGAAAAACTATCTAATGTCTTCTCAGAAAGAATATTCCATACTCTTCCACGCCCTTACCCAAAAAGCCTTCAAAGGCGAACTGACCCTGCCGGACTCGATCACGGAAAGTGCATAAACAGCCATGAGCGAAGAAAAATAAAATAAAAGGAAACAGACGACCATGAGTAACTTTGCATTTCTCAGCGGCCTGAGCTGAAGGACTCGGCAGAGCAGGCGGAAAGCCTGGTGTACGCCAACCCTCGTGGCGCCTGTTTCTTTGCCCGCTATGCCCTGGAGCGGGCGGTAAAAACCCTGTATCGGCTCGACCCATGGCTGAAAAAACCGTATGACACCCACCTGGCCGCACTGATTCATGAGCCCAGTTTCCGTAACAGCCTGGCCAGTGGGCTGTTTCCCAAACTAAAGGCCATTCAGAAAGTGGGCAACCGGGCGGCTCATTCTGAATCCAAGCTCACGGATGCAGATGCTTTCTATGTGCTGCAAGAGCTGCACCACTTTCTGTACTGGCTGGATAAAACCTATTCAGAGCACCCCGCTGGCGATCAGGTGTTTGACGGCGACAAAATCCCCCGCACCGTCATGCTGGACGCCCAGCTGGATCTGAATACCGCTAAAAAGCTGAAAGCCCATGAACAGGCCCTGAAAAAACAGGACCAGGCCGCCACCAAAAAACAGGCCGAGCTGGAACAAAGCAACCAGCAACTGGCCGATGAGATTGCAGAGCTTCGCCAGAAAGTGGCCCAAACCAAAGCGGCCAATGAAGCCGCTGAGCAGGCGGCCGCCGACAGCCCTCTTTACAGCACTCTTTACAGCACTCTTTACAGCCACGACTACAACGAAGCGCAAACCCGTAAATACCTGATCGACGAATACCTGCGGGAAATGGGCTGGGATTTAAGTTGCGCTGATTCCGTCAGCCACTTTTCCGAAGAGGCAAAAAAGGCTGGCGTCAGTTTTGAGACCGAAGTGGAAGGAATGCCCAACCCATCGGGCACGGGTTTTGTTGATTATGTACTCTGGGGAGAAGACCACAAACCGCTGGCCGTGGTAGAAGCCAAACGCACCCGTCATTCGGCCAAAAAAGGCAAACGACAGGCAGAGCTGTATGCAGACTGTCTTGAGAAACAATACGGCCAGCGCCCACTGTTGTATTACACCAACGGGTATGACCTTTATTTCTGGGACGACACCCTGTACCCGGAGCGTCAGGTGCAAGGGTACCGCACCCGTAACGAATTACAGCGACTGGTGGATCGCCGCCGCAATCAGCTGCCCATCGTCAAAGCGCCTGTGGATAAAGCCATTGCCGGTCGTTACTATCAAATAGCGGCGCTGGAGAATATTGCCGAAAAATTCGAGCATGACCGGCAGCGGAAAACCCTGCTGGTCATGGCGACGGGCACCGGTAAAACCCGGACTTCTGTGGCTTTGGTTGATCTGCTGCTCAAAAACAACTGGGCCAAGAATGTCCTGTTTCTGGCCGACCGCAACGCCCTGGTCACTCAGGCTAAAAAAGCCTTTGCCCGGCACTTGCCCCGGACATCCCCCACCATATTGTCATCAGGGCTCACTGCGGCAGAAGTGCAAAGCCGTATGTGCTTCAGCACCTACCCGACCATGATGAACATTCTCAGTGAACCTGCCGCCAGTCGTCTGTTTGGTGTCGGACACTTTGACCTGATCATTGTCGATGAAGCCCATCGCTCGGTGTATAAAAAATACCGCTCTATTTTTGATTACTTTGACAGCCTGCTGGTCGGGCTGACCGCCACGCCCAAGAACGATATTGATAAAAACACCTACGACATTTTTGAGCTGGAAGCGGGCGTACCGACCTATGCCTACGAACTGGAAGAAGGCATTAAAGACGGTTACCTGACACCCCCAAAATGTTACTCAGTGCCGCTAAAATTCATGCGTAAAGGCGTAAAAAAGCACAAAGACCTCACCCCTGAAGAACAGGAAGAGTGGGACGAGAAAGAAGGGCTTGAAGGCCGGGAAGAAGTATTGCCTTCAGAGCTGAACCGCTTTCTGTTCAACACCGACACTGTGGATAAAATGCTGGAAGTCCTGATGCGTGAAGGCATTAAAGTCGGCGGCGGCGACAGGCTGGGTAAAACCATCGTCTTCGCGGCTAATAATGACCATGCCCAGTTTATCCAGAAACGTTTTGATGCCCAGTATCCCAAGTGGGCAGGCAAGTTCGCCCGAGTGATCACCTATAAGAACAAGGAAGACTACGCCGAAACCCTGATTGATGAGTTTAAAGAGGTCATCGTTCCTTCTGGCAAGATCCCCCTGAACATAGCCCTGTCGGTGGATATGCTGGATACCGGCATTGATGTGCCGGAAGTGGTCAATCTGGTGTTTTTCAAGGTCGTGCAGTCCAAGGTCAAGTTTTTGCAGATGGTGGGCCGGGGCACCCGGGTGTGCCCTGAACTCTTTGGCCCGAATCTGACCTTTGATAAGAAAAGAGAGAAAAGAGAGAAAAGAGAGAAAAGAGAGAAAACAAACGACAAACAGTTTTTCAAAGTATTTGACTACTGCCAGAACTTTGAGTTTTTTGAACAGAAACCCGAGGGTGCACCGGATTCCAGCCAGAAGCCCTTAGCGCAGTTGATCTTTGAGAAAAGACTGGAGCTCAGCCACGGACTCAACAAGGCCGAAGAGGAAAGCGACCTGACACTTCGTGCCTACGTGCTGGATATTCTTCATCATCAGGTAGCCGGTATGACGCTGGATAACTTTATTGTCCGGCCAAAACGTGAGTCTGTGGAGAAGTATCTGAAACGGGAGATCTGGGATGCCCTGACCGATGAGCAGTACAGCGAGATTATTAACCAGATCGCCAGCCTGCCCACCGAAGCCGATGCCATCAATGACGACGAAGCCGATGACGAGCTAGCCAAACGCTTTGATCATCTGTTGCTGCACATGCAACTTGAGCAGCTGAACACGAATGTTATTTCTGAAACTCGCCGCTTGCGGGTAGTAGAAGCGGGCGAACGACTGGAAGCCAAGTGTTCCATACCCATGGTGGCGGCCCACCTGGGATTGTTGCAACGGATTCAAACCGTTGAGTTCTGGGAACACACCACTCTGAGTACTTTGGAGGAGGTACGCCGCACACTGAGAAACCTGATGCAGTTTCTCGATAAGGGCGACAAGGTCATTGTTTATACCCGTTTTGGCGATGAGTATGAGGGGGAGATTAAAGAAGTCCCACTGCCTGCCACCAGCGTCGGCCTCGAACAGTATCAGAAAAAAGTAAAGGTCTTTGTCAGAGAGAATGAAAACCAGATCACTATTCAACGCCTTAAACGGGGCAAGGCGGTGACCACTCAGGATCTGGAGCAACTGGAAACCCTGTTGTTCGAAGCCTCAGGTATAGAAGACAAAGTTCGCTATCAGGAAGTAGTGCACCCTAAAGAATCTGTAGGAGTGTTTATTCGCAGTCTGGTAGGGCTGGATCAACACGCTGCCAAAGAGGCTTTTGCCCAGCACCTGAATAACGCTGGCTTGGGTTCGGTTCAAATTGAATTTATCAATACTCTCATCGACTGGCTCTGTCAAAATGGCACGATGGAACCTGCTGCTTTGTATGACTCGCCTTTTATCGACTTTGACGATGACAGTGTATACGGTTTGTTTCCCGACGAGCAGGCAGAGGCGATTGTGAATACGTTGATAGCAGTGAATGACTCGGCCTTTCCTGTTGAGAAAGACGAGGCGGGTTAACCTTCTATCCAGATACAGAAGACTTTCTGACTCCTGCCAAGAAGCCAACCAGTAGCCAGCAAGATGTGATTGATGACTGGAATCTGACCGAGAAGAAGCTGAAGGAATTGGGTGAACTCACTGAGGCCAGCAATAAGGAAGAAATTGAGCGTTTTGCCTAGAGATAGAAAGAGTCAGAACTAACTCTTTCTATCCCTGTTTTATACCCATTGGATTTCAAGTTGCTACCAGGAGCCTGTTGGACTTAGCCGACCGTAGCGAGAAAAAGTCCGGCAGGCTCCTAGACGGCAAATTCGTGAAGCCCCATAGCTAACCAGCTTTCTCGGTATTATGAAAAGAATGAGCTTTGAAGGTGGTACGGAAGATTTTCCATTCCCCATCAATCCTCTGATACTCATCTTCATAGATACCACCGAGCTGTTTGGTCGCTCCCGAGCGGGCATCAATATTGAAATAAAACAGCGCCCACCGCGCCAGCGCACTGTCACCTTCTACCTTGATTTCGGGATTGGCACCATGATGAAGGTCTACCACATGATTATGACAAGCCATCACCCGGAACAACTCAACAAACTGATCACGATCCTTAAACACACCAACAGGCCCGTAATCGATCAGAATCTCACCCTCGGCAAAACATTCCCGAACTCTCTTAACCTGCTTGGTATCGCAGGCATTCAGATAACGATGCTTGAGCAGACGAATGGCTTCGATGTCCTCAAGACGCTGAATTCTCTCTTCCAGTGTCATGCCAGCTGCTCCACGTTGTCTTCGTAACTCCAGTAGGCTTTCATCGAAGTAACTTTGCCTTCATTGTTCAGCTCCATGACATCCAAAGTGTCGATCAGCATATTCATGCCTTCCATTTTGATCTTCACCTGAAACGCCATGGCCCCTTCATTGGCACTGGTGGTTCTGACCGGACCAATCAAATGGGCAGAAGCCTCAGCCTGTCCCAGTCCATTGCGGTAAAAATCTTCGATGGCTTTGATACCCACATGAGGATCAGTACCAACCGGGTCTTCGACCACTGCATTTTCGTCGTATAAATTCAAAATACCGTCAATATCACCGGCATCAACCAGCTCAACGTATTTTTCAAGAACGGTCTTTATAACTTTGGTGTCTACCATTGTTTTTATTCTCCCCGTTGATCGTCCGACTTTGAATGCCAAGGCCCGGAACGCATTCCAGTTTATTGCAACCGCTGTAAAAAATCGATCCTGACGCCCACTCATAAAAGACAAATATAAACTCTTATTATTTTTTAATGATTTACCTCGATGCTTTTTACTGAGTTCCCCATAATCAGGCCCTCACAAAACTTCCGTGGTTCCTCACTCTTAGTGTTTTCTGGAAAAGCCTCGCTCACAAACATCGTTTTTGCCGAGACGCCGAGCATACCCACTCTCTCAGAAATCAGCTACGTGGGCACCACTCCCGAGAGTTTGGTACTGACCGATGTTCTATGGAGTATCCGTTATTTAGCACCTTATAGCTGCAGTAATAATGGAAAGATCAGTACCACCTCTGCCCAGGAACCTGTCAGCAATACGCCAACCTCCGGTAGTGGCTGTCGGTCTGCATGGGTGAGCTGCCTCCGCTTTTTATTCTGCTGTGGAGGTTCCGGTGGAGGTGATGATGATGGCCGGAATCAATGGCGCATAGAGGAACGATTAAGAAGGCAGAAAAACCAGGACTCTATGCAAACGCCTGCACCTGGAATCCTCAGTCGGCAGCAATCGGATGGCAGCAGAACTTCAGACTCTTCTGATCACCGAAGGAGATTTCCCGGCCTTGGCAGACGAGCACGGTCAGCCAATGATGTCAGCAGGAAAACACCCAGCACAGAAGACCTGGATAAACAGCTGGCATCGATCAGAAACGACTTGAGACGAATGAGTGCAACGAATGTCGATATACAGTGGCAGCAGTTTCTTCTGAATCAGCACTGCAGTGAGATTTCTCAAAGCCTCAATACTCTTCCGCAGAACAGACCGCCTTCCAGAGTCCAGTTCGAGCGCATTCACTCAACCACTTTAGGTATGGGAAATATCCATGAGGTTGCCGGTGATGAAGATGAGATCACAGAGTTATAATCTTTACTGAATGCTGGTGGCTCTTGGCCCTGTTTTGCTGGGCGCCCTGATCGCACTTGATGTTGACCCAATGCTTTCGGTTCTGGCCATTGCCGGTATCACCAATATTGGTTGCAACCTGACAACCTATAGCCACGCTAGAAACCCTTTGCTGATGGGATACGGTTATCACACTGATGGAGAATGGATGAAGACCGGACTGGTAATTTCCATTGTCGGGATGATTATTTTCATGACCATCGGACTGTTATGGTGGGGAGTACTGGGAACCTGATAGGAAAGGAAGAAGAACGGTGGAGGCTGATTGCCTCCACCGCCAAAGCAATTACACGACCTCAAACAATCCTGCCGCGCCCATTCCACCACCCACGCACATGGTGACAACAACGTATTTCACTCCACGACGCTTGCCTTCAAGCAATGCGTGGCCAACCATTCTGGCACCTGACATACCAAATGGATGACCAACGGAAATAGCACCACCATTGACGTTCAGGTTTTCGCTGGGAATGCCCAGTTTGTCCTGACAGTACAAGACCTGGGAAGCAAAGGCTTCATTGAGTTCCCAAAGACCAATATCGTCCATTTTCAGACCGTTGCGCTTCAACAGTTTGGGAATGGCGAATACTGGACCAATACCCATTTCATCAGCGCTGCAACCGGCAACAGCCAGGCCACGATAGATCCCTAATGGATCAAGACCTTTTTGTTCTGCCAGCGTACTGCTCATTAATACAGAAGCTGATGCGCCATCAGACAGCTGGGAAGCATTACCCGCTGTGATAAAACGCCCTTCCTTAACCCACTGACCGTCCTTGAAGACTGGCTGAAGACCTGAGAGGCTCTCCAGCGTAGTGCTCGGACGATTGCACTCATCGGCACCAAGGATAACCTTTTCGTAGGTTGTCTCTTTGGTTTCCCTGTTGAACACCGCTTTCGTGGTGGTCATTGGCACAATTTCTTGATCGAACAGACCATCACGCTGAGCCTGGGCAGTTCGCATCTGGCTCTGATAACTGTATTCGTCCTGAGCTTCGCGGGAAATACCATAGCGGTCAGCTACGATCTCACCGGTCTCAATCATAGGAATATAAGCGGTGGCATCCTGCTCCAACACCAGTTTGGACTGGTTGCGATAGACATTCTTATGCTTGTTCTGAACCAGAGAGATGGATTCAAGACCACCGGCAACAGCCACATCAATCTCGTCACACATGATGCTTTTGGCTGCTGTGGCAATAGTCATCAAACCCGAAGAGCATTGACGCTCCATAGCCATGCCGGCTACTGAGTCTGGCAGACCACCTGCCACAGCACAAAGACGACCAAGGTTGTATGACTGAGTTCCCTGCTGGGCAGCAGCCCCCATCAGAACATCATCCACTTCACCGGGCTCAATACCAGCTCTTTCTACAGCTTCCCTGACAACATGGCCACCCATGGCAGGCGCTTCAGTATCATTGAAGGCTCCACGAAAAGCTTTACCAATGGCAGTACGTGCAGTGGATACAATAACAGCTTCTTTCATATCAGGTTCCTTGACGTAATGGTTGTTATTCTGGCTTGTTATTCTGGATAGTAACGAGAAATGGTATCCACGACGCAGGCAGGACGATCTTCATCTTCTACTTCCACTGTGACTCTCACAGTAGACTGAATTCCACCTTTGACTTCTTCTACCTGCACCAGTTCTCCGACACCACGTACACGAGAACCGACTTTGACTGTGTTAGGGAAACGTACTTTTTCGCAGCCATAGTTAACGCCCATCTTAATGCCCTGAACGTCGACAATGTCTGGTAAAAACAGATTGACCAGTGACAGGGTCAGGTAACCATGGGCAATACAGGCGCCAAACGGTCCATTCTTTGCCTTCACAGGATCCACATGAATCCACTGATGATCGCCGGTCGCTTCAGCAAACAGGTTAATGCGCTCCTGATCGACTTTCAGCCAGTCGCTGGTACCCAGTACTTCACCGACCTTATCTTTCATATCCAGAGGCGATTTAAAAACCGTGGTCGCTTTCTTTTGGCTCATGGCTGTTTGTTGGCTCATGGCTGTTATGCCCTCTGACTACTGGCTGAAATCACTTCACCAGCCAGGTAGGAACTGTAATCACTGGCCAGGAACATCATGATATTGGCGATCTCCCAAACTTCCGCAGCACGACCAAAAGCTTCACGGGAAGCCAGTTGATCCAGAAGGTCCTGTGGTGCTGACTTTCTCAGGAAATCATGCAGGGCAATACTGGGGCTTACAGCATTAATGCGAATACCGTATTCAGCCGCTTCAACGGCTGAGCAACGCGTCAGCGCCATGACACCGGCTTTGGCTGCAGCATAGTGAGCCTGTTCTTTCTGAGCGCGCCAGCCAAGAACAGAAGCATTGTTAACGATGGCGCCAGACTTGCGCTCCATCATTTTTGGCAGCATGGCTCGGGTCATTCGCATGGTGCCAGTCAGAGTAACATCCAGAACCCGGTCCCATTCTTTATCTTCCATTTCTACCAGCAATTTGGAGCCACCCAGCCCGGCGTTGTTAATCAACACATCAACACCCGACAACTGTTGTTCTGCGGCTGCAATCAATGACTGAACGTCGTCTTCTACAGTGACATTGCAGACATGGGTATAAACAGCTTCCATCCCGGTTTCATCTTTAATCTTTTCAGCCGCTTCATTCAAACGACCGTCATGAATGTCGCTGATCATCAGGGCACGACATCCCTCTTCAGCCGCCTTGATGGCCGCTGCATAACCGATACCGGCACCGGCGGCCGCAGTAATCAAAACAGACTTGCCCGCCAGCAGATTGTGCCCTTTGACGTACTCAGGAATCAGCATATCTGATCCGCTCCTTTCTTTAATTCTTATTAAAACTGTTAACGGATAACTGTCTGCTTCTATCGGCCTTTAGGCTCTTTGGGCATCCCCAATGCACGTTCAGCGATAATGTTCCGCTGGATCTCATTGGTGCCACCGTAGATAGTGTCAGAGCGGGTGAACAGGTACATAGACTGAAGCCGGTCCAACTCATAAGGACCTTCCGGCAGAATTTCAGACTCAGCGCCCCGAACGTCCATGGCCAGCTTGCCAAGATCAGAATGCCAGGTCGCCCAGTACAGCTTGTAAATCATGGCTTCTTTCTGCAGGCTGCCATCCTGAGGACCGGATAACATTCTCAGAGAGTTGTACCGCATGATGCGAAGGCCCATCCAGGCATCAGCAATTCGCTGTCGTATGGCTGGATCTTCGGCAGCACCGCTTTCCTGAGCCGCTTTAATCACTTCGTCCAGCTCATTCTGGAAATGCATTTGCTGACCCAGTGTGGAGACACCCCGCTCAAAACCAAGCAAAGCCATAGCGATCTTCCAGCCTTCGCCTGGTTTACCGACTATGTTGTCTGCATCAGTGACTGCGTCATCAAAGAAGACTTCATTAAACTCGGAAGTACCCGTTAACTGTTCAATTGGGCGAACTTCGATATTGGGCTGATCCATGGGCACCAGCAGGAACGATAATCCTTTGTGCCCCTGACTGCCGGGCTCGGTTCTGGCGATCACAAAACACCAGTCAGATTCATGAGCCAGAGATGTCCAGACTTTCTGACCACTGATCTTCCATTGTGCTTTTTCTCCAGCGAGGCCTTCATCCAGAACCGCCTTGGTCTTAACATTGGCCAGGTCAGAACCTGCACTGGGTTCGGAATAGCCCTGACACCAGTACTCTGTGCCATCGACAATCCCCGGAAGGAACCTTTTTTTCTGTTCCTCGGTACCAAACGCGATGATGGTCGGTCCTGCCAGACCTTCACCAATATGTCCCATATGGCCCGGCCCACCAACACGGGCATATTCTTCGTGGAAGATCACCTGTTGGTTAATAGAAAGACCACGACCGCCGTGTTCTTCTGGCCAGCCCGGGCACGTCCACCCGGCTTTGGCCATGTGCTGCTCCCAGACTTTTCGTTCTTCTGGAAACATATGCTCATCACCGGGTCCACCACGATGACGCAGCTGTTCAAACTCACCCTTCAGATTCTCTTTCAACCAGGTGGCAATCTCTTCACGAAACTGTTCGTCTTCAGGACTGAAGCTGATTTTCATTGTTGTAATCTCCCCTGAATTTACAGAATCTGCTGAGCAATTTTTTCACGGTGATAAGCACCGTTACCGAGGAATGTTTCCGTGGACTTGGCGCGTTTGAAGTAGAGATGGGGATCGTATTCCCAGGTAAATCCAACACCACCATGAAGCTGGATAGCTTCGGCAGCACAATGGAAGAAAGCATCAGAACAGTAGGCTTTTGCCAGAGCAGAGGCAACGGGCAACTCATCGCCCACCGCACTTTCAAACAGTGCCTCTTGAGCCACACAGGCTGCGTAATAAATAGCCGAACGGGAACACTCAACCTGAACCATCATGTCAGCGGCTCGATGTTTAATGGCCTGAAAACTGGCAATGGTTCGACCGAACTGAACCCTTTCCTGGGTGTATTCGACGGTCAGATCCAACGCCTGTCGAGCACCACCGCATTGTTCAGCAGAAACTGCGACAGCGGCCAGCTGCAGAATTTTTTCAAGATCCGTCCAGGCCTCACCGGCATTACCCAGAAGTGAATCCGCACTGATAAAGACATTATTCAGAGAGATTTCTGCCTGCTTTCGGGTCTGATCCATAGTCGGCGTCCACTTTCGGGTGACACCCTCCGTATCAGCAGGCAGAGCAAACAGACTGATACCGTTCTGACCTTCAGAGTCCTGACTGCGGGCAGCAACTACTAGAAGATCCGCCGTGTGCCCGTCGGGCACATATTGGTAGGTACCGCTAAGCACAAAGCCATCGCCTTCTTTTTGGGCAATAACATCAACGGCTTTTGCGTCCCAACGATTTCGAGAGGTATAAGCCAGAGTCGCGGTCAGACTGCCTTCTGCTATCTGTGGCAACCATTGTTGCTTCTGGGCTTCATTACCAGCCACCAGCAATGCATTGACGCCCAGACCCACTGTAGAAGAGAAAGGAGAACACAGCAGACGCCGGCCCATTTCCTCCAGCAAAATGGTCAGTTCAACATAACCCAGTCCAAGACCGCCATACTCTTCCGGAATGGTTAAAGCCTGCCAGTACATTTCTGTACAGATACGTTGCCACAACTCGGAGTCAAAACCGGCTTCGGTAACCATGGCTGACCGAACCGCTTCTGAAGTGGAAACGTCCTGAAGAAAACTTTCGGCTGAATCCCGGATCATTTCCTGTTCATCGGTGAAAGCGAACTCCATCCCCAGCGACCCTCTTATCATTCTTGTTCTGCGGCTGCACGCCGCTCATTGAGGCATACTGTGGCTTGAAAGACACTTTGGTTAATCGTTCGAATGGACGATTTGCCCCATCCCCTTGAAAAAGGCCCAAAGCGACAGCACTATCAATAGAACCAACAAAAACAGATGACTCATGTGCGAAAGCAAGCCCTCAAAGAAACGTTGAAAAGAACTGGCAACAAGGCGAGAGACCTGGCCAGTTCCACATCAGACGCTGTGGCTGCGGGTGTTGACCGCCTGCTCGATAAAAGAATCTGTCTGGGAGTTACCGGTTTCAGTGGCAGCGGCAAAACCACCCTGATCACCAGTCTGATCCATCAACTGCGTTACTATCCTGATGCGGCTCTTACCGCTTTGCCTCCGGCCCTGCAGGATCGTTTGCTGGGTGTTGAAATATCCCCCCTCAAAGATCTTCCCCTGTTTCCTTATCAGGACGGAGTCAATGCCCTCAACAGAGAAGCATGGCCCAGTGCCACACGTCAGGAATCAGGCTGTCTGCTGGAAATAAAATACCGTGCCCGCAGCCATCTGATCCCAGGAAAAAAACCTGGCATTGGCCACCTCTACCTCGAAATACACGACTATCCAGGTGAATGGCTGCTGGATCTTCCTTTGTTGAATATGACTTATGAAGACTGGTGTCAGCAAAGCCGAAAGCTGGCAGCAACCCTGTCTGACGATCCCTTTATCGATCTGTTGAAAGCCCTGGACCCTCTGGAACCTCTGAGTGAATGGACCCTGAGTTCATTGTGGCAGCAACAGCTGGAATTTTTGAGACGCTGCCAGCAAAAAGGGCTGACCATGATCCAGCCCGGAAGATTGCTGCACATAGCGCCTGACAGCCCTGAGAGTGGTTTTCCGTTTATTCCACTGCCGCAACTGGCGGCATTAAGTGAAGAAGAAAAGTCCGGGGCACCCGACAATGCGCTGTTCCGGGTTTGTGACAAACACTATCAGCATTATCTGAACGAGTGGGTCAAACCCTTCTACAAAAATACCTTTCAACGCATTGACCGTCAGCTGGTTCTAGTTGATGTCCTCAGGAGTCTGAACCAGGGTCAGGAGGCTATGGAAAACCTGAAGCTATCGCTGACCCAGGTTCTTCAAAACTTTGAATACGGCACCAACAATATGATTCGCCGGCTGATTCAGCCTCGTATTGGCCGGATTGTTTTCGCTGCCAGCAAAATCGATCAGGTCTTACCCGATCAGCATGAACAAGTGCGATCTCTCACCGCCTCTCTGGTCCGGGAGTCACAACGCCAGGCTACGTTCAAGGAGGTGGATATTCGCTGTGAAGCTATCGCTTCTGTTCGCTCCACAACCTACGCCGACCATCAGGGCCAGAAGGTACTAAAGGGCAATACAGAGGACGGTCCAGGCCTTCTTCTCCACCCTCCCCTGCCGGAACAATACCCCGACAATGAATACTGGCAAAACTGCAAACAGTGGCAACTGCGCAACCTGCTGCCTCCTGCCGGGCTGAAACTGAACAACGGAAGCCGGTTACCTCATATCCGCCTGGACAGCGTTTTGAATGATCTGCTGGGAGATAAATTCCAATGAAACCCACTCAAGAGAAAGACGACTTCTTTATCCCACTGGATCAAAGTGTTGAACTGGAAACCCCGGAATCCCTGAGCGATGATCAGGATCTGCCGTTATTAAGTGATCCCTCACTTTCACTCAAGCCTTTGCGTTTTTTGAGTCGTGCGGCCAAAGGCATTCTGGCCCTGATTACCGTGCTGGCTACCTGGCAGACGGTGGAGTTCTTCCACTTTCTTTCTCAGGCTCACTGGTCTCTGGCAGCACTATTTGGCTTGCTGATTGCTGGCCTGACAGGGGTTCTGGGAAAAGCTGCCTGGGAATACTTTGGCTACCAGAAAGACTTCAAAGGCGTCGACCAGTTACAGTCCAGTGCCGAAGGTCTCCTGAAAGCCCGGTCTTCCGGACAATCCAAGTCCTGGCTGGCAAAATTGAACGCACTCTATCGGAACAAGCCTCATCAGCCCTTGCTGGAAAAGGCCCTGAGCACTCTGCCCGATTACGCCGATGATGCTGAAACTCTCCAGCACCTGGATCAACACTTATTCCGAAACCTGGATCAACAGGCTATCTCCAGAATTTCCCGTCACAGTCAGCAAACAGCCATTATGGTGGCAATCAGCCCACTGGCACTGTTGGATATGGTGCTGTCTGGCTGGCGCTGCCTGAAGATGCTGGATGAAATCTGTCAGATTTATGGCCTGCGTCCTTCCCTGCCTGCAAGAATGAAACTGTTAAAGATGATTCTTACCCAGATGGCCCTGGCTGGCAGTACGGATCTGATCACTGACCAACTGGCAGACCTGACCTCCAGCAAACTCATCAGCACAATCAGTACTCAGGCCGCCACGGGAGCCGGTATTGGTTTCTATACCGCAAGGATCGGTTTTCTGGCCATGGAGCTATGCCGTCCGGTGCCTTTTGCAGAGGGACAACGACCGGGAATGGGGAAAATGGCGAAGGAGATCATTAGCTCAATCAGAGCCCGGTTCCAGAAGGATGAGAACTAGCTTTTTACTTGCATTGCTTTGAGTTGCACTGGCCGGGCCAGCGACCTTCTTTTTTCAAACGGACCTTTGTCATCCAGTCATAGGTCCATTTCAAGAACTGTTTCAAGCCCGGCAGGCTCATAACCCAACCCAGCCAGGCCCAGGCAGATAACTCTTTGAGCAAGAGAGAGTAACTGTCAATGCTGGTATAGACCTGACCATCATCGGTCATAGCGTGCAATTCCAGGAGGGCTTTCTGTGGATCAATTCCCCACTCTTCCAGCACCTTTTCCTGCCCGGTAATGTCAAACCATTCAACTTCATTGCGGAATCGGGCATTACGCCAGCGCTTAACTTCCTTCACACAAAGAGGGCAGAGACCATCATACAGAACCCTTATTGTCATCGTATCTATCTCCTAGGCGCTCAGCTGCCTGACGAATTGTCTTCAAGGCCTGCTCTGTGTCTATTGTACGCTCAGTAAACCAGGGATGCTCTAAAGCCTTCGCGGGCGTCATCCGCATCTCGGGTACCGGATGCAACAAACCATTGATCATGTCCGTAAGCTGACTTTTACTTTTCTTCATCTCTTCTGCTGACGCTATCAGATGCCCCAAATCCTCTACTGTTTCTTTATCCGGAGTCGTTAATTTGCTGTAGAGCAATCGCTTGATAGTCTGGACATCATGAAACGACAATGCACCATCCAACAGCCCTTTAACGGTCTCACTGTCATCAGCATTCAATTTCCCTTTCAGCATTTTCTTGATTTGCAAAACATCACTGACGCTTAAATTTCCATCCAGTAATTTAATGATTCCTTGAATATCATCACTGGAGGTCAGTTGGCTGTTCAGGTTAAAGTCCTTTAACTTCATACGTTCAGATTCGGCTTCCAGATCACCCTCTGTCCATTCAGGACTGACGGGTATCATTGCCTGTTTGTGACTGCCATCGGGATTCGGCTTCTGATACTCAAGAAATGCCCTGAGCACTTCAAAAGCAGACTCAGATCGTTGAGTCAGAGTATATTTACCCCAGGGCTCTGCGCCATTGGTAAATGAGTGCGTATGAAGCTGACCATGACTGGTCAAACACCGATAAAGATGCTGACCCTGAGCAAAAGCGTCCGTCGCATAACTGGCTTTAACCTCATCTTTTTTCAGTAACTCCGACCGGTACAATTCTGGAGAGGCATAGTCTTCATGGCTATAACTGGCTTTCTCACCTTTTTCTTTGGCTCCACCAAAATCAATCAGTTTCAAGTGACCTCTTTTTAAATCGATCATTACGTTGTTGGGCTTGAGATCGTTATGAACAATGCCTTTCTTATGCAAATGATCCAGCGCCTGGAATTTCTCATACTCCATAAATGCCAATACATTGAAGAACTCCTGACTACTGAGCCTGCCATTCCCATAGAGATCAATCAAAACCGTCATCACACTGTCCTGGGAAGGGCCTTCAACCAATTCCGTCAGGAGCCCTCTGACACCATCAACCTTGTCCATCCCATAGCTTCTGACAATATTTGGATGATCTCCCAGCTTCTTTAAAATCCCGGCCTCCAACTCACCCTCACTGCCCAAACGAGCGTGTTTTAATGCAAAGTGTTCTTGCTCACCCTCACTCTTGCTTTGTGTCACCCGAAAGACGGTCGCGAAGCGCCCTGTACCCAGCGTTTTCTTATCCAGAAAAGCCGTTTCATTCAAAGGCGAAGCCAACAGAAAGACATCATCTTCAGGAAACAGCTCGGTATCACTGAATCCGCCTGGGGTTGAAGGGTAGGAAGACACTGAATACTCGGACATTTCTCCAAAATCCGAGACTGATTTCGAAGCATTTTCTATCAGATTGCTGGTCTTCACATCATTCAGCATGACTTTCTTACTCAGCCACTTACCCTGTTTCTTCTGCTCCGGAGACAGCGAGTCAGTATCCTTGGAAACCCCCTTTGACACGATGGTGGCAGGCCCTGGCTTTTTTCCTGGAATATCCACAGATCTCCCCTAAATATCTTCGAACTTTAAAGGAGTGCATCGGCAGAGAAGAGGGGCAATTAACGGGAACGAGTGGGCTAACTGGAAATGATCAGAGGGATACTAAATAGGAATAAGAGAGAGATTTAGTCACGAAAAGCGAGATCAAACCTGAGCGTTCTAAGCTTTTCGGTATATTCCACAAAATCCAGATGCCCGATTAGCTCGTCAATAGTAACGGAAATGGGGACTTCTTTCTTTTTGGGCTCGATTTTTTCCAGCTGGCTCAGCTGCTTCTTGATCTTCAGCATTTTCTCGCGGGTTTCCTGCACATCCTGTTCAGGAACGGTGGCTTCAGCCGCCGGGCTTTCATGGATAGTCGCGATGATTTCTGCTCTGACTAAGGCCGGAGACATCAGCAATGTCAGCAACAGAATTTGGATAATTCGGGTTAGACTCGTCATGGATGGATACAGCTCTGTTTTTGATTTTATACTGCGTTGGCAATCCACTTGACTGCCCTCTGGCTCAGTTTGACCCCTGCCGGATATTTGTCTGGAGTTCCATCTGAGTACGGCTTTGATTTAATAGGTATTTTTACCTAAGGTCAAGAAACTGTGACATGGTTAGCTATATTTTACATTCCTGTAACATTAGTCATTTGACTTATATTTATGACACAGGTAACAGGTGAACGGTAGGATAGTCATAAGTAGAATAATCAGGGAAGAAAAGTATGAATCGATTCCCCATAGCAGGCCTGCTGTTTTTTGGACTCTTTGCCGCCTTCTGTATACAGCTGGTTTTTCTTATTGAAAAAGCAGATCAGCTCGACAAAGCCACCGCTCAGATCATGAACGCCAAGCGCTTTCAGCAGACAGCCCCCGTACTGGAAGAAAATTGTCCTGACCTGAATATCAAGGAAGCCTACCGAATACAACAAAAGACAGTGGATCTTCAACTGGTAGAAGGTCAACGTATTATTGGCTACAAAGCAGGCTTAACCCATGAGCAAGGGCAACAGACTTTTGGACTTTCCGAGCCTGTAACGGGAGCCTTGCTTTCTGATGCTCAATGGCAGAATGACCGGGATTATCCGGTCAGCCAGGGAAGTCGAATCATGATAGAACAGGAGCTGGCCTTCAAACTGGACCGCCCTGTAAGACAGTACGTTCAAAATACTGAAGCACTTCGTGCCTTTATTTCAGAGGTAGCCCCGCCATCGAACTCCCCGATCCGGGTTTTGACGGACAACCCAGAGGTGTGGACATCATTGCCAATAATGTCGCTAACAAAGCCTTCTATATCGGACAGTGGCAAACTATTCCCGATAATCTCAATACTCCGGCCTTATCATTAAGCTGCAATGGTCAAACTCTGAGTCAGACCACCTCCGGAAATACCATGGAAGGACAGTGGCAGGCTTTGTTATGGATGGTTAATCAACAGCTGAAGCCGGGATACCCTCTCAAGAAAGGGCATGTTCTGATGACGGGCAATCTAGGAGCCTGTTGCCGGGGAAACCCTGTGAGTATAAAGCTGATTTTGCTCACCTTGGAGCCATCGAATTTACTCTGACACAATAAAAAAGCCCCTGAACCTTTCAGGGGCTACTGTCATTTATTCAGCAAACGCCTTCCCTTCAGCAATCCTGCCACCCAGAGCTGCCAGCAGTGCTGCAGATGAGCCCAGAACCATTTCCAACTGTCTGGCCCAGAGGCAATATCGCCAGAGGTGATAGTCTTTATCAATTCCGGTACCTCCATGCAAATGCTGGGATGCATAGCTGACACGATGTCCGGTATCTCCCGCCCAGATTTTGGCCATCAGGACTTCATTAGTGGCCTCTTTTTCCGAGTCCAGCATAGACACGGCTTGATAAGTGGTCAGCTTCAGACAGGTGACATCAATAAAGCAATCTGCCGCCCGATGCTGCACGGCCTGGAAAGAGCCCACAGGCACTCCGAACTGCACTCGTTCACAGGTATAACCTGCCGTGATTTTCATGCACTGGCCGACAACACCTACCTGCATGGCACAGCTGGCAGCAACCGTTCGCTCTGCAATCCAGAGTGCAGCAGCCTGGCCTTCAGGTCCGGCGACCAATACATCTTCTTCAGCCACCAGAGCTTCGCTCAGAACCACTTCGAACCAGGGTTCACGAGTCGTAGAAACCTCGCGGTTCAACTCAACACCCTCAGCGTTAGGGTCCAGCAGAAAAACACCGACGTCCTCACCTACTTTTGCCGTGACCAGAATGCGTTGGGCTTTATGAGCAAAAGGTACGGCAATTTTGCTCCCTGTCAGCTTGAAACCTGTGCCTGCGGGCTCTGCAACTGTTGCTGGGGCAGAAGGACATTCTGCCAGCGCTTCTGAAAGACCCGCTGTAATCAGTTTCTTCCCGGTGACTATGTCGGGTAACAAACGTTTCTGCTGTTCCGGGGAACCAAACTTCTGAACGGGCAAGGCCCCACTGACCAGCACAGGGATAACCGGGGCAGCGGCAACGGTTCTGCCTATTTCTTCAATAAAGAGACTGAGTTCAGTGAAACCGAAGCCCATACCACCATTGTCTTCTGATATCGCAACGCCCAACAGACCCGATTCAGCCAGCTGTGCCCAGAGCTTATCGTCGAAACGATCTTCCTGCTGGTCTATGGCATTCAGGCGCTCTGTTGTCGAAAGATCAGTGAGAATCTGGTTGGCCAGATTCTGGACTTCTTTCTGGGTGTCGTTAAATGAAAAATCCATAATGATCGCTACCTTCTATTTTGGCGCTCTGGGCAACTTAACGTTTGGCTCTGGGCATACCCAAACCACCCCGGGCAATCAGGTCACGCTGAACTTCATTGGTGCCACCACCAAAGGTAATGATGGAAGCGGTCCGGTAGAGTTCTTCCAGACGGCCATTAAGCACTGACCCCTTGGAGTCACGGTGCAGAGTACTAGTGACACCCAGAACTTCTGCCAGGTTTCGATAGAACTCAACAAAAAACTCAGTGCCATAAACCTTGGCGGCTGAAGCATCTTCCATGGCCAGATTGCCCCGGGTCATTTCTGAAGCCTGTCGGTAACAGATCAGTTTCAAGGCTTCCAGGCCCGCACGGCATTTAGCCAGATTGATTTGAACCCAGGGTTGATCAATCACTGTCTTGCCACCGGGGATTTCTGTATCGCTGGCCCATTGCGTGACGTCATTGAACAGTTTCAGAAAGGAGCCTACATTCACCAGAGAAAGTCGCTCACGATTCAACTGTTCAAAAATCATCAGCATACCCATGCCTTCATCGCCGACCAGATGATCAGCAGGCACACGAACATTGTCGTAATAAGTAGCATTGGTACGAACATCACCCAGAGTATGCACAGGTGAACAGCTATACCCTTCTGCATCCGTAGGAACCAGAAAGATAGAAATGGCCGAGTGGCTTTTTACTTCGGGATCAAAATTGGTACGCGCCGCCAACCAGACATAATCAGCGTGATGCGCCAGAGAGGTCCACATTTTCTGGCCATTGATCACCCATTCATCACCGTCCTTTTTTGCCGTAGTCTTAAGAGACATCAGATCGGTTCCTGCTCCGGGTTCGGAATAGCCGATGCCCAGCATCATTTTCCCGCCCAGAATTTTCGAGACCAGCTCTTCTTTCATTCTCGCTGTCGCATACTTGGCAAGAATCGGCCCAACAGATTCAGTCGTCAGGAACGGAAAAGGAAAACCGGCCCTCATTACTTCCTCGACAAAGATAAACTGTTCCATCTCACTGAGACCACGACCACCCATATCTTCTGGCCAGCCCACACCAATCCAGCCATCCTGGCCCAGTTTGTCCATGGCTTTCCAGAAAAGGGGACCACCACCTTCACCCACTGCCCTGGATACTTCGGCGGTCAGTTCGGCGGTCATTAATTCGCTAAAATAGGCTCGCAGCTCCTGACGAAGTGCGTCCTGTTCAGGGGTAAATTCTATTTTCATTGCAGCACCTGAATTCCTTTCGCCCGTCGAAACAGCCGTGAGCTAAAAAGGGCGCAGAGACATTCTCTGTCTGTGCGCCCTCAGCAACTCAGATTTTATTGACTCAGTCAGACTCAGGCTTCTTCCAGAAGCTCATTGACGTGAGTGATACTGTCGGCGTATTCAAACAGCAGTCGCTCAACGACTCGACGACTGGATTCAATATCTTTGATTTGTCCCACCACCTGCCCAACCGGGTTGAACGCCACCTTCTGACACTCACCTTTAGCGGCATAATGGTGTGTACGACGGATACCATCAGCAGTCACCAATCCCTGCAAAGGCATTCCAAGTGGATCAGGGGTGTCTTCCTGTTCCCAGGCTTCCGTCCAGGCATTCTTAAGCATGCGACAAGGTTTACCGGTCCAGCTTCTGGAACGGATCGTATCTTCAGAGGTAGCGCTCAGGTAAGACTCTTTCTGGGCAGGTTCGGCTTCGGCTTCTTCAACGGTCAGCCAGAGAGAACCGGTCCAGACGCCCTGGGCACCCAGGCACATGGCAGCAGCCATTTGACGACCATCACCAATGCCACCAGCCGCCAGCACAGGCGTGTCGCCCACGGCATCGATAATCTGAGGCCAGAGAACAATAGAGCCCACATCACCGGTGTGGCCACCCCCTTCTCCGCCCTGGGCAATAATAAAGTCGAGACCGGCTTCCTTGTGCTGAACCGCTTGTTTAACACGCCCACACAGCGCACCGACCAAACGTCCAGAATCTTGAACCTGCTTGATAATGTCAGCAGGAGGCGTACCCAGAGCGTTAGCAATCAGTCGGCAGTTTGGACGCTCAAGCGCCACATTAATCAACTGGGAAGCCATGGCTTCGTTCCAACCCAACAGCCCCATCTCGTCGTCTTTGTCCGGCCATTCAGGTACTCCGTGTTCAGAGAGCAGTTTGGCCGCAAAATCATGGTGTTCCTGAGGAACCATACCTTTAAGCATGCTTTCCAGTTTATCAGGGTCCATCTCGCCCATACCTTCGTATTTCTGTGGAATAACCACATCAACACCGTAAGGCAGATCACCGATATGAGCATCAATCCAATCGAGCTCTTCCTTCAGTTTCTCAGGAGAAAAACCTACAGCACCCAACACACCCAGTCCGCCAGCTTTACTGACAGCAACCACTACGTCACGGCAATGAGTAAATGCAAAAATGGGTGTCTCTATCCCCAGTTTTTTACAGATTTCGGTTCTCATATTTCCAGCCTCGTTCTTATTATTTATATGCTGTGGCCCAATGAATTGGGCCGCATCATTTCAGGCTCATGGCTGCCTTTATTGCTCTTGTGGTGACGACTACTTAAAGCACCTAACGAGCAGAACAAACAGCTCCTGAGCCTGTCAGACTTAAGCTTTCGAGCTTGAAATTGACTTGAGTCTGACAGGCTCCTTATTTAACAAACTGAACGTTCTGGTCCAGTTCAGCCCGGCCAACGCGACATGCATTGGCAGGATGTTCCTTGTCTTCGTAACCAAACGAGATGCCAAACATCAGCTTCATACTGCTATCCACCTCCAGCTCTTCCCTCACGGTATCGCAGGCAAAACTCAGGGCTGTCTGGGGACAACTGGCAAGGCCATGAGCACTCAAACTCAGCATCAATGTCTGGGCATACATACCCAGATCCGCTGCTTCACGAATGCCAAACTGCTCAGGCAAAAACAGAAAAGCTGCATGAGGGGCGCCAAAGAAATCAAAGTTACGCATAAAGGCCTCATGCCTCGCTGCTTTATCGTCTCTGGCTATTCCCATTGCTGAATAGAGATCACTGGCCGCACCGTGCTGACGCTCTTTATAGAGACCGTCATAGCTTCCCAGATAGGGAAAATCCATCTGGTACAAGCCCTGATTCAAAGCATCTTGCAATTTTTTCCCCAATGCCCGACAGCGCAGTCCACTGACGACAGCGGTATGCCAGGGCTGGGTATTACAATTAGAGGGCGCTTTCTGTGCTTCCAGGAAGATTTTCTGCAACAGTATCTGGTCGGCCTGCTGTTCCGTGTAGGCCCGAACAGAACGTCGGTTATCAAGGATCTGTTGAAAAGCAGTACTGTGATCGGTGCTCATATGATTGAATGCGCCAGTCGATGCCAGCGCTTTGCCTCTGTCTTGTTCTCAACCATGATGCTCAGATGCGGTTCTGTAACGGCTCAAAACGACATCGGGATCATGGCAATTGGCTTATTATTCAAGGCTATTTGACGCATTTAAAACACGTGCTTTACCGTGCACACCTTGGTCCGAATCCACAACAACTTCATCGTTCAAACAGACGATGCCGGAACTCCAAAACCTCGACACTGGCGGGCTTTATTGGAGGTTTACAAATCTCTCTTTATCGTTATTATTAAGTCACCAACCTTAATGCGGTAGCGCTCTTAAACAGCCATGAGCTGAAAATGTCATTCACCCCGAACGAATGAACGGCTGTCATCCAGAACAAGCGGCATTTTCTTAATAAGGTGGGACATGGATTTAACGAGAATAATAAAAATGATATGGAATTTTTCAGCAGGAAAGGCGACTCCTGCCAAATACACAAATAGCCGAAAGCCCGGTTACAGAAACACTGCCTGCAAAGCCGGAACACTCCTCACTTCGCTTGCCCTGTCCATTTCAGCGGCTTCAGCCAACAGCCTTCCTCCTGAAAACCCTTACCTCGCTGACTCGACTTATCCGATCACACACGTCACCAGTGCCCAACAGGGAGCGATTGCAGTACAAGGACCTGAAGATAAAAACCGCCGCCTAACGGATGCCGAGAAGGAATATATCTACACGGGACCCAGTCATCTTATTTTCAGCATCTCCGGAAAATACGACAACGGTAAAAGAGTCATCTGGTCTTCCGGTTCAGATCGTCTGGTCAAGCAGGATTACGAGTCTTTTGAAGTCCTCGACACCGTCATGCTGCGTGAAGACGAAGGTTGGGATGAAGCCTGGTCAGAAGAACGCATGAAGAAGGTCGCATCAGGATGGGAACCTCTCAGAATTTATAACGCCTTGCAGGAAATGCTGCGATTTGCAGAAGCTGGCGGCATCTACCCTATGATGGATGCGGACAATAATTTCTACCTAGGCAGCACCGACGGCACCATTCAGGTTTATGGCGACAGTGTGCCAGGTGATCCATCTTCCACTATTTCCCTGAAACATCGCTATCAGATCAAAGCGCCCGTTACCGGCAAGGTTAATGGCTTTAACATCAGTTATGACGGTTATATTACGGCGGTAACAGACGACGGATGGATGGTCGCTATGAGTCGGGACTTCAAGGAGCAGTTCCAGATCAAGCTGGAAGGTGCACCTGATGAATCCTACAACAAGGAAGATCCGCTCAGCGGCTGGATTCGTAACTCCTTTGCTATGGAACCCAATGGTATGACCTATGTTGTCAGCCGGGATTTTCTTCATGGCATTAAATGGACAGGTAAAGGCTGGTCTCAGGATGCCAAAGACGGTGCCTGGATTGCTCCCTACTCCAATACCAAAGGTTTTGGATCAGGTTCCACTCCATCCCTGATGGGCTTTGGTGCAGAAGACAAACTGGTCGTGATCACAGACGGTGATGATCTGATGAACCTGACGCTCTTCTGGCGGGATGCCATTCCTGAAGACTGGAAAGGCCTACCAGGCGAAGATCGTCGTGTAGCCGGAAAAATAGCGGCCAACATGGCTCGTGAAGATCTGAAAAAAGTTCAATCAGAACAGTCTGTAGCGGTTTACGGTTATGGCGCTGTGATCGTCAATAATCAGCCACCCAGCCTGCCTTTCTACACTCCCGAGATTTTTGCCCCGGTATTTGTTGGCTTACTGGGCACCGAAGAGGATTACAAGCCGCACGGTATTCAGAAGTTTGTCTGGAATCCGGAACAACGGACCCTGAGCCAGCAATGGGTCAATAACCATATCAGCTCACCCAACTCCGTTCCGGTCATTGCTGCCTATAACAACATGGGCTCTTTTGAAAAATGAGTGGGTAACCATGTATATTTACCCACTTCACTCACCCCATTGAACTCACCTGAAGGCTCACATGGAAGACCTGTTTCAGACCGCTCTTGGCATTACCGCTCCTTGGT